>NZ_LIQT01000001.1 GCF_001418415.1 Streptomyces hirsutus
GCCGTCGCCTTCGACCCCCTGTCCTCCCAGGGCGTCCTCACCGCCCTCTATACCGGACTCTGCGCGGGCCAGGCGATCGACGCCCGTCTGTGGGGTGCCCCAGGCGCCCTCGACGCCTACACAGCCAGGATCAGCGCTGCCCGAGTCGCCTACCACCACGCCCACCGGACGGCCCACGCCCAAGAAACCCGCTGGCCCGACCACCCTTTCTGGTCGCGGAGACAAGGAAAGACAGGAAGACAAGGGGGTGAGGTTCCCCCGAGCTACGGGGAGTGGTGACAGCAGGTCAGGTGGAACTCAGCAGAGAGGAGTCCTGACGACGCCTACCGAGGAAGTACCCGCCGGAATTGCGTGAACGTGCGGTGCGGATGTACCGCGTCGCGGAGCCGGAGCCCGTGATCCACCGCCCGGCCGAGGAGTTCGGTGTTCATCACGAGGTCCTGCGCGGCTGGATTCGTCAGGCCGTTGCCGACACCGACGAACGCGACGACCTGCTGACCAGCGACGAGCGCGCGGAGCTGTCTGCGTTACGCAAGGAGAACGCGCAGCTCAAGCGAGCGAACGAGGTTCTGGGGACGGCCTCGGTTTTTCCGCGGCACAGCTCGACCCGACCCGACCCGACCCGACCCAGTCCGACCTGGCCCAGTCCGACCCGGCCCGGGCGACGGCGCTCTTCGACGAGCACCCGTGGCTTCGTTGATCTCCATGTGGACACTCTGCGTGTCCATCACCACTAGGGCCGGGTCCTCTCATCGACGGGAGCGCTCACGGACCTGGCAGCGCAGGAGTTCATGGATGACATGGTCGGTCCCGTCGTCCTGCCGGGCGGCGAAGTGACATTACGTCGCACTCTTCCGGGGAAGATCGTGCGGGAGACAGGCCCACTGGCAGCCGGTCCGCCCCTGATGGAGGATCGCGTTCACGATCTCCCGCATCGCGTAGGCGCCCTGACGGCCACTGACCGAACGGCGCCGGTCCTTCCACGCGAAGATCACCGGCTCGATCAACGACCACTGCTCGTCCGATAAGCCACTCGGACACGGCTTGCGTTCACTCCTCCGCCACCCCGATAAACCGCAGGCGGCGGACCAGAGGATTCTGTCCACACCCACACCATCAGGCGACCGCACAACCACTCGAAGAGTCACACCCCCTCTCGCGGCTTGACAGGCAGCATGAGGAATCACTGGATCGGGGAATCGGGCGGGGGAAGCTGGATGGTGCGCTCCCGATCTACGGATTCGACGCCGTCCACCGCTTCCAAGGCCGGTATCCGGTCCTCCATGACGGTGCCGGAGAGCGTGCCGAGGATCGACTGCTCGCCCGTGACCGTCAGTCCGGCCCGCCGCAGGGCCTCGACGACTTCCGCGAACCGGTCGGGGTCGACCGCGAGGATGACCCCGACCGGCGCGGATGGGGACGACTCGCTCACGGGGCCTGGAGCAGACCCGCGCCGACGTCCCTGAGGGGCTGCGTCAGCGGGAACGCACCGGACTTCAGGCCGGCCATGAGATCGGCCGCGGAAGCGCTGGGATTCGCCTGGGCGAGCAGGGCGAGGACACCCGCCACGTGCGGCGTGGCCATGCTGGTGCCGCTTTGGTACTTGTACCCGCCGCCGGGAGCAGCCGAGTACACCTGCCAGCCGGGCGCGGCGATGTTGATCTCGCCGCCCTGGCCATTGATGCCGGCGTTGGAGAAGAACGTCGGCGCGATCGCCTTGTCGAGCGCGGCCACCGCGAGGATGGAGGGGCAGTTGGCCGGCCGGCTGACGGGCCAGATGTCCTGGGGCCGGTGGCTGTCGTTGCCCGCGGCGGCGACGATCACCGTCCCGCGCTCGAGCGTGCGCCTGGCCAGGATCTCGTACGTCTGCGGGAAGAGCTCACCCGGCCGAACCCGTGCGCCGAGCGACATGGAGATCACCCGCGCGCCGCGGGCGACGGCCCAGGCCATGCCCGCCAGGATCTGGCCGTCGGTGCCGCTGCCCGCGTTGCTGAGCACCTTCGCCGCGAGGATCTGGGCCTCGGGGGCCACGCCGTAGCGGGGGCCCTGCCCAGGGCTGGCCGGGCCGGCGGCGGTGCCGATGCAGTGCGTGCCGTGGCCGTGGCCGTCCTCCACGGTCTCGCCGGGCACGAAGGATTCCGTCGCCTCGATGCGGCCGGCGAAGTCCGGGTGGTCGGTGTCCACGCCGGTGTCCAGGACGGCGATCTTCACACCGCGTCCGGTCAGGCTGGACAGGTCGGCCCGGATCGCCTGCAGGCCCCAGGTCCATGTGTCCTCGATCCAGGACGGGCCCTGGCCGGCGGCTATCTCCGCCCTGGTGTGGCGGGCGACCACGTCCTCGTCGCTGCGGAAGGCCGGGAAGAACTCGGTCGGCGCCTGCTGCGGAGCGGTGATCGGCAACGCGTAGACCATGCGCTCCGGCTCCGCCGAGATGATCGAGGGCTCCGCCTCGGCCGTGGTCACCAGCGCGTGGCGCTGCTCGGGCCGCACCTCGACGACAGCGGCGTTGAGATCCTCGAAGAGCACCGAGACGTCGGGGCGCTCAAGGAGTTCGGCGACGTTCGCGGTCTCGGTGCCTCGGACGCGTTCGACGGACGCGATGTCGGCGGAGGAACGCAGTGCGTTCAGTCCACTCTCCTGGTTGCTCGGGTCGAGCAGGACCACGTACCGGCCGGTGTACTCCGTACTCTGGTCCGTGACGGAGCCGTTGGGCCGAAAGGGTTGCTCGCCGAAGGCGCGCCTGTCCATGGGGCCGTTCGCCATTGAATTTCCTGCTTTCTGTGTGCTTTCCCCCGGTTCGTGGACGCGCGCCGAGGCACGGAGTGTCGGGTGCCGAGGATGGTGGGGCGCGGTTCAGCCGTGTACCGACGCGTGATGCCGTCGCCTGCGATGCCGACCCTTGCCAGGCCATCGGCATTCCCCCTTCGAACACCGTCGCACCGGGTACGGAGGCCCGCAACACAGCGCCGTCGGTCGTGAGCCCTTTCCATCCTCGGTCTGAGCTGGCCAGTTGTACGCGGAGGATGGCCTGGACGAGGCCCGTGATGCGGGTGGTGGAACACCGCCACAGGCTCGGCACCCGATGGCGAAGGCTGGTCGCGGGTCGCCAGGCCCTGCTCACGCTCGCCCGACTCGCAGCCGGGTTCGTCGTCGGAACCACCACCGTCTACCGCTATGTCGCCGAGGCCGTCGATCTCCTGGCCGCCCTCGCCCTCACCTTGGCCGATGCGAGGTAGGTGGCAGCCGCTGCCGCTGGGGAATCCAGTGTGTTGCCGGAACTACCGTCGGCGTAGCGGGAATGGCCTGCGGGGGAAGAGCGAGGTCATCAGGTTGGGGCACCGCGGTGGCCAGTGGTTCATATGACCACGAGAATGCCCAAACGGCGGTGATTTGGATTTTATAACCAATACGCCTATAGGAGGGATGGTCATGTACAACGAGCGCAGCCAAGTGCGGCGGGCGACCACGTGGCGGCAGCCGACCGTCGACGGCACGCTCGAGGGTGACCGCCGGGCCGTTGAGAAGGTCGTCCTGGAAGCGGCTGAGGCGGAGCACGACTTGGTCGACGAGGGCTGCGGCACCGATCCCTCCACGCTGAGGGCCGGGCAGCTGTACCGCAGGGTCAGCGGCAGGGACGACCGGGCGCAACCGGTGAGCGAGGAGGAACTCGCCGGCCTGAGCGACCCGATGGCCGCCGAGTTCTTCCGTGAGAACAGGTTCCCGGTGACAGTGCAGGAGCTGTTGTCCGGACTGCCGGAGGCGGCCGCCGCCTCTCGGCGGGTGTACCTGGTCAGTGAGGCCGGGCAGATCGCGCCGGACACCTCTCCCGGACTGCACCGTGACATGCGTTTCGCCATCACCGTGGCCGTGCGAGCCGGCCAGGTTGACCTGCTGATCAGTACGCAGGCAGGCGGCGACCAGGTCACAGCGTTCCTCCAGGTCGCGGCCTGGGACCCTGATGCGAAGGTCTTCAATTTCTATATGCGCATCGGCCCGACCTGGGTATGGGCGGGCAACTCCTGGGACGCCCTGGAGCCGGACTCCCGTGGCAAGGGCTGTTTCGACAGCCATGTCAACGGAAGCGCCGTGATGAAGGAGCTCAGGATCCCCTGGCTCAACTGGCAGTCCGAGAGGGCCACGGTCCGGCTGGCCGACAACGACCCGCTGCGCCGTGATCCTCTCTACCAGCAGGTCACGGGCGCCCAGAAGCTGGAGTTGACCGTCAGGTCGCTGGTCACCAGATGGACTGCCGCGCGACTCGCCGAGGTCACCGCGAACGGCGTCGTCGAACACCCCGACCGCCTGTTCCGCCACCTGTTCACGACCACCACCGTCAACCTCGCCGGCACGGACAGACAAAGCAGCATCGTCACCCCGGAATCAACCGACCTGGTGCTCCCGATGGGGTTCTGGCTCAATCAGGATGTCCTCCTGGACGACCTCGGCCTGGTGACGCAGGCCGCACCGCCCACGGCACCCGCCGCCCGGTACTGCGCAAGCCTGGCCCGGTTCGGCTTCCGGCTGGAAGAGCGGGCCGAGGACGGCAGCATCGCCTTCCGCCGGCCCGGCGACACCTTCTTCGCCTTCGTGGTGCCCGAGGCCGCTCACGAGGACAACGAAGTGGTACGGCAGATGCTCCGCCATGGGCTGCTCTCGGCGAAGTTCGCCGCCTGCGTGCTGATGGTCGACTTCCCCAATCCGGTCTTCAGCCTGCCTCGCGCGCATCTCATGCGGTATGCACCCACCGCGGCGACCAAGCTCTCGGCCCTGTGCGACCAGATGGCCCTGGCCATCACGGATGCCGCACGTACCCTGCCCGCCGACAGCCCCGAGGGCCTCTTCGCCGCGCACTGGCAGGTGCCCGACGACGCGTGGCAGGCGGTGTTCGGACAGCGCGTGGACGCTTACGTGCGCAAGGCCGCAGCGCGGGCCCGCACCGAAGACGGTTTCGACGACTACGTCCGCCTCGCCGAATCCCGCCGTCGGCAGTTCCGGGCCATGAAGCTGAACGAGTTCCAGCTGACCCTGCCGGTCACCGATATCCCCGCTGACGCGCCGCCGCTGGCGATGCGTGAGGACGCCACCGCCGTCCCCCTGCCCTGAATCACCGCCCATGCGCTCGGCCACCACGCCGTCCGCTTCGCACGGAAGGAACGGACCATGACGAAACTCGACGCCTACGGGCCTCCAGGGAACCTCGACGACTTCGACGAGTTCGGCCGCAAGGCATGGAACGCCTTCATTTCGAACACGGTGGACGCGGCCGTCAAGGGGCCCGATCCCCACGAGGTGCTGCACGACAGTCCTAGGCCTCAGTTCTACAACCTGACCAGCACAGACACCGCCGGGGACGCCACCCGGGCCGCCATCAGCTGGACCGCGTTCCCCCGCATCATCAAGATCACCTCAAGTTCCGACGTCCAACGGTGGGAACGCGCCGACGCCAGCCGTGACGTCCAGGACGAGTACTGCGAATGGAGCGTCGTACGCGACAACACGAACAAGATCACGCAGGTCACGTTCACCTGTGAAGGCCCTGAGTACTGGGAAGTGCTCGCGGAGACCAACCCACAGAAGGTCATCGAGCTCTACCGTCACCACATCAGTCCTGACGTCCGGCCAGAGGATCTGTTCTCCCCCACCGGCCGATACCAGCCACGCAATAAGTGGAACGACTCCACGAGCCACGGCGCCATGCACCTCGTCCAGCGCAACAACACCCTCGGTGCCGAGATCGAACTGGCTGCCGCGGCCACCATCCGGCGCGTCATCAACGGCACGGAGCTCACCACCGAGCAGGAGCTCATCGCCTGTGGCAAGTACGGAGCGCCCGAACGCAACAGTGATCCGCACATCGGTGCCGGCGTCAACGCCCTAGCCCGCCAAAGAGCCGACATCACCCTCGCCGACCCGGTCGGCCTGTACTTCGACGACCTGTCCACTGATGGCTGGGAGACGCCCGACGGGTCCGACCCCAAGAGCTACTGGACCTATCTCAGGGGCGACACGGAACACCGCGTCCGAGCCGCCTACCGGGTGCCACCGGAAAAGGGCTTCAGCGTCGGAGACATCACCATCGCCGGCAGGCCCATCCAATTCGGTTCTCAGATCGCAGACTTCATCACCATCAAGCTCACCGGAATCGCCTGCCGTCTCGGCAGGAGCACAGCCGAGCCACAGACCTCCTGCGTGGAATTCCTCCCGGCCGACATGCCCGAGGAGGCGTTCACCGCAGAAGCCTTCTCCGCCTACGGCAACTTTCTCGACCCGAGGCCCGCCGTCTCCAGCCGATCCTCCCGCGTCGCCTGAACCGCATCGGCGGGTGCCTCTTCGGTGGCCAGAGAGGTCTGTAAAGCATCCGCCCCTCTTCCGTAATCGGTGGTAGAGGGTGTCTGAAAAGCTGTCAGTGGGCTGATCTGGCCAGGCGCCGCACCAGAAGCATGGCCATGGCGAGGCATAGGGCATTCCCCGAGCAGACGCGCAGGTACTCATAGTCTTTTGACAGGCGGCGGCATCGTCCCAGCCAGGTGAACGTCCGCTCCACCGCCCAACGGCGCGGCCCCACTGCAAACGGGGGCACTGCTGGCGGCGGAGTCCCCACCCGAGCCCAAGTCGAGCGGAATCCACCGTCGCGGCGCTGCACGATCTCCACGCCAACCCTGGTCGGGGGGCGAGTGACATCTCGACGAGGTTTTCATCGAGATCAACGGCGAGCGGCCCTACCTGTGGCGGGCGGTGGACCAGCACGGGAACGTGCTGGACGTCCTCGTCCGGTCCAAGCGCGACACCCGCGCCGCCGTGGGGTTCTTCCGTCGGCTCTTGAAGGACATGGAGTACGTGCCGCGTGTGGTGGTCACCGACAAGCTCCGCTCCTGTGGCGCGGCCCGCCGCCAGGTCATGCCGGTGGTGGAGCACCGCACCCCGAAGTACCCGAACAACCGGGCCGAGACGACCGTCCGCCTCGCCGTCCGGGACCAGATCACCGGCGCTGCCGGCCGGTCCACCACGGCCTGGCCCCAGGCCCGAAGCGCAAGTCCCCCACGCACCGACGGCTCCATCAGGCACTCACACACCCAACAACGTGACAGCGCCCCTTCGAAGCCGAACGCCGGGACGGGCTCCGCCCTCCCAGCCACGTCAGCCTCTCACTCACAGTCACGGGGAACACCGGAGGCTGATCCGAACGCTGCTACGCGGAAGCCAGAACCTCCCCGGACGTGACCTGGGGAGGGTTGGGGAGCAGTGACGCAAGGTTGTCCCGCACGAAGTCGGCCGCCTTCGAGACCGATTCCTCGGCACCGGCCTGGTCCTGGAAGACACTGGTCGAGACCATCACTCCATCCCCGGCATCGACCCAGTAGTAGGCCACGAAGCCGGAGACCTGGCGCATGAGCGGCACGAAGCCCTCGTTCACGAGGCGTCCCGCCGCGGCCGGATCGGTCACACCTTCATACCGCCGGACTGCTGCATACATCGCCGAGCTCCTCACGGGGGTTCTGGGTTCGTCTTCTGCTGAGACGTTGTACCCCTGCGACAGCTGCCTGGCTCATGAGGCGTCCGGCAATCACCTGAAGGGCCGCTTCAGGTGATCCGAACGGCGGCTTCCGGCCCGGACACACGGCCCTGTACACGTCTGCCACGGTCGCACCGTCACCACAAAGCGGCCGCGCACTCATGGAAGTGGGGGCTCAGTAGTGCTCGCCGAAAAACGACGCTGAAGACTGAGCCGCAGGTCAGCACGCGGGTTCCAGCGCACTTGTGTGCTCGTCGTGTTCGCGCAGCATCCGCATGACGGTGACGGGGGGGGCGAATGCTGTCCCTTCTTCTTGCCCGTGGTGACGACGAGTCGGGCGGCGATGTCGCGCAGGCTCATCTCCTGGTCACGTAGGCAGAGACCCCCGCGCCCGGGGCCGCTCCGGCTGCCCGGTGCTCCGCGGCGGTCGTACGATGTGTCCGCTGTGAACGACAGATCGGGCCGACCGGCCGGCTGACGGATCGCCGCCCCCTTCCGACGTGGAGTCGCTCATGACCACAGCGCGGGACCTGATGATCGTCGCCATCGACACACCGTCCACTCCTCCCGTGGAGCGGGGCGACCTGTCGCTCGCTCTCGCGGGAGCGGAGCTGATCGACCTTATCGGCGCCGAGTCCCTCACCCTGGGCGGTCACCACATCCTGCCGGGCCTGCCGCCCCCCATCGATGACCGTCTGCTGCGTGAGGCCGCGTCCTCGCTCGTCCGGCAGGCGCCCTACGAATCCGTCGAGGACTGGCTGTGGCGCCGGGGCCGCGGCCTGGCACCCGCGTATCTCGCCGCCCTGGAGGCGGAGGCGCTGGTCACCCGGCCACACGCCCGCCGGGTGCTCCGGGACGATCCGCCGACTGTGGCCGACTCGGCGGCCCGTCGACGGGCGGCGGATCGCTGGACGTCGCGTGAACCGGTTCTGGCCGGCCTCGCGGCCGCCGCGGGCATCGGGGAACAGC
The DNA here is from genome assembly GCF_001418415.1 of Streptomyces hirsutus. Lineage (GTDB taxonomy): Bacteria > Actinomycetota > Actinomycetes > Streptomycetales > Streptomycetaceae > Streptomyces > Streptomyces hirsutus. The sequence goes on from NZ_LIQT01000001.1 coordinate 8,483, forward strand.
CCTCCGACGACCAGATCGACGAACTCGCCGACGACCAGGTCGTCACCGTACTGGCCGCGGTCAACGATGCCGTCATGGAGCTGGAGGCCGTACGGCAGCGCAGAGCGATCGAAGACGCAGCCTTCGACAACCTCTGGCGAGGTGTGTGACGCCTTCTCGGCGGAGCCGACCGTGGAGCCTGCCGCTGGAGGAGGACTCACTCCTGCTCACTGACCGGGAACGGTCGTTCCGGTTGTGGTTGTCGACGTCGTGCGTCCCGCCGTCGAACATGGAGGTGCAGATCATGCCATGGCCGATACCGCTCACCATGAGGCCGGGAAGCATGCCCACGCGATACGAGTGGTTGTGCACCGAAACGGCGAGCAGCACGAGGCGGCCACTCCGATGGCGTAGGCCGGCGGCAACGTGCGCTGTACAGCCGAGGAAGTTGAGCAGAGTGCCGGCGATCATGTTGCCGAGCGTGATGCACACCGCCGGCGGCAGGAAGGCGATGCCCGCGGCCGGCGGCTCGAACCTACGCCCTTCCTGGAGCAAGAGTGTGACCAGGTAGAACTCGGCTCCCGGCACGCTCGCCATGTACAGCGCCGGGGCGTCGCAGCCGACCAGGAGCGTGCGAGTACCCCGCAGCGAGGATGCGACGAAGCTGTCCAGCGCGAGCGGATCGGTCCAGCCGACATCCGCGGCGCCCTCATACGAGCGACCGAAGGGCGGGAAACACAGAGCCGACGGCACGTCACCCGCCCACACGGGGGTGTCCTACCGGTCGGCGACTATTCGGTGGATCTGTTCTCCTCGAGCTCCTACAGTGACCGGACCCGACATCGTCACGAAAAGCGGATCATGCGTGTGCCCTACCCCCGTACGCCTCATCTCCCGTGGTCGCCGGGGGCGGCGTCGGACGACGTACGAGCCGGTGATCTGTCCGGGCTGCGCGGCCGCGAGGTCGTGGTCACCGAGAAACTCGACGGGGAGAACACCACCCTCTACACCGACGGGCTTCACGCCCGGTCGCTGGATTCTGCGCACCATCCCTCGCGGGCGTGGGTGAAGAGCCTGCAGGGACGGATCGGCGCGGAGATCCCGCATGGCTGGCGGGTGTGCGGCGAGAACCTCTTCGCGCGGCACTCGATCGCATACGGAGACCTGGAGAGTTGGTTCTACGGGTTCTCCGTCTGGGACGGCGGCAACCGCTGCCTGGACTGGGACCGGACGGTCCGGTTCCTGCGGCGGCTGGGAGTTCCGGTGCCGCAGGTGCTGTGGCGGGGTGTCTTCGACGAGCGTGCGCTGCGCACGCTGCGGTTGGACACCGTGCGCCAGGAGGGCTACGTCGTACGCACCGCCGAGGGGTTCGGCCGGCAGGAGTTCGGGCAGCGGATGGCCAAGTGGGTGCGCGAAAGACACGTTCGAACCGATACGCACTGGATGCACGCCGCTGTCGTGGAGAACGCTCTGGGCCCGAACGCCGCGCTGTGGGCGGTGCGTTCGGGGGCGGACGCCGATGTGCCGTCCCTGTCGGCCGCGCTGGGCGTCGCCCTTGAGGATCCGGCCGCCGCCGAGGCCCTCGTCGCCGATGTGTCCGCGAGACTGGACGTGCTGGGCCGGTCCGGGGACGCACGGCTGGAGGGCGTCCTGGCCACGATGCTCCACAGCACGCGCCGGGCGTGGCTCGGGCCCCGCCTCGCGGGGCCGCTGGGCATGCCGGGCGCCCGCCGCATCGCAGACCTGGTCGGGCTGTCCCCAAGGCTTCAGCGCCCGTACCCGGACGGCGACCGCCGGACCGGCCTGGCACGCTTCGCTCTCGCCGCCGACCTGGGGGTGCTTCACGCGGTCGCAGGAGCGGTCGCGCACACCGCCGAGGCTCGCGAACAGGTCGAATGGTCCGCGTTGCACGCCGAGGAGGCCGGGCTGCTCGGCGAATCGCCGCTGCAGCCGCTGCGGGCCGGGCTGCGGGACGCACTCGCCGGTCTCGGCTCCGCTGCCGCCGACCGGTGCTGGGCGGAGGCGCGGGACGCGTTCGCCAAAGGGCGGATCTCCACCGTCGACGAGGCGGTGGCGGCGAGCTGGCGGTGGCGTTCCGGGGCGTTTCCCCGGCTGATCCATCTCGTCGGGCCGTCGGGCAGCGGAAAGAGCACCTTCGCCGGGAGTCTCCCCCGGACCGACTCGCGCATCTCCCTCGACGATCTGCGCCGGGCCCGGGGCTCCCGGGCCGACCAGCGGGCCAACGGGGAGGTCCTGCGGGAGGGGCTGGGCCGGCTCGACTCGGCGCTGGCCGGCGGCGGGACCGTGGTGTGGGACGCCACGTCCCTCAACCAGCACCAGCGTTCCCTGGTGCACGGGGTGGCACGGCGCCGCGACGCCCTGGTCACTCACGTGGTCGCGCTGGTCGACGAGGAAGAGTTGGCACGGCGCAACAAGGGGCGTGCCCACCCGGTACCGCCCGCGGTGCTCGCCTCGCAGCTGCACCGGTACGCCCCGCCCTACCCGGGCGAGGCCCACCGCACCTGGTACCTCGGAGCGGGCGGAACCGTCGACGACACCGCGGGCACGTCGGACGGCATCATGGGCGGAGGAGAGACGTGATGCGTACGAGCGACGAGATCTATCACCGGGTCCGCTGGGACCCGAGGTTCGATCCGGCCCGGTTCGTGCTGGGGATCACCCAGCGCGGTGCCGCCCCCGAGCGAGTCCCGCTGCCCTCGTTCGTACCCGGCGGCGACATCCCGTGGCACCGGGTGCTGTTCGTCGAGGCGGACGGCGAGCTGGTCTGGGACCGTACCACCGGTGTGGACCGCATCGACATGTCGGACGCCGGCCGGGTGCGGAACCCGCGCCTGCTGCGAGCGCCCTTCTTCACAGCCGGGACGCCCCACGCATGGGAACCGGCAGAGGGATGGCGACCCGCGGACGACGCACCCCGGACGACCGTGCCGAGCGCGGGAAGTCTGCGCGTACTCACCTGGAACACGTTGTGGGACCGGTACGACAGCGACCGCCTCGACACCCCCCGGCGTCGCCCCCTGCTGCTCTCGGCCCTGGAGGACGCCGACGCGGACGTCATCGCGCTCCAGGAGGTCGAAGCCGGTCTGCTCGCCCTGCTGCTGCGGGCACCCTGGGTCCGCGCCGGTTACACCCTGGGCACCGACCCGGGAGGGAAGGACATCGAGGACAGCGGGCTGCTGCTGCTCAGCCGGCTGCCCGTGCGGGAGGCGGGGCGGCACGAACTCGGACCGCACAAGGCCGTCACCGCCATCACCGTGGAGACCGGCTCCGGTCCACTCGTGGTGGCCACGACCCATCTGAGCAGTGACCACTCCCCCAACGGCCCGGCCCGGAGGCAGGCTGAACTGGGCCGGCTCGCCGAGGGACTCGGCGGCGTGGACGGCGATCTGATCCTGGTCGGTGACTTCAACGACGGCGGCGACGGACCGGCCGCCGCGCTCGGGCTGCGGGACGCCTGGACGGAGGTCCACGGGCCCGGCGACCGGACGCCCACGTTCGACCCGGGCGTCAATCCGCTGGCCGCGGTGTCCTCGCTGTCCGGCCGGGCCTCCCGGCTGGACCGGATCTTCCTGCGCGCGGGACGGCTGCGGGCGACCGGGGCATTCCTGCGGGGCGACTCGCCCACAACGGACGGGCTCTACGTCTCGGACCACTACGGCGTGGAGGCGGACCTTCAGCCGAGCGGTACGGAGTCCACGGACGTCCTCGACGCCCGGCCGACGGCCCGCACCGCGCTGGCGTGGATACCTCCTCAGGAGCTGTGGCCGATCCTCCAGGGCATCCGCCAGGAGCACGATCCGCAGTTCCACCGCTGGCCGCCGCACGTCAATCTGCTCTTCGGTTTCGTGCCGGAGTCCGACTTCGAGCAAGCCGCCCCGCTGCTGGCCGAAGCGGCGGACGGCACGGCGGCCTTCACCGCCCGGCTGGACGGGGTGCACACCTTCGGGCACCGGGACGATGCCACCGTCTGGCTCGACCCGGCGGCGGCCGGCGAAGCACCGTGGGCAGGACTGCGCCGCGCTCTGGAGGAGCGCTTTCCGCGCTGCCGCGGGCGCGCCGAGGGCTTCACCCCCCATCTCACCCTGGGCCGGGCGAGGGATCCGCAGCACCTCGCCGCCGCATGCACCGCCCGGCTCGACGGCATGTCGGCACGGGTCGAAGAGCTGGTCCTGCTCTCCCGCCGGGGCGACGAACCGATGCGTCCACGCGCCACGATCTCTCTCGGAACGGGCGACGTACGGTGGCTGCCCGAAACCCCCGAATCCGCTACCGCCGAGCCGGCCGCGGAGAGCGAGGCCCAGGCCGCCCTGGCGCGCAGGACGGCGCAGCGCATCTCCGCGGCGCTGGGTGACGGAGTCGTCCACATCGTCGGATCACGGCGCATGGGCTGCGCCCTGGCCGGAGCGGACCTGGACCTGGTCGCGGCGCTGCCGGGCAGCGCCGATCCGGCCGGCGTCCGGGCACGGGTGACCGCCGCGCTGCCGGACGCCACCCGGGTGCGCCAGGTGACCGGCGCCCGGGTGCCGGGCCTGCGGCTGCGCATCGGTGGTCTGGACGTCGACCTGGCCATCGTCGCCACCGGAACGCTCGACCCCGGCGAAGCAGTGGTCCGCCGCGCCGAGTTGGACGAGGGGGCGGCGATCGCCCTGAGCGCGGTGAGCGACGCGGACGCGGTACGGGCCGCGGTGGGCGACCACCACACCGCTTTCACCCGGCTCGCCAGGCAGGTGAAGGCGTGGGCCGGGGCGCGCGGCCTCGACTCGGCCCCCTTCGGTGGACTGCCGGGCCTGGCCTGGTCGGTGCTGGCGGCCCGTACGACATGCGAGGCCGCGGACTCGGCCGCTCCGGACCCGCTCCGCCACTTCTTCGGCACCTGGGCCGCCTGGGACTGGCGGGACCCGGTCGGCCTCACCTCCACCGGAACGGGACCGCACACGCCCGTGGCACTCATGACGCCCACCGATCCCGTCCGCAACTGCACCGGACAGGTCGGCGCCTGCTTCCGGGACCTGCTGACCGATGAGCTCTACCGCGCCTGGACCGTCCTGGAAACGGCAGCGGATGCGGGCACGGACCCCTGGCCCGAGCTGTTGTCGCCGCCCTCCCTGCACCGGCGTCACGCGGCCTGGGCGGTCCTGACCGTACGCCCTGGCTCTGCCGAGGAGTTCGAGGAGACTCTGGGGCGCGTCCGGGGGCGTCTGCGAGCGCTGCTCACCGCTCTGGAGGACGCCGGGGCGGCGGACGTGTACGCCTGGCCCCGCCCGTTCGAGACCGGGCCGGCGTCCGCACGGTACGCAATCGGCCTCGGCCGCACCCCGCCCGACGCTGCCCGGCTCGCGGAAATCTCCGAAGAGTGGGGCGGAGACCTGCGCGGGGTCGAGGTCACGTGGGCGGAGTGCGGCACCGTACCGACCCTGCGCTGACCGGAGGGGTGACGCGTCGAGGAACGTCACCCCGAGCCGGATCCCGCGGGTGCCGGCTTCGGTCAGGGCCTCGACGATGCCGTGGAGCGCCGGTGCTTCCCGACGCAGCCCGCGGGCTCTCGGCAGGCGCTCCGGCCTTCGGTCTCGACCCGCTGCCGGGTCATGGACCGGCGGCGCTCCCGCACCACCACGCCTGCCGGTAGCGGTCCCGGGAGCCTGCCGGGACCTTTGGGGCAGGGTGTCCCGCCCGTCGGCCGGGGCTGCGTCCTCGTTCTCGCTCGCCGGTCGGTCAGCGCTCCAGATCCCCACGCATCTCGACGAAGAGCTTTCCCGCATCGGCGAGCGTGCTGTCCTCGAAGAGCGCGACGGCCGCCGTGCCCTCGTCGGCCCACCCGCAGATGACGTTGCCCTCCTCGCTCAGCGAGGCGAGCAGGCACTCCACCGAGCCGCCGAGCGGTCCGGGCTCCACCGGCTGCGCCTCGGGCTGCCCCAGCTCGGGGTCCCACTGGATGTACTCGATCATGCCCCGGAACAGGTGCTCACGGCGCTTGTTGGTGTCCTCGGGCACGTGGTCGACGCCCTCGAACAGCACCGGCGCACCCTGCCCGCCCGGGTCCCCGTAGTTGCCGATGACCAGCGTCATGTCGTCCCGCATCTCGCCCGGGTCGACCGGGGCGTCCGTCAGGGCTTGCTCTCCCGTCAGTTTGTCCAGGCCGCCCGCTCGGGGGGCGTCCACCAGGGTGCGCGGACCGCTTCGCTCCGCCGAAGGCGTCGGCGACGCGGATTCGGAGACCCGCCCGCTCGGGGGAGAGTCGGGGTCGGGGAGGCCCGTGTAGTCCTCCCGGCAGCCGCTGACCGTCAGCATCGCCAACACCGCCACGGCCGTCAGGCCCGCTCTTGCCGCAGATGCACGCTTCATGAAATCCCCCACTGTCGCCTCACCCTTGGTGTCCTACCCGCCGCTCTGAGTGGCGGTCGTGGTCAGTGACGAGTCGTTCCGGCCGGATGGTTCCCGCCCCTCGGCACGAGGATCTGCCGCACAGTGCAACGCCCGAGGGCACTGTCACGTTGCCTGACCGGGTGGAGTGATCTTCTGGTTGGTCATGCCCTGCTCCCTGGCTCGCACCCGATGCGGTAGCCCACGGACGCGGCGAAGCTCTTGAACGACCGCTCCACAGCGGCCTTGTCGGCTGCGACGGAGCCTTGGACGTGACCGTGGAACACGGACTTCCGGCCGTCGCGGGTGGCGCGGGCCAGGCCCTGGTCATCACCCTCCGGCAGCCCGCCGAACAGCGCGGTCATCCGCGGCCCACCCGCCATGACGCACTGCGCGACCGGCTCGTCCCGATGTGCCCCGGGTCCGTTCGACAACAGCCCGAGCAGGCAGAAGCGGGCACCGGCCCGCGGTTCGACTCGGCCGGACCGTCCCGCGATCCGGGCCGTGACCTGGTCGAACATCGCCCGTCGGCGGGCAGGGTCTACGCTATGGGCCCGCGGCTACCGCACGATCTTCAGGAGTCCACACACCCCCTGGTGGTCACGTGGTGGCCGTACCCGTTCCCGGCCGGGCCCACCGCAAGATTGCGAAGTCGGACCGGAGTACTGGAAGGGCAGGAGCGGAAGCAGCTGCTCGGACGGTGCCGCCCGCTGGTGATTCCCCGACGCGTCGAGAAGGGCGCCTGCCGGGTTTCGACCGAGCTCAGGCGCCCTTCTGCCGCGGCTAGAAGAAACCGAGCTTCTTCGGCGAATACGACACGAGGAGGTTCTTCGTCTGCTGGTAGTGGTCCAGCATCATCTTGTGCGTCTCCCGGCCGATCCCGGACTGCTTGTAGCCGCCGAACGCCGCGTGCGCGGGGTAGGCGTGGTAGCAGTTCGTCCAGACACGACCCGCCTGGATGGCGCGGCCGGCGCGGTAGGCCGTGTTGATGTCGCGGGTCCACACGCCCGCGCCGAGACCGTACGACGTGTCGTTGGCGATCTTGATCGCGTCGTCGAAGTCGTCGAACGAGGCCACCGAGACGACGGGACCGAAGATCTCCTCCTGGAAGACACGCATCCGGTTGTCGCCCTCGAAGATGGTCGGCCGCACGTAGTAACCGCCCTTCAGGTCACCGTCGTAATCGGCGCGTTCGCCGCCCGTGAGGATCTTGGCACCCTCCTGTCGGCCGATGTCGATGTAGGACAGGATCTTGGTCAGCTGCTCGCTGGACGCCTGTGCGCCGATCATCGTGTCGGTGTCGAGCGGGTGCCCGGGCCTGATCAGCTCGGTGCGGGCGACGGCCGCGGCCAGGAAGTCGGGGTAGTTGCCGCGCTGGATCAGCCCGCGGGAGGGGCAGGTGCACACCTCGCCCTGGTTCAGCGCGAACATCGTGAACCCTTCGAGGGCCTTGTCGCGCAGCTCGTCGTCCTTCTCCCACACGTCGTCGAAGAAGATGTTCGGCGACTTGCCGCCCAGCTCCAGCGTGACCGGCTTCAGGTTCTCGGCCGCGTACTGCATGATCAGCCGTCCTGTGGACGTCTCGCCGGTGAAGGCGACCTTCGCCACCCGCGGACTCGAGGCGAGCGGCTTTCCGGCTTCCGGACCGAAGCCGTTGACGATGTTCAGCACGCCCGGCGGCAGCAGGTCGGAGACGAGGCTCAGCCAGTAGTGGATGGAGACCGGCGTCTGTTCGGCGGGCTTGAGGACGACCGCGTTGCCCGCGGCGAGGGCGGGCGCGAGCTTCCACGTCGCCATCAGGATGGGGAAGTTCCACGGGATGATCTGGGCGACGACGCCCAGCGGCTCGTGGAAGTGGTACGCGACCGTGTCGTCGTCGACCTCGCTGAGCGAGCCCTCCTGGGCGCGCACGGCGCCGGCGAAGTAGCGGAAGTGGTCGATGGCCAGCGGGATGTCGGCCGCCAGGGTCTCCCGTACGGGCTTGCCGTTCTCCCAGCTCTCCGCGACCGCGAGTGACTCCAGGTCGGCCTCCATACGGTCGGCGATCTTCAGCAGGATGTCGGACCGCTCGGCCGCCGGCCTGCGCCCCCAGCCGGGTGCGGCCGCGTGGGCCGCGTCGAGTGCCGCCTCGACGTCCTCCGCCGTACCGCGCGCCACCTCGGTGAACGGCTGCCCGTTCACCGGACTCGGGTTCTCGAAGTACTGCCCCTTGACCGGAGGTACGTACTCCCCGCCGATGAAGTGGTCGTAGCGGGGCTGGTAGGAGACGATCGCGCCCTCGCTTCCGGGCGCCGCGTAACGTGTCATGCGGAACTGGCCTCCTTCAGCAGGGCTGCCCGCCGTTGGGCAGCTCTGCGCCGGAGCGTAAGGACGCGGACGTTGCATCCACGTTGCGGAGGGGCAGCGGCGCTACCGGTCCTCGAAGCGGGCCCAGCCGTCCGGGGCCGCCAACTCCGATTCGAGTGAGGCCAGATGGGCCCGGTTCGATGCCGTCGGCCGGGCCATGACCAGCGCCCGCCACACGTCCAGGTCCTCTTCGCCCCACGGCGCGGGGGCCCAGTCGGCCAGCAGGTCTGCGTCCGAGCGGGCGATCAGTGCCGCGCGCAGGCCGTCGGCGAGGCGGCGCCTGAGCCGTACGACCGCCGGTGCCCGGGAGGCGGGCAGCAGGGGGCCCGCGTAGGCGGCCAGGGCGGTGGTGACCGCGCCGGCCGCCAGCCGACGTTCGACGGCGGCGATGTCCGACTCCAGGGGTGCCGTGAGCCGGTAGGGGCACGACGCGAGCAGTCCCGGGCCGAGCACCTGACGCAGCCGGGCGAGCTCCGCGCGCAGCGTCACCGGTGTCACCGACTCGTCCTCGTACAGGGCGCACAGCAGTTCGGCGCCGGTCAGGCCGTCGGGGCGCCGGGCCAGAAGGACGAGGATCTCGCTGTGCCGGCGACTGAGCCGGACACTGCGGCCGTCTGTCGTCAGTACGGCCTGGTCGCGCCCCAGTGTCGCCAGTCCGGGCCCACCGCCGTCCGGGCGTCTCGGGGCGAGCAGCGCCAACTGGGACTCCGCCGCGCGTGCAACGGCCTGTACGAAGCCCAGGCTGTGCGGATGCGCGAGGCCGTCCCCACCGGTGATGTCCACGGCACCGAGCAGCCGCCCCGTGTGCGGGTCGTGCGCGGGGGCCGCCGCGCACGTCCACGGCTGCACGCGCCGCACGAAGTGCTCGGCCGCGAACACCTGGACCGGACGGTCCACGGCGACCGCCGTGCCCGGCGCGTTCGTCCCGACCGCGCTCTCCGCCCACCGCGCGCCGGGCACGAAGTTCATCCGCCCCGCCTGTCGCAGCGTCGACGTGTGCCCCTCGACCCACAGCAGCCTCCCGTGCGCGTCGCACACCGCCAGCAGATGCCGGCCGTCGGAGGCGAACGTGCCCATCAGCTCCCGGAACAGCGGCATCACATGAGCCAGCGGGTGCTCGGCGCGGCGGGCCCCGAGGTCGCCGTCCGTCAGTTCGACGTCGGCGGTACCGTCCGGGTGGACCCCGGCGCGCGCCGAGCGCCGCCACGAGTCGGCGACCACGCCGCGCACCGGGCGCGGCACCGTGCCGGCCTCGGTGAAGGTCTCGTGCGCCCGGTGCAGCACGCGTACGCACTCGGCAGGGTCGGCCCCCGGTTCCAGGGCCACCCAGGGATCGGTCAACGTGGCCTCCCGCAGGGCGATGCGCTGGGAACATCGTCGCCCGGGGGGTACGTGGCGACAACCGTTTCGACGGGGGCGGTGGCCTCCCGCTGCCGTCGACCGGTTTTCCCGTACGCGTGTTCGTTGAACGGACGGTCACAACCGGTGACGGCCCTTGACGTGACGGCACCATCTGATGACCGTCCGCTTCGCCATCCGGGACCAGATCACTGGCGCCACCGCCCCGCCCACCGCGGCCTGAGCCCGGGGCCGGAGCCCGGCCCCACCGCACCCGACACGCCATCAGGCACTCCCACACTCAACAACGTGACAACGCCCAAGCGGCTGCCGGAGGACGAGCTCAAGAAGACCGCGACGTTCTTCGACGGACTGCGACAGGACCAGGCCGACAACCTGGCCGCCGGTCTCTTCGGCATCTACACGTCCGTGAGATGCCCCCGTACGGCAATGAGGGCCGCTTACCGACACCCGGCCGAGCCCGTCGCCCACCCTCGCCCCGCTGGGGGACAGGAGGCCGCTGCCGTCGTGACGCCGCGGAGGTCAGGGGGCGGACTCGTCCGGGCCCGGGGTCGGTCTGTGGGCCATGGTCCGCTCGAGCCTCCGGTCGGGGACCAGCCACATCAGCGCGACGCCGGCATAGATCGCCACCGCGAGCCAGTCGTTCAGGAAGGACAGGCCGATGCCGCTCGCGTACAGCAGCGGCGAGACCTTGCCCTTCAGGTCCCTCCCCACGGCGGTGGCGAGCAGGGACTCTTCACCCTGGTCCCGGGTGATCGTCTTCTGCAGTGTGTAGTAGGCCAGGGCAGCGGCGAGCAGGTCGATGCCGTACGCGGCCGTGGGGACGGCGGCGAAGTGGTTCTGGCCCATCCAGGCCGTGGTGAAGGGGATCAGGGAGAGCCAGAACAACAGGTGCAGGTTCGCCCACAGGATCAGCCCGTTCACCCGATCGGTCGCCTGCAGCATGTGGTGGTGGTTGTTCCAGTAAATGCCGAGGTAGACGAAGCTGAGCACGTAGGTCAGCAGCACCGGGAGCGCATCGTGCAGGGCCGCCCAAGTGGTGCCGTGCGGGGTGGGCAACTCGAGCACCATGACCGTGATCAGGATGGCGATGACTCCATCGCTGAACGCTTCCATCCGCTCGGTCGGCATGAGCCGAGGCTAATGGCGCACGGCTCCAGGCCGGTCACAGCGTCGACCCTCGGGGCGTCATCATCCGGACCGCGTACGCGCGTAGGTGCCGAATATCCCGTCCTCGCTGGTCAGGCTGTGTGTCGGTACTCGTGGATCACTCCGCCGAGGCGGTCGTGGCGGAGGATGTCGAGACGGGTGATCTCTAGGGGGCCAGTGATCGGTTCGGGGAGGGAACGCAGCGGTGCGGCGGCGCCGGTAGTCGATGATCACGGTGAGCAGTTTGAGGTAGGCGTGCTGTTCGTCCTTCTCGTCCTCGCCCGGGGCGGTGATCTGCTCCATCCAGGACTCCGGCAGGCCCTCACCGGCAAGGTGGGCGGTCAGGTGCGGCGGGCCGTGCGGGCGTCCAGCGCGGTACAGGAGAGGGGTGCGACGCCGTGGGGGTCGCGCAGGACGGGGTGGTCGGGCAGGGGCCCGACCGGGGGCGGATATCGAGGTGGTCGAGGGCGGCGGCGAGCACGACGGACGCGGGAGTGCCGGGTGGCAGGCGGTGCGCGGGGCGGCGGTGGCCGGTCAGGGCGCGCCTCCGGGCATCGAGGTCGTCGAAGGCGGGGGCCGGCGCCTTCTTCGCCCGCTCACACGATCACACGCACGTGCTGCTCGCAGATGCCGTTCACCTTCCACCCGGTCACCAAATCGGTGACGACCGGCGCGGCGTACTCGGCGCCCTGCCTGGGGGTGTCGGTGGTGCTCTTTCCCGCCGGCGATGGGAGTGGTCGCCGAGGGGGCGCCAGGGGGCGGAGCCGTGCGGCTCCGCCACCCGGTGCGCCCACGACCTCTCGGTGGCCATCGGACCGAGCCTGTCACCGTGAGGAGCCTCATGCGCCGGAGATCACGCCGCGATCACGCCGCGTCGATGTCCGACCGGGGCCGGACCTCCACGATGAAGTCCGCCTCCCCCATGTCGCCCGCCTCGTCATGCCAGAGGAAGACCCGCACGTGCATCGCGTGATGGAGGCCGGCCCTCTCCCACTCGGTCATCAGATCGCCGACGATGCGGCCGATGGCGTACCTGGCGCCCTCGGTCGAGTCGGAGGCGGTGATCGCGCCCTGCCACCGTTCGGGGTCATTGCCGTAGGGGCGCCAGCCCTCGGAGCCGTGCGGCTCGAACACCCGGTACGCCCAGTCCGTCTCGGTGTTCATAACATCGATCCTGTCACCGGGGAGTCCCATGCGCCGCACCGGATCCACCCACGCCGAGCGGCGGAAAAGCGAGCTGCCCCGAGTTTCGTAGAGTCCGCGATCGTATGACCAAGCGGTCTGCGGGGCTTCCTCCAGGCTCGCCCGGTACGCCTGCTCGTACTCGCCGGATGGGACGTAGCCCATGGCGGAGTGGAGTCGTTCACCGTTGTGCCCCGCGACCCACTGGAAAACGGCCCGCTCGACCTGGATGAACGAGGCCGGCGTCCTTCTTGATCTTCTGCCGCCACAGGGCCGTCTCCAGCGCGTCCAGCGGCAGGTCGGTGCGCATGTGGATGGCGGCCTGCCGGCCCACGATCCGACGCGAGTACGCGTCCAGGACGAGGGCGATGTAGACCCAGCCCGACCAGGTCTGCGAGCGCGACCAGGGCGGTGATCCGGGTCCTGCGATCCGATCGTGTACCCACCTCGGCCGGTTGCCCCGGTCGGCCCCGGTCACACCGTGCCGACCGCCGAAAACGGGGAACGTGCTCACCAGGGTTCGAAGCGACGAGGAGGAGGACATCATGAGCCGCGACGAGGGGGCCGACGGCAACAGCGCCTACGGCCGGAAGGCGTTCAAGCGGTCGAGGGCCCACTTCGCGGACCGGATCACCGCGGACGGCAGGGACGGGTGGCCGGTGGAGGCAGGGCGCTACCGGCTCGTCGTCAGCCGTGCCTGCCCGTGGGCGAGCCGGGCACTGGTGTCCCGGCGGCTGCTCGGTCTGGAGGACGCACTGTCCCTGGCCGTCGCCGACCCGGTCCAGGACGACCGCAGCTGGCGCTTCACCCTGGACCCGGGCGGCCGTGATCCGGTTCTCGGCATCCGGTATCTGAGCGAGGCGTACGACCGGCGGGAGACGGACTACCCGGGTGGGGTGAGTGTCCCCGCGATCGTGGAGGTGGCCGGCGGGCAGCTGGTCACCAACGACTACCAGCAGATCACTCTCGACTTCGCCACCGAGTGGACGGCACTGCACCGCGCAGGCGCGCCCGACCTGTATCCCGAGCAGCGGCGCGACGAGATCGACGCGGTGATGGCGGAGGTGTTCGACGATGTGAACAACGGGGTGTACCGGGCGGGCTTCGCCACCGGTCAGCAGGAGTACGAGGTGGCGTGCACGGGCGTGTTCCGGCGGCTCGAACTCCTGGCGCGGCGGCTGGCGGGGCAGCGGTACCTCGTCGGCGACACGATCACGGAGGCGGACATCCGGCTGTTCACCACGCTGGTGCGGTTCGATGCCGTCTATCACGGCCACTTCAAGTGCAACCGCTGGAAACTGACGGAGAACCGGGTGCTGTGGGCGTACGTCCGCGATCTCTACCAGACGCCCGGTTTCGGCGACACCGTCGACTTCGACCACATCAAACGGCACTACTACCAGGTTCACACCGGCATCAACCCGACCGGCATCGTGCCCTTGGGCCCCGATCTGTCCGGCTGGTCGGCCCCTCATCACCGCGAGGACCTGGGCGGCCGGCCGTTCGGCGACGGGACGCCGCCCGGGCCGGTCCGCGCGGACGGGGAGGCAGCCGCGCGGGGCCGCCCCTGACGCTCTGCCCCACCCAGGCACCGAACCGGTGCGCAGCCGATTCGACTGATCCATACGGAACCGACGCGACCGATCCGGGAGATCCACGTGGCGAAGAAGAAGACCAAGAAGAGGCTGCTCCTGGCGTACAGGCCCATCGGGCACTGTCACGTTGACTGACCGGATGGGATGATCTTCTGGTTGGTCATGCTGGGAGGGCGCATCCGTGGACAGCGCGTCGCCGTCGTACCAGGGACACCGGTACCCGGCGGAGATCATCGCGCACGCGGTGTGGCTTTACCACCGCTTCCCACTCTCCTTCCGCGAGGTCGAGGAGCTGCTGCTCACCCGCGGCGTGATCGTCTCCCACGGGACGATCCGGCAATGGTGCGCCCGGTTCGGGCCCGAGTACGCCGCCGGGCTCTGCGCTGCCACCGGTCGCGGGCCGGCGACACGTGGCACCTCGACGAGGTCTTCGTGAAGGTCAACGGGGTGCGGCGCTACCTGTGGCGCGCGGTCGATCAGGACGGCAACGTGCTGGACGTCCTGGTGCGGTCCCGGCGCGACGCGGCGGCCGTGAAGCGGTTCCCGGCCAAGCTGATGAAGAAGCAATGCCGGGTGCCCCGGGTACTGGTCACCGACAGGCTCCGCTCCTACGTCGTCGTCCACCGGGAGTTGATGCCCTCGGTCGAACACCGGCAGTCGAAGTACCTCAACACCCGGGCGGAGAACTCCCACCAGCCCACCCTTCAGCGCGAGCACGCGCTGAAGGGCTCCCGTTCCACCACCGGGACACAGCGGCTCCTGTCCGTGTTCAGCGCGACCTCACCGCACTTCAGGCCCCGACGCCACCGCCTCACCGCCCCTCAGTACCACGCCGAGATGCACCGCCGCTTCGAGACCTGGCACCAGATCACCGGCAGCACCAGCCTGCCCACCGAGACCTGACACGGCCCCGGCACCCGGCCCCACCACACCCTGTCACTCCATCAGCCAGACACACCATGGACAACTTGACAACGTCCGAGCCCCGCCAGTGCGTCCCCCTCCGGGGCCAGGGCCTCCACGAACTCCTCAATCGTCACCACCCGGCGTTCCAGCATCGCCCTCGCCTCGGCGAGTTCACCCTCGAGTCGTTCCACCAGTACCTGAGCGGCATTCCGCCGCTTCTCCAGCAACCCCGGCGGCGACGGCACCGCGCTCCCCGTTCGACCTCGACGATCAGACGCCACACCCTGCCGCAGAATCCTGCGAACCATGCCTGACCAGCGAAAAGTCATAGAAGAAGTTCGGATTGCGGATGACTTCTCAAGCCTTTTCCCCACCTGGCCATGGCCTCACCTGTCAGTGATCGGGGAGAGCCATGCCGTGTCCTCCGGGCCCGGCGCCTCGGGGCCGGGCCCGGGCAGTCGGCGGACCTCGCCCGTTCGCAGGGCGATCGTGGCCCGTGGCCGCATCGGTCCGTCGCCGCTGCGTGAGAGCAGGACGAGTTCCCAGACCGTCGCCGTCATCGCGTCGAGCCGGGTGGCGCATGCGGCGGTGACTCGCCGCGGGTCCCGGGTCCGGCCCAGGGACAGATGGGGGGTGAAATTCTTGGCGGGCCCACGACAGCGCGGGAACCGCTGCTGCAGTAGGCGCTGCAGGTCCGCCCACGGCGCCTTGCCTGCTGCCGTCGGGTCGAGCCACACGGTGAAGTACGCCCTGTGCCGGAAGGTACGCACCCCGTCCAGCCGGGCGGTGAAGACCGGCGTGTCGGCCGTCGCCGCGGCAAGCAGCGGGGCAGCCCGCTCGAAGTGGGACTCCGGCACGAAGCCGAAGAGCACATTGACGTGCGGCGGCCACCGGTGGATCTGCGGATCGTGCTCCCGGCGGATGTCCTGGATCGGCGGCCACAGCTCCGCAGGCGGGATCCAGGCCACCGCCGTGCGGGCCGTCGGGGGCACATCGAGGACGCCGGCGGGCTCGCCCCTGCCGGGGCTCGTGTCGAAGCTCAGGGCCGCTTGCGGGTGCCGCACCTGGCCGGCATCCGACCTGTCGATGCGGTCCACGCCCGTGGCCCGGTCCCAGACCAGCTCGCCGTCCGCCTCGATGAACACCACCCGGTGCCACGGGATGTCGCCCCCGGGTACGAACGAGGGCAGCGGGACGCGTTCGAGGCCATCCCCGCGCCGGCGGATCCCCAGCACGAACCGGGCCGGATCGAACCTCGGGTCCCAGCGAACCCGGTGATAGATCTCTTCGCTGGTTCGCATCACGCCTCCTCTCCCGCCTTCGCACCTTCTCTTCCTCCAGGGTGCCGCCCGTCCTGTCCTCGACGGTTGTTCCGCTCGCACCGTCACGCAGGGGAGTGTCTGATCAACGGCAAGGTCAACGAGCTCGTGCACGGTTAGCGGTGAGACGTTGAAGAGGTCGGTGGGGCTTCTACGCTCACGTCTGCCAGGCCAGGATCTGGTCTGCGTTCTGCTGCTGGGACAACAGGCCGGCGACGGCCTGGACGGTGTCGTCCATGTGCTCACGGCGGCCGAGGTGACGGGCCGGTGCCCACCAGTTCTTCAGGTGTGCGAAGGCATGTTCGCAGGCGGCTCGTTCTGCGGCGATCAGCTGGTTGACCTGCTTCTTCGCGGGCGGGAGCTTCTTTCCCCTGGGCTTCTCGTAGCCGGTGATGACCGCCGGGGCGCTGCTGTCGTCGCCACCACCGCCGAGGCCGACGAAGCCGAGGTCGGGCCAAGAACCCCCATCCGGACGTGTCAGACGATCTGCACTCCAGCCTCCCGCCCTCGACCAGCACAAGTACGCCACCGACCACCCACGCCAGCACCGCCGACCAGGGCGGATTCATGCTGTACAGGTCTCAATGCGGCATACCGGACGTGGTTCGGTGGCCCATTGCCAAGCCGCACCACGGTCGGCGTCACCGACCTGGCCCTGGACGCAGCAGTGGAAATCGACGTGATCGCCACGATCCCCGAGAGCACCAGCATGGCCGGCACTCCCCAAATCGCTACCTGACTTTCGCTCTGCCCTCGGCCTTTCGTGTTCGGTCGTCAGCTTCGGTTGCCGCCCCATTCGTCGTCGCGGTGCGTGTGCGGGCACGCAGGCGGCCCGCTCGTCGCATCGGGTGGGCGCCGGTTGCCACGATCCCGTCGGTGGCTCTGCCGCTCGTCGGGGTTCGAGGAGATCGACATCGCCGACATCCCCGATGTCCCGGATCTTTCCCGGGCTGTTGCCGGTCAGCCTGGGTCCAGGAAGGTGCCGAGCCGACTGATCGTGTCGGTGATCTCTTCCGTCCATGGCCAGTGGCGGGCGAATCGCAGGCGCCGTTGGCGTGCGGTCGCGATGAGTTGGGCAGCGGCGGAGAACAGCCGCAGCCTCCCACGGCAGCAGCGACCGGCAAGTCAAGGTCCGTGGCTTCCGGGTCGAGACAGGGTGACGGCGGTGGTGACGGCCGGGCCGGCACCAGTCGCGGTCACCTCACCCCACCGCTCGCTCCCGGGCTGTTGGATCCAGGACCGGCCTTCGGAGACGGGTCGTGGTCTCGGACATAGACGGTGACTCGCGCCCCGTTGACATGGGTTGTCCCGTACTCGCGGAAGTGGCGCCGCAGGGTGCTTGTTTTCGCTTCCTCCTGCGGGTCGGTCGGCGATTGCGCGCCCGCCGGGCCGCGGACCGCGACGATTCGGTCGAATTCCAGCATGCGGGCCGCTATATCTGGGGCGGGAAGCTCGACACCTGCCAGTGTGTTCGACGAAACGGGATCCTGTGCCAGGGCCAGATCCCTCAGGAAACGGGTGTCCCCGGGGTTGGCCGCGGTCCAGATCCGGTGCTGGCCGGAGAGATAGAGCAGTCCGTCGCCGGGACGGCCCACCTTGCGTACGGTGGCGCCGATGGCGGTGACGTCATTGCTCCGGCTCTGGGGCGTCCTCAGCCAAAGGCCCGTCAGGACGAGTGCGGCCAGTACGGCAACCGCGACCACTCCCGCAACCGCCGCGTTGCGGGACGACTTCCGCATCTGGTGGAAGTGATCCATGCCGGCGCCCACCAGCAAGGCGATTCCGATGTTGCTGTAGAGCACGTACCGATCGACGAAGAGGGGCTTGACCAACGAGGCGATCAGCAGCAGAAGGCACGGAAGCACAATGATCGGCACAGCCAGCACAGGGAGCCGCACGGGTCCCCTCGCCGCCACGGGCGCCAGGGCACACGCCACGCCCACGACCGCCGCGGCCAGGAATTCAGGAAGCCGCACCGGTACGTCGATCCAGGACACCTGCGCGGACTGCTCCGCACTGCGGATCGCCAGCGGCAACAGCCCGGCCACCACGCCTGCGGAAGCCACACCCCACGCCCTCAGCACCGGTCGCGGAACACGGGAGACGACCAGTGTGACGCCGTGTGCGACCAGGGCGAGAACCGCGAACTCATGGAGCAGGCAGGCCAGTAGCATGGTGCAGCCGTAGACCGCCCACCGCCATCGGGCGTGACGCGTGACGCCGACCACGAGCGCATAGGTGGCCCAGGCGACCAGGGCACAGACCATGGCGTACGAGCGGCCTTCCTGCGTGTACTTCTGCACCTGAGGAAGGAGCGGAAACACCAGCCCGGCCAGCAGCCCGACACGCGGCCCCGCCAGCCGCAGGCCCAGAAGCCCGACTGCGCTCGCCGCCGCGGACATCGCCAGCACGGACGGCAGCCGCAACGTCAGCAGTCCTGCGCCGAAGAGACCGAAGATCTCATGCATCACGGCGTAGTGGAGGGCATGGACCAGATCGACATGCTGGGCGGTGAGCCATATCTGCGAAAGGTCGCGGTGTGCGAGCTGATAGGTGACGGACTCGTCCCCCCACATGGTGTTCTTCCTGCGGATGCCCCAGAGTCCAAGAGCGATGGTCAGCAGCATGGGCGCGAGGACGACAACCGCTCGGGCCGGGCGCGGTGACGGCCGACGGACGGGTGGGGGAGCAGCGACCGTCTCGATCACGGCGGGCGCACGTTCATCAACGGACATCGACGACAGGGCCTTTCAGCAGTGGCGAAGAATTTCCGCCAGCGTGCCCGGACCTCGTTGACCGGTTGCTGATCCAACCTGACCGGCCGATCAGGAAAGCGGGCCGGCGCTGTGCGAGGCTGCACCACATGCGCATCCTGGTGGTCGAAGACGAGGTGGACCTTGCCCACACCCTGCACACCGGTCTGACCGCCGAGGGCTACAGCGTCGACCTCGCCCATGACGGCCGACAGGGACTGTGGATGGCCCGGACCGGCGAATACGCCCTTGTCGTACTGGACTTGATGCTGCCCGGACTCAACGGCTACAAGGTCTGCGCCCAGCTGCGCCGGGAGGGCAACGCGACCCCCATCCTGGTACTCACCGCCAAGGACGGGGACTGGGATCAGGCAGAGGCCCTGGACACGGGGGCCGACGACTACCTGGCCAAACCCTTCTCCTACATGGTGCTCGTCGCACGGCTGCGGGCCCTGGTCAGACGAGCCGCCACGGTCGCCCCGCCCGTCCTTGCCGTGGGCGACCTCTCGTTGGATGTCGCCGGCCGGGTCTGCCGCCGGGCCGGGGCCCGAGTGGACCTCACACCCCGGGAGTTCGCCGTGCTGGAGCTGCTGGCCCGCCGGGCGGGCCAGGCGGTCTCCAAAACGGATCTGCTCTATCACGCGTGGCCCGACGAGGCCGAGGATCCCAACCTGGTGGAGGCGCGCGTCAGCGCCCTCCGCAAGAAGGTGGACGCCGCGTTCCACCGGCAGTCCCTGCAGACCGTACGGGGTACCGGCTACCGGCTGGTGGACGACCGTGAACGCGACTGAGCCGCGACTCCGCTGGTGGCCGCGTTCGGTACGAGCCCGCACGGCCCTGGCCGTTGCCTCGACTGCCGCCGTCGTCCTGGCCGCCATAGGCTGGTGGGTACACCGCGACGTCTACCGCCAGAGCACGCAGATCGCCACCGAACAGGCCGTGGCACAGCTCTTGGCCCTCAGCGACCAGCTGAGAGAGGGAGTGGTTCCCGCTCGCGCGAGCGCCGTGCCGTACGAGGTCGTCGCGACCGGCCGACGCACCGCCGTCGCCTACGGCGGAGGCATGGAGGACTTCGATTCCGGCACCCGCCACGTGCTGCCCGCCCCGACCGGGCAAGGGTCGCCCAATTCAGTCCGCCTGCCGGTGAACCGCGACTACAACCCCGGGATCAGAGGCGACATGGCCGGCGGGATGTATCAGGTCCTGGCGGCCGACATCGAAGCCGATGAACTGAGCAGCGACGAGGTCGCCGCTCTGGGTGTCGCCGCCGACGCCAAGCTGCGGGTCTATGTGGTGGTGCTCCCGAGCGCGGCCGAGGAAATCACCGAGACAACCGACCGCCTGCTGCTGCGGTCCGGGCTCGTCAGCCTCGTACTGATCGCCGCCGCCGCCTACTTCGCCGTCCGCATCGCGCTGCGGCCGGTCGAAGCCATCCGCGTCCTCACCGCTTCGGTCACCGCGAGCGACCCCCGCGAACGCGTCACCGTGCCCGCCACGGGACACGAGATCACCGCCCTGGCCACCACCATCAACACCACCCTCCAACGCCTCGACAACGCCGCCGCCCAGCAACGCCGCTTCGTCGCGGACGCCGCCCACGAACTACGCAGCCCCCTCACCACACTGCTGGCCAGCCTGGAAGTCGCGCTCGCCTACCCGGAACGCACCGACTGGCCCGCTGCGGCCACCACCGCCGCACGACAGACCCGCCGCCTCCACGCCCTCGCCGAAGACCTGCTGCTCCTCGCCCGCCTCGACACCCGCACCCCCACAGCCAGCCCCGAAGCCGTCGACCTGACAGCCCTCGCCTCCCGGCTGACCGAGCAATACCCCCTCACCGAACGACCGTTGACCCTGACCTGCGACGGCACCGCCCCCGCGCACGCACACGGAAACCCCGACGAATACGAACGACTGCTGCGCAACCTCATCGACAACGCCGCCCGCCACGCCGCACACCGCATCCAGATCACCATCCGAAACCAGGACGCCTGGGTCGTCCTCACGGTGCACGACGACGGACCGGGCGTGCCCACCGAGGACGCCGAGCGCATCTTCGAACGCTTCGTCCGGCTCGACGACGCCCGCTCCCGCGACCACGGCGGCACCGGCCTGGGCCTCGCCATCGCCCGCGACCTGGCCCACCGCCACCGAGGCACCCTCACCCTCACCCCCCGGACCCTCGGAGCATGCTTCCAGCTACGCCTTCCCCGAGCCCTCACCCCAGCCGAGAAATGACGCGCTTCACCGCGGCAGCCCTTCGGAACCGGAAGACCACCAGATGACCACGCCCACCGCCACTGCCGCAGAAACGACCATCCACTTCACCCGCCGGGCCTGCGCTGCGCTACACGCGCGCGCCGTGCACGTGCCGCGGCTCGGCTAGCAGACCGTAGATGACCAGCACAGACACCACCATCGTGAACAGAGACCAGAATGGGTAGACCGGAAGGAAGATCATCTGACCGACGAGACAGAGCGCTGCCAGACAGATACCCGTCAGCCGCGCCGCTCTGGAGCCCACGAGCACGCCGAGACCCGCCAGGGCCATCACGATGCCGATGGCGACCCAGATCCAGCCCCAAGCCGTGTAGTTGAAGATGAGCAGCCGGTTGCCCTCGGAATAGACGATCGAGTAGTAGCCGTGATTGAAGATCGCCACAAATCCGTTGAGCAGGTTGAAGAGGGCGCTGACCAATAGCAGGATTCCGGCGAAGGCCACCCAGTGCGATCGCTCCATCGGAGGCACGGCACCGTCTGGTGGAGAGGTTTGTTGCTGCATGGGATCCATGAAATGCAGCACCACCGCAGGCCCGCAATCGGTAGGGGCCCATGGGTGTTGCGCGGCCGCCTGTGCTCTCGGGCGACCGGCTCGCGGGTACCGCGGGCCGATGGCCCTGTCCGCGGCTCCGGGAGGCGCCCGTATATGGCCTGCCGGATAGTGGATTGCGTCGAAACCTTTGGGATGGGACGCTCATGGACCGCTGTCCTGCAGGGCTCGGAAAGTCATCGCTGCACGTCAGGCAACGTATCGGTACTCGTTGATGACGCCGCCGAGGACTCGGGTACGCAGGAGTCTTCGGTCGTCGCGGACGGTGGCGGGGCCGGCGGTCGGCGTCGGGTGGGAGCTGTTGGCGTGCCCGGTGCGGCCGATGCCTGTTGCAGTGGTCCTGATAGCTGGCCAGCACCTGCCGGGCGTGGGTCTCGCCGATGATCAGGACGTGGTCGAGGGCCTCGCGCCGGATACTTCCGATCACCCGCTCGCAGTGTGCGTTCACCCGGGGAGCCCGCGGCGCACTCAAGATCACATCCAGGTCCTCGGCCTCGAAGACCGCGTCGGACGCCGCACCGTATGTGTCGTCGCGGTCCCGCGGCGGGAACCGCAGCGAGTCCGTGCGCCTGCCCGGGTCGGCGGCCAGGTTCCGGGCCTGCCGGACGGCCCGTGCCCGGGTCGGGTGGGCGGTAACGCCGGTCAGGTGCAGGCGCCGGGTGCCGTGCTCGAGGAACGCCAGCACATACAGGCGCTTGCCCAGGACGGTGTCGAGGTGGAAGAAGTCCGCGGCAATGATCCCCTCGGCCTGGGCAGTGAGGAACGCGCGCCAGCCGGGGCCGGAGCGGCGTGGGGCCGGGTCGATGCCCGGCAGCATTGAGGATCTGCCACACCGTGGAGGCGGCGATCGGGTGCCCGGGCCGGGCCGGTTCGCCCTGGACTCTTCTGTGCCCCCACCGTGGATTCTCCCTGGCCAGGCGGAGGGTGGGCTTCTTGAGCGCGGCTTTGGTGGGTGGGCGGCCGGTTCGGCCGCGTCGGGCGGTGTGGTCCCACTTCGCCACGATCGGTCGGCGGTGCCAAGCCGGCAGGGTCCCCGGGGTGATCGGGAGGACCGCTCGCCGGCGGCGGCGGGCGGTGAGTGCGGACAGTGCCGTGAGCCAGAACCGGTCCGCGGGCTCGTGGCGCACCGGCTCCTTGAGCTGCCGACGCAGCACCGCGTTCTCGTGCCGCAGCACGAGCAGCCGCGCGTCCCTTGGCCGTGTCGCGGCGCAAAAGCACCGTCGGGACGGACAGCGGCTTCCGGGTCATCTTGTACAGCAACGGCACGATCACTCGTACATGATCCCAACCGCCCCTGAAGGCGCCCGAGATGCGCCCTCACTCGCAGCGATGAATAACCGAGCCCCACAGGTTGTTCCGCTCGCACCGTCACGCATCAGGCACGAGGCGTGACGGTGCCGACGTATGCCGAGGCGGTTCGTCTCGTCAGGACCGGCGATCGGTGTGGGCAACGGTTGCAGCGGGAAACCGTTCGCGAAGTACGAACGATGCGGTGCTCACCGTTCCGCCCGCTGCCCGCGCCACGGCACTGTCACGTTGGCTGACGGTGCCGTGGCGCGGCATCGCGACTCGGTACGACAAGACTGCGAGTCCTGCCGAGCCGCCGTCGCCCTCGCATCACTGCTGATGTGGGCGTGGCATTTGACGACAGTCCCGCCCGCGCGACGTCCGCCGCTCAATCCAGGATCAGTGGCTTCTCCGGGGCGAGATGATGGGCGATCGACACCAGGAGCGCGGTGCTGAAGTTCTCGGCGGTGTCGCTGCCCATTCCCTGTGTCGCAACCGTCGCGACCGCGATCTTCCTGGAGGGCAGATAGGCGACCGATCCCTGGTAGCCGGCGAACGACGGATTCTGCAGGAGCCAGGTGTTCTGCACTGCCAGCCCCAGGGCGTAGGACGTCCTCGGCGTTACCTTGGCGACGGGGGTGATCTGCACCTTGTGCGACTCGGGCGTGAGCAGCTTCCCCTCGCCCCACGCTGCCGCCGACTTCCCCATGTCCTCCAGCGTGCCCGTCATGACCGCTCCCGGAGCCAGCGTCCATGACGGGTCCCAGTAGGTGGCGTCCTCGAACACACCCCGCTCGTTGTCGAAGGAGTGCAGCACCGGGGCGGGGATCTCGGCCGTGGACGGGTTGTCGGTTCCGGTCAGAGCGAGGGGCTTGAGGATTCCCTCGCGCATCACTTCCGCAAGGGGCCTCTTCCTGACCTTGGAGATGATGTCGCCCAGGATCACCCAGTTGGCATGCGAGTAGGCGAACCCCGACCCGGGCGGTTTCTGGAGGGGTTTGGAGAGGGAGAAGCCCAGCAGTTCCTCCGGCGTCCAGCGCCGGAAGGGATTCTTGTAGAGCGCGGCGATGAAGTCGGGGTTCTGGACGTAGTCCGCGTAGCCGGAAGTGCTGGAGGCAACCATCTTCAGGGTGATGGCCTTCGCGTGCGGCAGGTCGGGGAGCCACCGGGAGATCTTGTCGTCGAGCCGGACCTCGCCCTCGTCGACGAGCTTGAGCAGTTCGGTCGTCAGATACGGAATGGCGACCGCGCCGATCCGCAGGTGCATGTCGGTCGTCGCGGGGACGCCCGTCATCGTCTCTCCGGAAGCGACGCTCGTGACCTTCTCCCCGTCGATCCAGACCCCAGCCATGGCTGCGGTGAGCTTGTCCTTCTTCAGGGAGTCGGCGACCTGCTTCTTGATGAAGGAGTCGCTATCGGCGGGAATGCAGCTGCCGCCCTTGGAGATCTGGGCGGAGGTGCAGGCCTTCGGCGCGCCCTCGGCCTTCGTGGCCACCGTGGCGACACAGCCCGTGAGCGAAGCGCCCAGAAGTCCCAGAGCCAGCGGCAGGCATATGAGGGCGGTTCTTGCGGTGTGACGCGTGGCTTCGGGCCGACGCACGGCGGAGCCTCCATACGGGTCGAAGGCTGCGATTCCCCCTACGGAACGGACTGTCGCACCTGCGGGCTTCGTTCCGGACGCTAGCCGCCGGTACCGGCCGTCGCGCTCCGGGCGACCCCGTTCGGGTGAGGCGGCCTGGCGGGATCGTGAGGCCGCCCCGACCGCCGAGCCGAGATGGCCATCCGCTTCGCCGTCTGGGACCAGATCACCGGCCCCGGCCGGCCCACCACGGCCTGAACACAGGACCGGACCGCAAGCCCACCACGCCCCGGCACACCGTCAGACACCGACCCACCCAACAACGTGACAGCGCCTGCAGTACGGCTACCGGTGGCTCAACGCGGTCGACGACCCCGACCTCGCCCTCCTCCACCGGCCGGACCTCGACGCCGTCGAGCGGCAGCTCCTCGGCGCCCGCGACCGCCGCCCCGACGGCTCCGGTGCCCGCCCCCTCACCGACTGGTGGCAGCACCTGACCGGCGCCCCGGCTCGTTGACCGATCACCCGACCCTGACCGCACCACCGCGAGAGACTGGACCCGTGACCTCCTCCACCCCCTCGTACACGCCCGGAGAGCTGTTCGCGTCCACCGTGCCGTACTACGCCGCCTTCCGGCCCCGCTACGCGCCCGATTTCTACACCCTGCTCGCCGAGCGCTTCGGCCTGGACGGCACCCAGCGCACCCTCGATCTCGGCGCAGGCCCCGGCATCATCGCCCTCGAACTCGCCCCGCTCGTCGGCGAGGTCATCGCCGTCGACCCCGAGAAGGGCATGCTCGAAGAGGGCCGCCGCCTGGCCGCCGAGCACGGCATCACCAACATCACTTGGCGCGAGGGCGACTCCACAACGCTCCCGACGCTCTCCATCGGACCCGTGCTGCTCACCGTCATGGGCGCGGCGTATCACTGGATGGACCGCGACCGGGTCGCCCGAGACCTCGACCGGATCATCGAGCCGGGCGGAGCGATCGTCCTCGCCTCCCGCGGCGCCCCCGGCGACCTTGAGCCCGCCCCATGGCGGCAGGTCGTCGACGAGGTCCGCACCCGCTACCTCGGTCCCGAGCGCCGCGCCGGCTCCGGCGCCTCCTCCCACCCCAAGGAACGCCACCAGGACGTCCTCGCCCGCAGCCCGTTCTCCCAGGTCGACACCGCGCGCTGGGACCACACCCTGACCCGCACCGTGGACGAGGTCCTCGGCTGGGTCTTCAGTCTCTCCTACTCCAGCCCCGCCCAGCTCGGCGAGAAGAAGGACGCCTACGAGCAGGACCTGCGCGCAGCGCTGCTCGCCTTCGCCCCGTCCGGCCGGTTCGACGAGGTGATCCACACCGAGGCGGTCATCGCCACCAGGCCCTGAAGATCCGCCTGGGACGGGAGAGGGCGGTCGTACGTACCGCCCTCTCCCGTGATGGCGACCGGGGGTCCACGCAGCCCAACAGAGCAAGATCGATCCTGACCGGATCTCCTCACTGCAACGGTGCGGCTCGCCCGGCTCATCACCGCCGGACAGACCGCAGCGAACCCGCAAGCCCTGGGCGCCGCCCGACTCGAAGTCGTCCAGGAACTCCTCAACGACCTCCTGCCCCTGCCGCACCAGCGGCGCGAACATCTCCCCGCCGAACTCCCCGGCCGTCACCCCTGGCAAAGCCCTGCCGGGCCCGGGCGTTGGTACGCAGCAGGGTGGGCGCGCCTGCAGGCTGTCGGCCGGGGCCCGGGGCATGTCAGCGGCGGCGCCCGGACGATGCCCGCTGCGCCGTCTTCTTCGCGTGGGCCGCCGCGTCTGCCACCACGCGGTCCGGGTGGTGGGCGTGCAGGGTGCCCAGGATGCGCAGTGACGTGCCCGGGTCCGCCTCGGCCAGGGCGTCGGCGAGGGCTGCGGCGCCGCCGGGCCAGGCGGCGGCCGCCGTGTCGAAGGCGGGGAGCAGGGTCGTCGGCGGGATGTCGGCCGCGGCCGGGATGCCCGTCTCGCCCGCGTCGTCCCGGCGCTTCACATGGCCGAGCATGTCGTCGATCCAGCGCTGCTCCAGCTCCTCGACGAGCACCGTGGCGCGGGCGGTGAGAGGGACCGTGTCCTCGGGGACGGACTCTCCCCGGGCCAGCAGCAGCCCGCGGGCGGCGGCCCCGGTCACCGGGTCGGTGAGCGCGGCGCGCAGCACCGTGTCGGGGATCGCGGCGACATCGAGGCGGGCGAAGTACTCGGACGTGCGGGCGGCATCGGCCTCGTCGGCCTTGGCTGCGGAGACGGCGCCGAGCAGTTCGCCCCATGCCTCGTCCGTGCCACCGCGGTGCGCGGCCCACGCGGCAAGCGTGGCGGCGGCGATCCGGGTGGGCCAGTGGCGGGTGGCGGCCACGGTCTCGGCCGCGTTCCACTCCGCCACGGTTTCCTGGTCGGGGGCGGCCACATGGCCGGCGGTGAGCACGTGGCGCATGACGGCGGCGCCGAGCGGGGTGAGCCCGTAGGTGTCGCCGGTACGGAAGACGCAGCCGGTGGCGGCCAGTTGGTCCACGAGCGACGCCAGTCCGTGTGCGGGGGCGTCGAGTTCGGCGCGGTCGGCGTCCGTGACGGCGGGCATCCCGAGGAGTTGGGACAGCTCCTCGGGCGACGGGAGCTCGTAGGCGTCGGGGGCGTTGCGCGACACGGGTGTCGGAGCGTCCTCCAGTTCGGGTGGCAGGCCGTCGGACTTCGCGTCGGCGATCTTGCGGGCGACCGAGTCGGGGGTGCTGCCGCGTTCGTACAGCGAGTAGAGGAGGTGCGCTGCGTCGAACGAGTACGCCTCCTGCGGGCCGGTGACCAGCGGCAGCCGTTCGGCCTGGGCGGCCAGGACGTCGGCGGCCAGCTCGAGCAGCTCCTGCGGGGTGCCGTCGGTCCACACGGTGGTGGCGGGGCCGGGCAGGCCGCAGCGTTCCGCGATGTCGCGCAGCTCGTCGTCGAAGGTCCCGGCCGCGAGCGCCGCGGGTAGCGGGGCGGCGTGCAGCAGGTCCCGGATCTCGTCGGGCGAAGGGACCGCCGGCGGGGGCGGCAGCGGGACGGACGAGTCGCCGTAGTAGTCGAGGTGTTCGTCGAGCATGCGGTCGGCGAGCGCGACGTGCGGCATCGTCTCCGGGGCGGGGGCGAGTGCGGCGTGCCGGGCGGCGAACGCCTCGGCGAGCCCCGCCGCGGTCCACCGGTCGGTCAACACATCGGCGATGCGCTCCAGTTCACTGCTGAGCGCGTCGTCGGGGCGTCGGTCGTCCAGCGGCGGTGTGGGCAGCAGCGGGCCTGCCGGTGATGTCTCGCGGGTGTCGCGGGCGAACGCGGCGAGCAGCGCCTCGCCGAGACGGATCCGCACGGCGAACGTCCGTTCCGCGAGGTCGGAACGGTGCAGCGG
Source organism: Streptomyces hirsutus (assembly GCF_001418415.1). GTDB lineage: Bacteria > Actinomycetota > Actinomycetes > Streptomycetales > Streptomycetaceae > Streptomyces > Streptomyces hirsutus. The sequence goes on from NZ_LIQT01000001.1 coordinate 36,533, forward strand.
CTCGGGCAGGGCCGGCCGGTCGGCGTGCGGTGTGTTCTCGTGGGCGTCGAGCCAGGCCCCCACGGCGGCGGGGTCGTCCGGGTCGACACCGTCGGCGGTCAGCAGCGACGCGTACCAGCGGTGCCAGGTCAGATTCGCCGGGTCCGCCATGGCGCGGCGGAAGCCGGGCACGGCGTCCTCGACGGCGGCGAGCAGGCGCGCGTGACGCTTGGCGTTGAGCCGGCCCGCTGCCCGGACCCGGTCGGCGAGGGTGCCGAGGACGCCGGGCAGGGCGTCCAGCTCGTCGTCGCCGGCGCACAGCAGCTGCGGCAGGTCCTCGTGCAGCACCTGCCGCAACAGGCCGGGGGTCGGCTCCGGCAGGCCCGCCCTGCGGTCCGCTCCGCGCAGCGCGAGCATCGTCAGCACAGCGTCCGTGAGGCGCGCCGGCAGTGCGACGCCTCTCTCTCCCGTCGCCCAGCTGAGGAAGTCGTCGCGGCCGGTGTTCAAGGCGTTCGTACGAGTCACTCGTGGAGCGTATGAGTGCGGGCGGCCCCGGTGATCCTTCCGGGTCCGGGGTTAGCTCGATCGAGCGAGTGATACGTCTGTGCGACCCGCTCCCCGGCACACCGGGCGGAGCGGCGGCGAGGCCGGTCGGAGCCCGGAACCGGCAGGGGCGAGGTGGGGACGGGGCGGGATTCGCGTGGTGGTGATGAGTTCGCGTCGGGCGGGCAGTCAGCACTGCACATGGACACCTCCGACACCTGTGCCGTTCGGAAACTCGTCGCCGCTGATCAGGCGGCGTACCGGTACTCGTTGATGACGCCGCCGAGTACCCGGCGGCGGAGGACTCGGTGCGCGGTCAGGTCGGTCTTGGGTGCCGGGTGCTCGTGCGCGAGGGGCAAAAACTGTCCCCGAGCCCGATGCGGGCGACGGCGGTTGTCGTGTCAGGCGCAGGCGTTCAGGACCCGGCGGGCAGGGGTCTCGTTCCGGATCAGCAGGTGGTCGAGGACTTCACGTCGCAGGGTTTCGACGACCCGTTCACCGTGTGCGTTCATCCGAGGAGTCCGC
>NZ_LIQT01000010.1 GCF_001418415.1 Streptomyces hirsutus
CGGAACGGCGGCGGGCGGAGGTCCGGCGTCCTCCGCCCGCCGCCGTTCCGGTCGCCCTTAGGAGGGCAGTTCCTTCAGCTGGATGTTGCGGAAGGAGACCTGGTCGTCGGCCCCGTGGTTCTGGAGGCCGATGTGGCCGTCGGTCAGGCTCCGCTCGGGGTCCTTGTTGGTGAAGTCGTTGATCTTGACTCCGTTGAGGAACACCTGGAGGCGTTCGCCCTGGACCTTGATCTCGTAGGAGTTCCACTGGCCGGGCGGACGCAGGACCTGGTCACGGGCCTTGATGTTCGCCGACTTGAACGAGTAGACGGAGCCCGTGGTGCGGTCGGGCGCGTCCGTGGCGTCGATCTGGATCTCGTAGCCCTTGTTCACCGCGGACCAGGGGTCGTCGGAGGCCGGGAAGCCCACGAAGATCCCGGAGTTGTCGTCGCCCCGCATCTTCCAGTCGAGCTTGAGGGAGTACGACTTCAGCTCCTTGGCCTGGTACCAGAGCAGCCCCATGCCGCCCTCGGACTCCAGGGTGCCGTCCTTGACGTTGAACGTGCCGGGGCCGGCCTGCTTCCAGCCGTCCAGGGTCTGGCCGTTGAAGATCTTCCGGTAGTCCTTGCCGGGCTTGCAGTCCGCCTTGACCTGGCCGGTGGCGTACTGCAGACCGCCGAGCAGATGGGCGCGGAAGGCCTCCTCGGCGTAGGACTCCTTGGTGTGGCCGCCGCCGGTGTAGAAGGAGCGGCCGCCGCCGTAGCTCTGGCACCAGGCGATCGGGTGGTCGCCCTTCATGGTGCCGCCCTGGTAGGTCGTCTCGTCGAGGGTGGCGAGGACCTTGGCCTGCTCACGCGGGTTGGTGCGGTAGTTGTACCACTCGTCGGTGCGCTCCCAGGCGTCGTCCAGGTGCGCGGTGGACGGGTGGTCGTGGTCCTCGACGCGCACGGTGGCCTTCTGGATGGCCGGGTGCGAGTCGAAGTGGGCGCCGACGAGGCCGCCGTAGAACTCCCAGTCGTACTCGGTGTCGGCGGCGGCGTGGATGCCCAGGTAGCCGCCGCCGTTGCCGACGTAGTTCTCGAACGCCTTCTGCTGGGTGGCGTTGAGCACGTCACCGGTGGTGGACAGGAAGGCCACCGCGTCGTACTTGGCGAGGTTGGCCGTGGTGAACTGTCCGGCCTCCTCGGTCGCGTCGACCGTGATGCCGGCCGGGGCGCCGAGCTCCTTCAGGGCGGCGACGCCGGCCGGGATGGAGTCGTGCCGGAAGCCGGCGGTCTTGGAGAAGACCAGGACCTTCTTGCCGTTCTTGAACGGCTGGGTGGAGAACTCTAAGTCGTCCACGTCGTACAGCGCGCCGTCGCCGCCCCTGAAGACCAGGTAGATCTCCGTGGTGCTCTTCGGCAGCGACCGCAGCGGCACGTCGACGTTCTGGAACGTCTCCCAGCCGCCGGTCGGCGGGATGTACGCCGAGCCGTGCAGCTTGCCGTCGGGCGAGCCGGTGCGCAGTTCGACGAAGCCGCCGGCGCCGCCGGAGGAAGCCCGCACGGTCAGCTTCTTCTGCCCGTCGAACCGGTAGGGGCTGAAGGAGATCCAGTCGCCGTCGTTGATGTCGCCGACGGTCTTGCCGCCGTTGGCGCCGGTCTTGTCGTAGGTCTTCACGCCCGACTGGGTGGTGAAGTGCTCGGCCTGGCGGTGCAGCGGCTGGAGCACGGTGCGGGCGGTACCGGTCAGGGCCTCCTGGCCGTTGGCCCCGCCGTCGGTGTAACCGGCGCCGACGACACCGTAGATGTTGGCGTTGGGGTCGTGACCTCCGTCTCCGGCGGGCGGCTTGAGGGTGCCCTCACAGCCCGTCTCGCTGGTCAGCTCGTGGGCGTGGGAGTCGTGGCCGAGGCTGTAGACGACCTTGACCTTGGAGCAGTCGACCTTCTCCTCGGGGTCGGTCACGGTCACCTTGAACGGGACGGGCTCGCCGAAGGCGGCCAGGCTGCCGTTGCCCGGGACCTCGATCTTCACCTTGGGTTCGGTGTTGCCGACCACGATCCGGACGCTGGCGTTGCCGGTGTTGCCCTCGGGGTCCTTCGCGGTGAAGGTCGCGGTGTAGGTGCCGATCTTCTTGTACTTGTGGGTGGGCTTGAGGCCCTCGCCCTTGGTGCCGTCGCCGAAGTCCCAGCTGTAGGTGAGGTCCGAGGAGTCGGCGTCCTTGGCGGAGGCGGTGAAGGCGACCTTGAGACCGGCCGCGCCGGACGTCTTGTCGGCGCTCACCTCGGCGATCGGGGAGAAGCCGTCCTGGGCGTTCTCGATCCGGTACAGCGCGGAGTTGTCGTCGCCCTGGAACCAGGAGAGGCCGTAGTCCAGGACGTAGAGCGCGCCGTCGGGGCCGAACTCCATGTCCATGATCTGGGTGCCGGTCCACGGGAAGTCGTTGATCTTCGCGACGGAGCCGTCTTCGGTCTGCTCGATCCGCTTGATCCAGCGGCGGCCGAACTCGCCCGCGAAGAAGTCGCCGTCGTACGCCTCGGGGAACTTCACACTGGAGTCGAGCTCGGGGTCGTAGCGGTAGACCGGGCCGGCCATCGGGGACTCGGAGCCGCTGCCGAACTCGGGTACGGAGCCGCCGTCGTACGGGATCCAGGCGGGCTGGGCGGGCGGCAGGTCGGTGAGACCGGTGTTGTGCGGCGAGGTGTTCCTGGGGGCGGCGCAGTCGAACTTCTCACCGGAGGCCTTGGTGGCGAAGTCGTAGTCGACGTAGGCGTCGTTGTCGCCGGTGCAGAACGGCCAGCCGAAGTTGGCCGCCTCGGTGACCTTGGCGAACTCGACCTGTCCCGCCGGACCCCGCTTCGGGTCGGCGGCGCCGGCGTCGGGGCCGTAGTCGCCGACGTAGACGATGCCGGTCTTGTCGTCGACGCTGATCCGGAACGGGTTGCGGAAGCCCATCGCGTAGATCTCGGGACGGGTCTTCTCGGTGCCGGGGGCGAAGAGGTTGCCCTCCGGGACGGTGTACGAGCCGTCCTCGGCGACCTTGATGCGGAGGATCTTGCCGCGCAGGTCGTTGGTGTTGCCGGAGCTGCGGCGGGCGTCGAAGGCCGGGTTGCGGCCCGGCCGCTCGTCGATCGGCGTGAAGCCGTCGGAGGCGAAGGGGTTGGTGTCGTCGCCGGTGGACAGGTAGAGGTTGCCCTCGGCGTCGAAGTCGATGTCGCCGCCGACGTGGCAGCAGGTGCCGCGGGAGGCCGCGACGTCCAGGACCTTCTTCTCGCTGGCCGTGTCCAGCGTGCCGTTGGGGTTGAGGACGAAGCGGGAGAGGCGGTTGACGCCGTCGAACTTCTCGAAGTCCTCGGCGGTGCCGGTCTCCGGGGCGTCGCCCGCGGGGGTGTCGAGCGGCGGGGCGTAGTAGAGGTAGACCGCCCGGTTGTTCTTGAAGTCCGGGTCGATGCCGACGCCCTGCAGGCCCTCCTCGTCATGGCTGTAGACGGGGATCTTGCCGGCGACCTTGGTGACGCCCGCCTGGTCGGTGAGGCGCAGTGTGCCGTCGCGCGAGGTGTGCAGGACGCTGCGGTCCGGGAGCACGGTGAGCGACATCGGCTCGCCCGTCTCGGGCTCGCCCTTGGCGAGCGGTACCTGCTGGAACTGCCCTTCGGCGGCTGCTGGTTCATCGTGTTCCGGGTGCCCGGGGTGGGCGCCGGCGACGGTCGCCGGGGTCCCCGCGGCCAGCATCAGGCCGGTGAGCAGGGCGAGGGCGGTGCGAAGTCTGGGACGCCTCGTGGTGTGGGTGGATGTGGGTCTGCTTCTGTGCACGAAGTCCCTCCGGGAACGGGGTGGGGCCGTACGGAACGGGTGCGAAGACGTGCGGTGCGGGCGCCGGGGTGCACCGTCATCCCGGCGGTGTGGGTGTCCTGAACACTTCAGGGACGGTAACCGCGTTCATCCTGAACGAACACCCCTTGGGCCGGGGCTGGTTGAACTTTTCCCCAACACAGGACAAAGCGTGATTCGGGCAGGTCGGACCGGGGACCGGCGGACGTTCCGGCCCCCGTCCCCGACCTGCCGTCGGGCGTGCGGTTCAGCTGTTGAACGCCGCGTCGAAGGAGGCCGACGGCGGGTCGAAGTCGTACGCCTTCAGCCGGGTCAGCGCCTCCGGGGCGCCCTGGAGCCGGTCCATGCCGGCGTCCTCCCATTCGACGGAGACGGGGCCCCGGTAGTCGATGGAGCGCAGCATGCGGAAGACGTCCTCCCAGGGGACGTCCCCGTGGCCGGCGGAGACGAAGTCCCAGCCGCGCCGGGGGTCGCCCCAGGGCAGGTGGGAGCCGAGGCGGCCGTTGCGGCCGTCGAGGCGCTTGCGGGCCTCCTTGCAGTCGACGTGGTAGATCCGGTCGCGGAAGTCCCACAGGAAGCCGACCGGGTCGAGGTCCTGCCAGACGAAGTGGGAGGGGTCGAAGTTGAGCCCGAAGGCCGGCCGGCGGCCGACCGCGTCCAACGCGCGGACGGTGGTCCAGTAGTCGTAGGCGATCTCGCTGGGGTGGACCTCGTGTGCGAACCGCACGCCCTCGGCGTCGAAGACGTCCAGGATCGGGTTCCAGCGCGTCGCGAAGTCCTCGTAGCCGCGGTCGATCATCGACTCGGGCGCGGGCGGGAACATGGCGACCAGGTGCCAGATCGCCGAGCCGGTGAATCCGATGACGGTGTCGACGCCGAGGAGGGCCGCGGCGCGCGCGGTGTCCTTGATCTCGGCGGCGGCCCGCTGCCGTACGCCCTCGGCCTCGCCGTCGCCCCAGATCCTGGCGGGCAGGATGGCCTGGTGGCGTTCGTCGATGATGGCGTCGCACACCGCCTGGCCGACCAGGTGGTTGGAGATCGCCCAGACCTTGAGGCCGTACTTGTCGAGGAGCTGACGCCGGGAGTCCACGTAGGACGGGTCGGCGAGTGCCTTGTCGACCTCGAAGTGGTCTCCCCAGCAGGCGAGTTCGAGGCCGTCGTAGCCGAAGTCGCGGGCGAGCCGGCAGACCTCCTCCAGGGGGAGGTCCGCCCACTGGCCGGTGAACAGCGTGAAGTCGCGGGGCATACGGGTCTGCCTTTCCTCAGGCTGCGATCGGCGTGTAGACGGAGTTCTTCTGGGCGCTCTCCTCCACCGCCGCCAGGACGCGCTGCACCTGCAGCCCGTCGGCGAAGGAGGGTTCGGGCGTGCGGCCCTCGGCGACCGCGTGGACCAGGTCTCGGGCCTGGTGCACGAAGGTGTGCTCGTAGCCGAGGCCGTGGCCGGGCGGCCACCAGGCGTCCAGGTAGGGGTGGTCGGGTTCGGTGACCAGGATGCGGCGGAAGCCCGCGTGCGCCCCGGGCTCGGTGCCGTCGTGGTAGGAGAGTTCGTTGAGCCGTTCCAGGTCGAAGGCCAGCGACCCGCGTTCGCCGTTGAGTTCGATGCGCAGCGCGTTCTTGCGGCCGGTGGCGTACCGGGTGGCCTCGAAGGAGGCGAGGGCGCCGGAGGCGAAGCGGCCGGTGAACAGGGCGGCGTCGTCCACGGTGACCTCGCCGGTGCCGGCGGCGTCGACCGCGGCCAGTCCACTGGTGGGCGCGGCGGGCAGCGGCCGCTGCCGGACGAACGTCTCGGTGAGCGCGGAGACGCCCGCCAGCCGCTCACCCGCCAGGTGCTGGGCGAGGTCGACGATGTGCGCGCCGAGATCGCCGAGCGAGCCGGAGCCGGCCTGTTCCCGGCGCAGCCGCCAGGTCAGCGGGAACGCGGGGTCCACCAGCCAGTCCTGGAGGTACGTCACCCGGACGTGCCGGAGGGTGCCGATGCGGCCCTCGGTCACCATCCGCCGGGCCAGCGCGGTCGCGGGGACCCGGCGGTAGTTGAAGCCGACCATCGCCAACCGGCCTTGCCGCCCTGCCTGTTCGGCGGCATCGGCCATCGTCTCGGCCTCGGCCACGGTGTTGGCGAGGGGTTTCTCGCACAGCACGTGCTTGCCCGCGGCGAGCGCGGCCACCGCGATCTCGGCATGGCTGTCGCCGGGGGTGCAGATGTCGACGAGGTCGACGTCGTCCCGTTCGACCAGGGCGCGCCAGTCGGTCTCGGTGTCCGCCCAGCCGTGGCGGTCGGCCGCCGCGCGCACCGCGGTGGCGTCCCGGCCGCAGACGACGGCCAGTTCGGGGCTCATCGGCAGGTCGAACACGCGGCCCGCGGTGCGCCAGCCCTGGGAGTGGGCGGCGCCCATGAAGGCGTAGCCGACCATGCCGACGCGCAGGGGCGGTTTCCCCGTCTCCGTGCCGTCCGCCCCGTCTGACTGCTGCGGCTGTGCCATACGGATGTCCTCCTCGTCGTCGTGGCGGGCGGGGGTGGCCCCGCCCGGTGGGCTGGTCAGGCCCGTGGGGCGGGGCTCCTCACTTGAAGCCGGTGGACATGTACTGGTCGACGTTCTCCTTGTCGACGACGGCCGAGTAGCAGGTCAGCGAGGTGGGGATCTCGAACTCGGCGAGGCCGCCGACGCCCTTGCCCTGGCCGAGGGCGCGGGCGAGGTCGATCGCGGAGGCGGCCATCGACGGCGGGTAGAGCACGGTCGCCTTGAGGACGCCGTTGTCCGCCTTGATGGCCTGGAAGGCGGAGAGCGCGCCCGCGCCGCCGACCATGAGGAAGTCGTCTCGCCCGGCCTGTTCGATGGCGCGCAGCGCGCCCACGCCCTGGTCGTCGTCGTGGTTCCACAGGGCGTCGAACTTCGACTGGGCCTGCAGGAGTTGGGCCATCTTGGCCTGGCCGGACTCGACGGTGAAGTCGGCGGCCTGGCGGGCCACCTTCTTGATGTTGGGGTAGTTCTTCAGCGCGTCGTCGAAGCCCTGGGTGCGCTGCTTGGTGAGCTCCAGGTTGTCCAGACCGGCCAGTTCGATGACCCGGGCGTTCGGGGTGTCCTTGAGCTTCTCACCGATGTAGTGCCCGGCGTTCAGCCCCATGCCGTAGTTGTCGCCGCCGATCCAGCAGCGGTACGCCTGCGGGGAGTTGAAGACGCGGTCGAGGTTGACGACGGGGATGCCGGCGCGCATCGCCTTCAACCCGACCTGGGTGAGCGCCTTGCCGTCCGCGGGGAGCACGACCAGGACGTCGACCTTCTTGTTGATGAGGGTCTCGATCTGGCCGATCTGCTGGGCGGTGTCGTTGGAGCCCTCGGTGGTCTCCATGGTGACGTCCGAGTACGTCTCGGCGCGCTTCTTGGCGTTGTCGTTGATGGCGTTGAGCCAGCCGTGGTCGGCCTGCGGTCCCGCGAAGCCGATGGTGACCGGCTTGCCGGGCTTGTCGTCGGCGGCCGGACGGTCACTGGCGGTCGGCTCGGCGTCGCTCGGCTCGTTGCTGGTACAGCCGGTGACGAGGACTCCGGCGGACACGGCGGCGGCTCCGAAGAGCAGCCCTCTGCGGCTCGTGAGAGGTGTCGGCTCTGGCATGGCGGTGAACCCTTTCGTCAGGTCGTGCTCGCGGTACGGCGCTGGACCAGCACGGCGGCGACGATGATCGCGCCCTTGGCGATCTGCTGGACGTCGCTCTGCAGGTTGTTCAGGGCGAAGATGTTCGTGATCGTGGTGAAGATCAGGACGCCCAGCACGGAGCCGACGATGGTGCCGCGGCCTCCGGTGAGCAGGGTGCCGCCGATGATCGCGGCGGCGATGGCGTCGAGCTCGTAGAGGTTGCCGTTGGTGTTCTGGCCGGAGCCGGCCAGGATGATCAGCAGGAAGGCGGCGATGCCGCAGCACAGCCCCGACAGCAGGTACAGGTACAGGCGTTGGCGGCGGACGTCGATGCCGGCGAGCCGGGCCGCCTCCGCGTTGCCGCCCACGGCGACGGTGCGGCGCCCGAAGGTGGTCCGGTTGAGGACCAGCCAGCCGATGACGGTGACCGCCGCGAACACCAGGACCAGCGGCGGGATGCCGAGGACGTAGGCGTCGCGTTCGCCGAGGTCGAGAACGCTGTCGATGGTGACGACCTGGGTCCGCCCGTCGGTGATCTGCAGGGCGAGACCGCGGGCCGAGGCGAGCATGGCGAGCGTCGCGATGAACGGGACCATCCCGCCGTAAGCGATCAGCACCCCGTTGACCAGACCGCAGCCGACGCCGACGAGGACGGCGGTGAACAGGATGCCGGCGAACCCGAACTCCTGGGTGGCGACCGTGGTCGCCCACACCGAGGCCAGGGCGACGATCGCGCCGACCGACAGGTCGATGCCGCCGGAGGTGATGACGAAGGTCATGCCGACGGTGACGACGCCGATGACGGAGGCCTGGGTGAGGACGAGCTGGAGGTTGCGGGTGTCCAGGAACTCGTCCGGCTTGGTGATGCCGCCGATGAGGACGAGTGCGGCGAGGACGCCGAGCAGCGACAGGGTGCGGACGTCGGCGCGGAACAGCACGGTGCGCCAGGCGGGCGCGGGGCCGGCTGCCGGCACCTTGTCGGTGCTGTCCCGCGGCGGGGAGACGGGCTGCGTCATGACGCCGGACTTCCTTCCATGACGAGGTCGAGTACACGGTGTTCGTCGAGTTCCGGGGCGGGCGCCGTGTGGACGACGTCGCCCTCCCGGAGCACCAGGACGCGGTCGGCGAGGCCGAGCACTTCGGGCACCTCGCTGGAGACCAGCAGGACGGCGAGGCCTTCGTCGGCCAGCCTCCGTATGACTGCGTACAGTTCGGCGCGGGCGCCGACGTCGACGCCGCGGGTGGGTTCGTCCAGCAGCAGCACCCGGCAGCCGCGCAGCAGCCAGCGGGCGAGCACGGCTTTCTGCTGATTGCCGCCGGACAGGGTGCGCACGGGCACGTTCGGGTTGTCCGGCCTCAGCGACAGTTCGCGGGTGGCCGCGCGGGCCGCGCCCAGTTCGGCGCCGCGGTCGATCCAGCCGGCGCGCGAGAAGCGGGACATGGCGGAGAGCGACACGTTGCGGGTGACGGACTCCAGCATGAGCAGGGCCTGCGCCTTGCGTTCCTCGGGGGCGAGTCCGATCCCGGCGCGGACGGCGGCGCGCACGCTGCCCGGCCGCAGGGGGCGCCCGTCGACCAGGACCCGGCCGGAGTCCGGTTTGCGGGCGCCATAGACCGTCTCCAGGATCTCGGAGCGCCCGGAGCCGACGAGCCCCGCGAGCCCGACGATCTCCCCCGGGCGCAGTTCGAGGTCGAGGGGGGCGAACTCGCCCTTGCGGGAGAGGTTTTCGACGGTCAGCACCGGCTCTCCGGTGGGCGGGGAGGCCGGTCGCGGGGGGAAGACGTACTCGACGTCGCGGCCCGTCATCAGGGCGACCACCTCGCGGGTGGGGGTGGACCTGGCGGGCAGCCCGCCCGCGACGGCGCGGCCGTCCTTGAGTACGGTCACCCGGTCGCCGATGCGCCGGATCTCCTCGAGGCGGTGCGAGATGTAGACGACGGCGACCCCGTCGGCGGTGAGGCCGTCGACGATGCGGAAGAGGTTGTCGACCTCGTCCGGGTCGAGCGCGGCCGACGGCTCGTCCATCACGATGAGGCGTACGTCGTGCGAGAGCGCCCGTGCCATCGAGACGATCTGCTGTTGGGCGGCGGACAACTCCCCGACCGTACGGCCCGGTTCGATCTCCGGGTGCCCGAGCCGGGTCAGCAGCTCGGCCGTCGACTCCCTGGCCGTCCTGGGGCGGACGACGAACCCGGCGGTGGTCGGTTCGTGGCCGAGGTGGACGTTCTCGGCGACCGTCATGTGTTCCACCAGGTCGAGTTCCTGGTAGATGGTGGCGATCCCGAGGCGCATGGCGGCGATCGGCGAGCGCAGGGTGACGGCTTCGCCGCGCCAGCGGATGGTGCCCGTGTCGGGCTGGTGGGCGCCGGCCAGCACCTTGATCAGGGTGGACTTGCCGGCGCCGTTCTGGCCGAGCAGGCAGTGCACCTCGCCGGCCTGGACGTCGAGGTCGACGCCGTCCAGGGCCCGGACGCCGGGGAAGGACTTGGTGATGCCGGACATGCTGAGCAGCGGTGGTTCGGGTGCCATGCGGATTCCCCTCGGCGGGCGTGCGGGCCGGTGTCAGGGCGGTCCCCTTGCGGGGAAGGTGTTTTCGGGCAGGCCGGGGTGCCGGGACGGTGCGGCGCTGTGTGGGAGGGACGGTGCGGGGACACGGGTGGTTCGGGTGGTGCCGGGCCGTACGTGCGGCGGGGTGGCGGTGCGTGGTGCCGGTGCGCTGTTCCGTCGGTGGAAACGGTGGACGCTCTGCACGGTGGAGGGCAGAGCTGTTCTGTGCGGTGGAGCCGGACGTGCTGCGTGCGGTGGAGCGGTGGGCTGCTTACGCGGGTGAGAACAGGTGGTCGCTGATGAGCCGGGCCGCGCCGATGACTCCGGCGGTGGGTCCCAACTCCCCCAGGACGATGGGCAGGTTGCCGGTCGCCAGAGGCAGCGACTGACGGTAGACCTGAGTGCGGATGGCGGCGAGCAGGGTGTGGCCGAGACCGGTCACCCCGCCGCCGATCACCACCAGGCCGGGGTTGAAGAAGCTGACCAGGCCGGCGATGACCTGGCCGGTGCGGCTGCCGCCCTCGCGGATCAGGTCGATCGCGGTGGCGTCCCCCGCGGCGGCCGCGGCGGCGACGTCGACGGCACTCAGCGTGCCGTTCGTCTCCAGACGGCTCGCCAGTTCGGCGGAGAGCTGCTGCTGGGCGGCCTCCAGGGCGTCCCGGGCCAGGGCCGCGCCGCTGAAGTGGGCCTCCAGGCAGCCCCGGTTGCCGCAGGCGCACGGGCGGCCGTCGGGTACGGCCTGGATGTGGCCGATGTCGCCGGCGCTGCCCGTCGTACCGCGGTAGACCTCACCGCCGACGACGATGCCGCAGCCGATGCCGGTGCCGATCTTGACGCAGAGGAAATCGGGGACGGTGCGGGCGACGCCCGCGTGCTGCTCCCCCATCGCCATCAGGTTCACGTCGTTGTCGACCATGACCGGGCAGCCGAGGTCCTGGCTGAGCGCCTCCCGCACGGGGAAGCCGTCCCAGCCGGGCATGATCGGCGGTGCCACCGGTATGCCCTCGGGGAACCGGACCGGGCCCGGGACGCCGATGCCGGCGCCGTCGAACCCCTCCGCGAGTCCCGAAGCCTTCAACTTCGCTGCCATGGACAGCACTTGCTCGAAGACCGCGACCGGTCCGTCACGTACGTCCATGGGCTGGTTGATGTGCCCGAGGATCTCCAGTTCGGCGTTGGTGACGGCGACGTCGACCGAGGTCGCGCCGATGTCGACGCCGAGGAGCCGCAGGTGCGGGTTGAGGCGGATGTTGTGGGAGCGCCGGCCGCCGCGCGAGGCGGCGAGTCCGTCGGCCACGACGAGTTCCGTCTCCAGCAGCCGGTCCACCTCCACGGCCAGTTTCGACCGGGAGAGGTCGACCTGGTCACCCAGCTGGGCACGGGAGTTGGGTCCGCCGTCGCGCAACAGCCTGAGCAGTCGGGCCTGATGGGCGTTCGCGGGCCGTGCCGTCATGCGTCTCACGAACCCCTCCCCGCCTAGATCGGCCTCTGCGCGCCGGTTTCCGGCCACGTGTGTGGCGTGCTTTCGAAGGGAACGTAGCAGCGGCTGCCGGAGGTGGGAAGAAGTCGCGCAGGAATTGCCCCCTACTTTTTCCACTCACAGGACAAAGGGGTCGGCGCGGAGCCGCTTCCCCGGGTACCCGGCGTCAGGACTTCGCCTGTTCGAGGTACGAGCGCCGGGTGTGCTCGGTGTGTTCGCGCATGAGCCGCTCGGCCAGCCGCTCGTCGCGGTTCACGATCGCGGTGATGAGGTCGCGGTGCTCGGCCCAGGACTTCCCGCCGCGCTGCCGGGCGACGGGGGTGTGGTACCAGCGCACACGGCGGCCGACCTGGGCGGCGAGTTCGGCGAGGACGGCGTTGCCGGCCAGTTCCATGATCTTGGCGTGGAAGCGGGCGTTGAGGGCGACGGCCTCGTCCACGTCGTCGGAGGCGACGGCCCGCAGACCCAGTGCCACGATCTCGTCCAGGGCCTCGATGCCCGCGCTGTCGGCGTTGAGCGCGGCGAGCCGGGCGGCCTCGGCCTCCAGCAGCGTGCGGACGGTGAGGAGCTGGTCGGCCTCCGCCTCCGTCGGCTCGTGCACGAACGCGCCCTGGGCGGGGCGCAGATCGACCCACCCCTCGGTGTTCAGCCGCTGGAGCGCCTCGCGCACGGGCTGCCGGGAGACGCCGAGGTGGCCGGCGAGTTCGCTCTCGACCAGATGCTGGCCGGGACTGAGGGCGCGGGTGGTGATGAGTTCGAGCAGTGCCTCGTAGACGCGGTCGCGCAGCGGGCCCGGGCGTTCGAGCTTGGGCACCGCCCCCTGGGGCAGTCCGGTCGACAGCATCGCGGTCCCCCTCCTCGGCAGCCCTCGTCCGGCCGCGCGGCCGGACGTACGGCACCGCCTGTAGTGATTGTCTTTCGTCTACAGTCTACGGCGCACAGATGCCAGGGAGAGGGAGAGTCGACCGCGTCACACCCGTACGAGGGACTTCGCACGGGGGGCTGTCAGGGGCAGCGGACGACCTGCCCCGCGTACGAGAGGTTTCCGCCGAAGCCGAACAGCAGGACCGGGTCGCCGGACGACACCTCGCCCCGCTCGACGAGCTTGGCGAAGGCGAGCGGGATGCTCGCGGCCGAGGTGTTGCCCGACTCGGTGACGTCCCGGGCGACGACCGCGTTGACCGCGCCGATCTTGAGCGCGAGGGGTTCGATGATCCGCAGGTTGGCCTGGTGCAGCACGACCGCGGCGAGGTCCTCCGGCGCGTACCCCGCCTTCTCGCAGGCCTGGCGGGCGAGGGACGGCAGCCGCGTGGTCGCCCAGCGGTAGACGCTCTGGCCCTCCTGCGCGAACCGCGGCGGCGTCCCCTCGATCCGCACCGCGTGGCCCATCTCCGGCACCGAGCCCCACAGCACGGGCCCGATCCCGGGCTCCTCGGGGGTCTCGGTCGCCTCGACGACCGCGGCGCCCGCCCCGTCCCCGACGAGTACGCAGGTGGTGCGGTCGGTCCAGTCGGCCACCTCGGACATCTTGTCGGCGCCGATCACCAGCGCGCGGCGCGCGGATCCGGCCCGTACCGCGTGGTCGGCGGTGGCGAGCGCGTGGGTGAATCCGGCGCACACCACGTTGACGTCCAGCGCGGCGGGGCCGGGGATGCCGAGGCGTGCGGCGACCCGGGCCGCCATGTTGGGCGAGCGGTCGATCGCGGTGGAGGTGGCGACCAGCACCAGGTCGATGTCGCCGGGGGTGCGGCCGGCCGACGCCAGCGCCTTGGCCGCGGCGTGCGCGGCCAGCTCGTCGACGGGCTCCTCCGGGCCCGCGATGTGGCGGGTGCGGATGCCGACCCGGCTCATGATCCACTCGTCGCTGGTGTCGACCAGGCCCGCCAGGTCCTCGTTGGTGAGCACCCGGGCGGGCTGGTAGTGGCCGACGGCGGCGATGCGCGAGCCGATCATGGGTGAATCCCCCTCGTGTTGCGGTTGCGGGATTCACCAGTCTGATCAGTGACCCACGGGTACGCCGACAGGTGATACGACAGGATTCAGGGGCCGGGCTTGTCGGCTTCGGTCAGGCCCGCGGACGCCGGGGCTCGCCCCGCGGCGCGCCCTGCGGGTGCGCCCGGACGTCCGCGCCCGGGGCCGGCCGTCATCCGGTGAACAGCTGGGTCGCCTTCCGTACGAGTTCGTACAGGCCGTAGGCCAGGGGGATGCCCACCCACAGCCAGGCGAAGGCGATCAGCCCGCGGCGGTCGGGGCCCGCCGCGGGCGCCTCAGGCGGACTCGTGCTGCTCTTGCCGCTCATCGGCGGCCTCCTTCGTCTCGTGAGGGCGGGACACGTGGTGCCGGGGGTGCACGGGACGGACCAGTTCGTTGGCGACGAAGCCAGCCACCAGCAGCCCGATCATGATCATGAAGGACAGTCCGTACAGCGAGGAGCCGTGCCGTCCCGCCTCCTCCTGCCGGTCGGCGACCCAGTTCACGATGAGCGGGCCGAGCACACCGGCCGTGGACCACGCGGTGAGCAGCCGCCCGTGGATGGCGCCGACCTGATAGGTGCCGAAGAGGTCCTTCAGGTAGGCCGGGACGGTGGCGAAACCGCCTCCGTAGAAGGAGAGGATCACCAGCGCGCACAGGACGAACAGCGGCTTGGAGGAGTCGCCGAACATCGCGATCAGGGCGTACATCAGCGCGCCGACGCCCAGGTAGAGACGGTAGATGTTCTTGCGGCCGATCAGGTCGGAGGTGGAGGACCAGCCGATGCGGCCCGCCATGTTCGCCGCCGACAGCAGGGCGACGAAGCCGGCCGCCGCGGTCACCGACACCGGCGCGGAGGTGTCCGCGAAGAAGTCGGTGATCATCGGGGCGGCCTTCTCGAGGATCCCGATGCCGGCGGTGACGTTCGTGCAGAGCACCAGCCACAGCAGCCAGAACTGCGGGGTGCGCAGGGCGTCGCGGGCCGAGACCTGCGGTCCGGTGAGGGCGGCGGCGGGAGCACCGACCGTGGCCGGAGCGGGGCGTGGCACCCGCACCAGCAGGACGCCGAGCAGCATGAACACGGCGTACGTCAGCCCGTGCACGAGGAAGGCGAGCGCGATGCCGGTGTGGTCGCCGCCGAAGGACTCGAGCATCTGCGCCGACCACGGCGAGGCGATCAGCGCGCCGCCGCCGAAACCCATGATCGCGATGCCGGTGGCCATGCCGGGCCGGTCCGGGAACCACTTGATCAGGGTCGAGACGGGCGAGATGTAGCCGATGCCCAGGCCGATGCCGCCGACGAAGCCGTAGCCGAAGACGATCAGCCAGTACTGCTCGGTGGCCGCGCCGAGGGCGGAGAGCAGGAAACCGGAGGAGAAGCAGATCAGGGCGACGGTCATCGCCCAGCGCGGCCCCCTGCGTTCCACGAGGGTGCCGCCGAAGGCGGCGGACAGGCCGAGCATGACGATGCCGAGCTGGAACGGCAGCGCGCTCTGGGTGCCGCTGAGGCCGAGTGCGGACTCGAGCGGCGGCTTGAACACACTCCATGCGTAGGCCTGGCCGATGGAGAGGTGGACTGCGAGAGCGGCAGGCGGTACGAGCCAGCGGCTCCAGCCCGGGGGTGCGACGGGAGGACTCATGAAACCCGGACGGTAGGGAGATCATGCGGGAGTTGAAAACCCCGCGGGTCGACCGTATGCGGTGAACGGTATGCGGTCTGCGACGAACGGTCGTACCGACCGGTTTCTTCGGCGCGAGCAGGAGCGAGTAGGAGAGCGGGGCCGAGCGGCGGGCCGCGCGTAGCAGACCGTACGCGAACCCTTGCTGCGCCCCCTTCCATACTGTAGACAATATTTCGTCGACATGATGCGGAATCCGATCCGTCGGCAGCCACCTCCGCGGTACTCCCTCGACCGAACGGAGCGTTCCCCAGTGAAAGTGGCAGTTCTCGGCGCCGGGGCCATCGGCGCCTACGTCGGCGCCGCGCTCCATCGCGCGGGTGCCGATGTGCACCTCGTCGCCCGTGGACCGCATCTGGCGGCCATGAGGCAGCACGGCGTGCGGGTGCTCAGCCCACGCGGCGACTTCACCGCCCGCCCCCACGCGACCGACGACCCGGCCGAGGTCGGCCCGGTCGACTACGTCTTCCTCGGCCTCAAGGCCAACGCGTACGCGGCGTGCGGGCCGCTGATCGCACCCCTGTTGCACGACACCACGGCGGTCGTGGCCGCCCAGAACGGCATCCCCTGGTGGTACTTCCACCGGCACGGCGGCCCCCACGACGGCCACCGTCTCGAGAGCGTGGACCCCGGCGGCGCGGTCGGTGCGGTGCTCGCGCCCCGGCGGGCGATCGGCTGTGTGGTCTACGCGGCGACCGAGCTCGAAGGGCCGGGCGTGGTACGGCATCTGGAGGGCACCCGGTTCTCGATCGGGGAGCCCGACCGCAGTGTCTCCGCGCGCTGTCTCGCGTTCAGCGGGGCGATGGTGGACGGCGGGCTGAAGTGCCCGGTGGAGCCCGAACTGCGCGGCGACATCTGGGTCAAGCTGCTCGGCAACATCTCCTTCAACCCGATCAGCGCCCTCGCCCGCGCGACCATGCGGCAGATGTGTCTGCACGGCGGCACCCGCAGGGTCATCGAGATCATGATGCACGAGACGCTCGCGGTCGCCCGTGCCCTGGGCTGCGAGGTCGGCGTGTCCGTGGAGCGCCGGCTGGCCGGTGCCGAGCGCGTCGGCGACCACCGCACGTCCACGCTCCAGGATCTGGAGCGCGGCAAACCGCTCGAACTCGACGTACTGCTCGCCGCCGTCGTCGAGTTGGCGGAGATCACCGGCGTGGAGGTGCCCACCCTGCGCACCGTGCACGCCCTCTCGGACCTGCTCGCGCTGAGGAGCGCCGCATGAAAAGCACCAGGAAACGCGACCGGAGCCCGAAGACCTACACCCGGCTCACTCATCCGCTGGTCCGTGATTCACGGGACGAGCCGTTCCGGCGGGCGACCTGGGAGGAGGCCCTGGACCGGGCCGCCCGGGGACTCGGCGCCGCGCGCGGCGCGTTCGGGATGTTCTCCTGCGCCCGCGCGACGAACGAGATGAACTACGTGGCCCAGAAGTTCGCCCGGGTCGTCATGGGCACCCACAACGTCGATTCCTGCAACCGTACCTGTCACGCCCCGTCCGTGGCCGGGCTGTCGGCCGCCTTCGGCTCCGGCGGAGGGACGTCGTCGTACGAGGAGATCGAGCACACGGACCTCATCGTGATGTGGGGTTCCAACGCCCGCTTCGCACACCCCATCTTCTTCCAGCACGTGCTGAAGGGCATCCACAACGGCGCCCGGATGTACGCGGTCGACCCGCGGCGGACGTCCACCGCCGAGTGGGCGGAGAGCTGGCTCGGGCTGAACGTCGGCACGGACATCCCGATGGCGCACGCGATCGGCCGCGAGATCATCCACGCCGGTCTGGTCAACGAGGCGTTCGTCCGGCGGGCGACGACCGGCTTCGAGGAGTACCGGGAGCTCGTCGAACCGTGGACGCTGTCCCTCGCCGAGAAGGTGACGGGTGTCCCGGCTGCCGCCATACGGGAGTTGGCGCACGCCTATGCCCGGGCCGAGCGCGCCCAGCTGTGCTGGACCCTCGGTATCACCGAGCACCACAACGGCACCGACAACGTCCGGGCCCTGGTCAACCTGTCCCTGCTCACCGGCCATGTCGGCCGCTACGGTGCCGGGCTGCAGCCGCTGCGCGGCCAGAACAACGTGCAGGGCGGCGGCGACATGGGGGCGATCCCCAACCGACTGCCCGGGTTCCAGGACATCCTCGACCCCGCCGTCCGGCTGAAGTTCGAGTCCGCCTGGGGCACCGCCCTCCAGCCGCGGCACGGAATGACCCTGACGGAGATGTTCGAGGCCATGGAGGACGGTTCACTGCGGGCCGTCTACTGCATCGGCGAGAACCCGGCGCAGTCCGAGGCGGACAGCGGCCAGGCGGTTCGGCGGCTGAGCGGGCTGGACTTCCTGGTGGTGCAGGACATCTTCCTGACGAAGACCGCCGAACTCGCGGACGTGGTGCTGCCGGCGACCGCCGGGTGGGCGGAGACCGACGGCACCACCACCAACAGCGAACGCCGGGTGCAGCGTGTCCGCCGGGCGGTCGCCCCGCCCGGCGAGGCGCGCGAGGACATCGACATCCTGTGCGATCTCGCAGCCCGCCTCGGCCACGACTGGAAGTACGCGGACGCCGAGGCCGTCTGGAACGAGCTCCGGTCGCTCTCCCCCGACCACCACGGCATGACCTACGGGCGGCTGGAGGAGCACCAGGGCATCCAGTGGCCGTGCCCGAGCATCGATTCCCTCGAACCGCCTTATCTGCACGGCAGGTTGTGGGAAGCGGATGCGCAGCGGCGGGGCAGGCCCGCGCCGTTCGGGATCGTGCAGCACGATCCGCCGGTCGACCTGACCGACGAGGAGTACCCGATCCGGCTCACCACGGGACGACGGCTCGACTCCTACAACACCGGCGTCCAGAGCAGCGGTTACTCGTCCCCACTGCGGCGCGGCGAGTCCGTCGAGCTGTGCCCCGAGGATGCGGAGCACTACGGGGTGGTGGTCGGCGAGGAGGTGCGGGTGACCTCGCGGCGCGGATCGGTTCTGGCGCCGGTGTGGGTGGACACCGCGCTGCGGCCGGGCCTGGCGTTCATGACGTTCCACTTTCCCGACGAGGTGGACACCAACAAGCTGACGATCGAGGCGAACTGCCCGATCGCGGGGACGGCGGAATTCAAGGCGTCGGCGATCCGGATCGAGAAGCTTCCGGCTCCCGGCCACGTGAACCGTCCGGCCCATCCGTCCCGTCCGACCCATGTGCCCCATGGGACCCAGGTGAGGTGACGTAAGTGGACCTGCGCTTCGGTGACAGCAAACCGACGGACGAGGAGCGGGCGGCGGTCGACGCGCTGCTCGGCCCTCCCGAGTCCTCGTGGGAGGGTGCCGACCGTACCGACGCCGATCTGAGGTGGGCCCGGGGCGGGCGGGAGGCCCGGGGCCGCCGCGACCTGCTGCTGCCGGGGCTGCACGCGGTCAACGACCGGGTGGGCTGGATCAGCGAGGGCGCCCTGGACTACCTGTGCCGGCGGCTGACGGTGCCGCCGTCGGAGGCGTACGGGGTCGCCACGTTCTACGCGATGTTCTCGGTCCGCCCGCGTCCCGCGACGGTGCTGCACGTGTGCACCGACCTCGCGTGCGCGGCGGCCGGGGCCGGCGCCCTGTGCGCCGGGATCGCATCACGGCTCGGGACCACGCCCGGGACCGACGGCACCGGCGGCATCAGCGGGGTGAGCGTGGAGCGCAGCCCCTGTCTGGGCCTGTGCGAACGTGCTCCGGCGGCGCTGGCGATCAGGGCCGGGGACCCGGTGCGTACGGCGGTCTCCGCGCCGGCGACGGTGGAGTCCGCGGTGCTCGCGGCGACCGCGCCCGACGCGGCCCCCGACGAACCGCCCGCGGTGATGGCCGTGCCCCAGGCGGGGGACCCCACGCTGACGCTGCTGCGCCGGATCGGGGTGGCCGACCCGGAGTCGCTGGACGACTACCGCGCCCACGGCGGTTACACGGCCCTGCGCCGGGCCTTCGCGCTGGGCCCGGCCGGGGTGATCCGGGAGGTCACCGACTCGGGTCTGGTCGGGCGGGGCGGCGCCGCCTTCCCCACCGGCCGCAAGTGGCAGGCCACGGCGTCCCAGCCGGACCGGCCGCACCATCTCGTCTGCAACGCCGACGAGTCCGAGCCCGGTACCTTCAAGGACCGGGTGATCATGGAGGGTGACCCGTACGCGCTGGTGGAGGCGATGACGATCGCCGCGTACGCGACCGGCGCCCACAAGGGATACCTCTATCTGCGCGGCGAGTACCCGCAGGCACTGCACCGTATGCGGTATGCGATCGACCGGGCGCGGGCGCGCGGGCTGCTCGGCGACGACATCCTCGGCCAGGGTTTCGCCTTCGACATCGAGATCCGGCGCGGCGCGGGTGCCTACATCTGCGGCGAGGAGACCGCGCTGTTCAGCTCCATCGAGGGGTACCGGGGCGAGCCCCGCTCCAAGCCGCCCTTCCCGGTGGAGAAGGGCCTGTTCGGCAAGCCGACGGTGGAGAACAACGTCGAGACCCTCGTCAACGTCCTGCCCGTCCTGACGATGGGCGCCCCGGCGTACGCGGCGATCGGTACCGAACGGTCCACCGGCCCCAAGCTGTTCTGCGTCTCCGGCAGCGTCGGGCGGCCCGGCGTCTACGAGGTGCCGTTCGGTGCGACGCTGGGTGAGCTGCTGGAGCTGGCCGACGTACGGGACGGACTGCGGGCGGTGCTGCTCGGCGGGGCGGCCGGCGGTTTCGTCCGCGCCGACGAACTCGGTATCCCGCTCACCTTCGAAGGCACCCGCCAGGCGGGCACGACGCTCGGCTCGGGGGTCGTCATGGCCTTCGACGACACCGTCCCGCTGCCCCGGCTGCTGCTGCGCATCGCCCAGTTCTTCCGCGACGAGTCGTGCGGGCAGTGCGTGCCGTGCCGGGTGGGGACCGTGCGCCAGGAGGAGGCGCTCACCCGGATCGTGGAGCGCACCGGGGCCGGGGCCGCCGGTGACATCGCCCTGCTGCGCGAGGTGGGCAGCGCGATGCGGGACGCCTCGATCTGCGGTCTGGGCCAGACCGCGTGGAACGCCGTGGAATCCGCCATCGACCGTCTGGGGGCCTACGAATGACCGTGACACCGCTGGGGATTCCCCGCCGTCTGCTGGAGTTCACCCTCGACGGCGAGCCCGTCCGGGCGCCCGAGGGGGCGACGATCCTGGACGCCTGCCGGGCGGCCGGGAAGGACGTGCCGACCCTGTGCGAGGGCGACACCCTGACGCCGAAGAACGCGTGCCGCGTGTGCGTGGTGGAGGTCGAGGGCGCCCGCACCCTGGTCCCGGCCTGCTCGCGCAAGGCGGAGCCGGGCATGGAGGTGCGCACCGGCACCGAGCGGGCCCGGCACGCCCGGAAGGTGGTCCTGGAACTGCTCGCGTCCTCCGTCGACCTGTCGACGACCCCGCGGGCCGCCGAGTGGATCAAGGAGTACGAGGCGAAGCCGGACCGCTTCGGCCCGGACGCGGCCCGGGTCGACGAGGAACCCAGGGTCGACAACGACCTGTACGTGCGCGACTACGGCAAGTGCATCCTCTGCTACAAGTGCGTGGACGCCTGCGGCGACCAGTGGCAGAACTCCTTCGCGATCTCGGTCGCGGGCCGCGGCTTCGACGCCCGGATCGCGGTCGAGCACGACGGTCCGCTGACCGAGTCGGCGTGCGTGTACTGCGGGAACTGCGTCGAGGTGTGCCCGACGGGCGCCCTGTCGTTCAAGTCGGAGTTCGACATGCGGGCGGCGGGTACCTGGAACGAGTCGGCGCAGACGCGGACGACGACGGTGTGCGCGTACTGCGGAGTGGGCTGCAACCTCACGCTGCACGTGCAGGACAATGAGATCGTTAAGGTCAGCTCACCGCACGACAATCCGGTGACCCACGGCAACCTGTGCATCAAGGGCCGCTTCGGCTATCAGCACGTGCAGAACCGGGACTGACGCCAGGAACCGACCAGGGACTGGGGACATGGGACGAGTCACAGAACGACGCAAGGTGGTCCGCATCCGCGACGGGGTGGTGTCCACCCGCCCGGACACGCTCGTCACCGAGGAGCCCCTGGAGATCCGGCTGAACGGGAAGCCGCTGGCGATCACGATGCGCACCCCGGGTGACGACTTCGCGCTGGCCGTCGGCTTCCTGGTGAGCGAGGGGGTCCTGGCGACGGCCTCCGATCTGCGGAACGTCGTGTACTGCGCGGGCGCGACCGCGGACGGGGGGAACACGTACAACGTGGTCGACGTGCAGACCGCCCCCGGCGTGCGGATCCCGGACATCACGCTCGAGCGGAACGTGTACACGACCTCGTCCTGCGGCCTGTGCGGCAAGGCGAGTCTGGACGCGGTGCGCACCACGACCCGCCACCCCATCGCCGACAGTCCGCCGCTGCTCGTCACCCCGGAGCTGCTGGCGGGCCTGCCCGACCGGCTGCGCGCCTCCCAGCGGGTCTTCGACCGGACGGGGGGCCTGCACGCGGCGGCCCTGTTCGACGAGGAGGGGGAACTGCTGGACGTCCGGGAGGACGTGGGCCGGCACAACGCGGTCGACAAACTGGTCGGCCGTGCCCTGCAGGGCGGGAACCTGCCGCTGTCCCGGACCGTCCTGATGGTCTCCGGCCGTGCCTCCTTCGAGCTGGCGCAGAAGGCGGTCATGGCGGGCATCCCCCTGCTCGCGGCCGTCTCGGCGCCGTCCTCGCTGGCCGTGGACCTGGCGGCGGAGACGGGTCTGACGCTGGTCGGCTTCCTGCGGGGCACCTCCATGAACGTGTACGCGGGTGAGGACCGCATAGCCCTGCGGGCGGCGGCCCCCCAGGGCTGACCGGTCCCCCGCGGCACGGCGGCGGGGTCCCTGCCGGCGGGGAGCGCCCCCTGCGCCGCGGGGGCCCCGCCTCGAACCCACGGCCACCGCGCCGTGGTCCATGCGTCAGGACGGCAGGGCGTCAGCACGGCAGGGCGGCAGGGCGGCAGGTGCCATGGACCCGCGCCACTCCTGCCACTAACGTCCCTGAGCGTGCCCGACGACGCAGCGCCCGCACGCTCAGGAACACGCACGGAGACCCCGACACAGCCACCGCCACGGACATCGCCACGGACGCCACCGCGGCCACGACGGGGAGCAGGTCCCTGGATCGGCCTGCTCCTGGCCCTGACCCTGCTCCTGGGGACCCTGCTGGTCCTCGGCCTCCCGGACCGCGACGACGGGCGGCAGGACGGCGGCGGCGGCGCCTGCACTCCGCACACCGTCGCGTCCTGGGCCGAGGACGACGCCCTCACCTCCGAGTTCGCCCGCTACGGCGACGACGGCGCCCGTACCGACGACTGGACGGGGGGCGACGGCACGCACTCGGTGCGGCTGCCCGACGGCCGCTTGCTGTGGCTGTTCTCCGACACGTTCCTGGGCCGCGTGCACAGCCCGCCCAACCCGGTCGGCGAGTCGTACGCCTGGCGGGACATGACCGCGCCGATGGTGCGCAACTCGGCCGTCCTGATGCGCGACGGCCGGCTGGAGTCCACGCTCCCCGCCCCGCTCTTCCCCGATCCCGCCCCGGACCAGTGGCGCTGGCCGGTCGGCGCCCGGGTCGAACCCCGCTCCCCCGGTTCCACGGAGCAGGTCGTCCGCGTGCTGCTGTGGGTGCGTACGGCGGGGCAGTCCCCGTGGATCTACGGGGTGCCCACCGCCACCGAGGTCGCCACGCTCTCCCTGCCCGATCTGCGCCTGGAGTCGGTGGAGACGGTGCTCGACCAGCGGGAGGTGCCCGATCCGTCCCGGCGGGTGCTGTTCGGCACGACCCTGGTCGAGGAGGACGGCTGGACGTACGTCTTCGGCGGCGACGACGGCCGGGCCGTCTCCCGCGAGGCCTCGCAGGCGTACGTGGCGCGGGTCCCGGAGGGCGGGCTCGCCGACCCGGCTGCCTGGGAGTACTGGGACGGCACGGCGTGGCAGACCCGCGCCCGCCCGCGCCCGGTGCTCGGGGACGGACGGCGCACCGGTGTGGGCAGCGCCTTCTCGGTGGTGCGGGAGGGCAGGACGTACGTCCTGTTCACGATGGCCACGGGGGTGAAGGGGCTGACGACGGTGGCGGCGTACTGGTCCTGCTCCCCCACCGGACCGTGGCGCGGCCCGGCGAAGGAGTTCAGCCCCGCGCTGCCGCACGGCGGGACCGGCGCGTACAACCCGCAGACGCACCCGGAGCTGAGCGGCGACGGACGGCTGGTGCTCAGCTACGACGTGAACCTGCTCGAGACGTCCGGCGCCGGCGCCGCCGTGACGCTCAGCCGGAACGTGTCCCTGTACCGGCCCCGGTTCATGACCGTCCGGCTGGGACCGGGACGGTGACGTCCTCGGCCACCGCCGGGGCGACCGCCTCGGGCGGGTCGACGGCGTCGCGCGAGCGGCGTTTGGCGATCACCGCGCACACCATGAGCTGCATCTGGTGGAACAGCATCAGCGGCAGCACGGCCAGCGAGGCCTGCGCGCCGAACAGCACGCTCGCCATGGGCAGTCCGGCGGCCAGGGACTTCTTCGAACCGGCGAACTGGATCGCGATCCGGTCCGCCCGGCCGAACTTCAGCGCCTTGGCCCCGTACCAGGTCAGCAGCAGCATCGCGGCGAGGAGTACGGCCTCCACGGCGAGCAGTCCACCGAGCCGGGCCGGGCTCACCTGGTGCCAGACGCCCTCGACCATGCCCTGGCTGAACGCGGTGTAGACGACGAGCAGGATCGAGCCCCGGTCGACCAGCCCCAGCACCTTCCGGTGGCGGAGGACGAACTCCCCCACCCAGCGGCGCAGCACCTGGCCAGCGACGAACGGCACCAGCAGTTGCAGCACGATCTTCGTCACCGAGTCGGCCGAGAACCCGCCGGAGCCCAGGCTCCCGTCGCCGCCTCCGCCCCCGCCGAGCAGCGCCGCCGCCAGCAGCGGGGTCGCCACGATGCCGGCCAGTGAGGAGAAGGAGCCGGCGCAGATCGCGGCGGGCACGTTGCCGCGGGCGAGGGAGGTGAAGGCGATCGACGACTGGATGGTGGACGGGACGAGGGTGAGGAAGAGCAGGCCCTGATAGAGGGGGTCGCTCAGAATTCCGGCCGGGACGAAGCCGCGGGCGGCCAGGCCGAGCAGCGGGAAGACGACGAAGGTGCAGGCCAGGACGGTGCCGTGGAGCCGCCAGTGCCTCAGCCCGTCCAGTGCCTCACGGGTGGAGAGGCGGGCTCCGTAGAGGAAGAAGAGGAAGGCGATGGCTGCGGTGGAGGCGCCGGAGGCGAGGTCGGCGCCAGCGCCGCGCGCCGGGAGCAGCGCGGCCAGGCCCACCGTCCCGAGCAGGAGCAGGATGTACGGGTCGACCGGCATCCGGCTCGGCCAGTGCGGGCGTTTCACGGTGCTTCACTTGCTCCACTCACTCGGGGTCCACTGGGTTCCGCCGGGGCGCCCCCGTACGGGCACGAGGAGCCCCTCCCCATCCTGCTCCCTCCCTCCGTGATCGGGAATCCCGCATACCGCTCTCACTGCCATCACGTATCGCGATAGCCGCGCTAGTCTGCCGGGATGGCGGACGAGATGTACGACCCGACGCAGCTGCGGACCTTCCTGTCCGTGGCGCAGACGCTGTCCTTCACGCAGGCGGCGCGCCGTCTCGGGCTGCGGCAGTCGACGGTCAGCCAGCATGTGCGTCGGCTGGAGGACGCCACCGGGCGGCAGTTGTTCACCCGCGACACGCACTCGGTGGAACTCACCGAGGACGGCGAGGCGATGCTGGGCTTCGCGCGGCGGATCCTGGACGTGCACGAGCAGGCGGCGCAGTTCTTCACCGGCACCCGGCTGCGCGGCCGGCTGCGGTTCGGGGCGTCGGAGGACTTCGTCCTGACCCGGTTGCCGGAGATCCTGGAGCGGTTCCGGTACGAGCATCCCGAGGTCGACCTGGAGCTGACGGTCGAGCTGTCGGGCACGCTGCACGAGAAGCTGGCCGCCGGTGAGCTGGACCTGGTGCTCGCGAAGCGGCGGCCGAAGGACCCGCGGGGTGAGCTGGTGTGGCACGACGAGCTGGTGTGGATCGGCGCGCAGGGGCTGCGTCTCGATCCCGGCCGTCCGGTGCCGCTGATCGTGTACCCACCGCCGGGCATCACCCGCGAGCTCGCGCTGCGGGCGCTGGAGCGGCAGGGCCGTGAGTGGCGGATCGTCTGCACCAGCGGCAGTCTCAACGGCCTGGTCGCGGCGGCCCGCGCCGGACTCGGCGTGATGGTGCACGCGCGCGGGATGATCCCGCCGGGGCTGGTGCGGATGCCGGACCGGGCGGAGCTGCCGGAGCCGGGCCAGGTGGACTTCGTGGTGGCGCACGGCCGGCGGCGCCCCTCCGCGCAGGGCGCGGCGCACGCGCTGGCGGCGGCGATCCTCTCGGGCGGCGACCGCCTGCACCGCACCGGCGGACGGGCCCGCTGACCGGAGGGCGCCGGCCGGGGTCCGTCGGCCGGGGGCCGCTCCGACGCACAGGCCCCACCAGGCGCGCCATGCACACCATGTGCGCCATGTGTGCCATGTGCGCCATGCACATCGTGCGCCTTCAGAACTCCCGCCCCGCGCCCGCCGGCACACCCCACCCCCTCCGATGGAGAGATTCGGTGGAGATTACGGCGCCGAACCTTACTCAAAAGTCAGGTTTCTGTCCGACCCTTCCCCATGTGAGCGCATTTTCCTTCGCCGGCCGGCCCGCACCACCGTACCGACCGGTTTCCCGGCCCCTCCCGTCCTCCGACCGGTTGGGGTAGCTTTCACCGCGCTGTGCAGGGGGAACGCGGGTTCGCCATTCGACGGCCGAGGAGCGGGGAGCGGGGATTGCGCGAGTTCACCAGCCCTGCGCCGGCGCTGCCACCCCTGGTGGGCGGTCTGGCCGACGTGGTCTTCCAGTACGCCGAGGAGGACCCGCGGCGGGTCGCGCTGGGCCGCAAGGACGCGGCCGGCGCGTGGCAGGACGTGACGAGCGCCGAGTTCCGTGACGAGGTGCTGGCGCTGGCCAAGGGCCTGCTGGCCGACGGCGTCCGGTTCGGCGACCGGGTCGCGATCATGTCCCGTACCCGCTACGAGTGGACGCTGTTCGACTTCGCGCTGTGGACGATCGGCGCGCAGGTCGTGCCGGTCTACCCCACGTCGTCCGCCGAGCAGTGCCGCTGGATGCTGCACGACGCCGAGGTGACGGCGACGGTGGTGGAGCACGAGGACCACGCGATGACGATCGCCACCGTCATCGACCGGCTGCCGCGGATGCGCCGGCTGTGGCAGCTCGACTCCGGCGCGGTGCAGGAGTTGTACGAAGCGGGCGCGCACCTGGACGACGACGTGGTGCACCGGCACCGCAGGGCGGTCACCCCCGACACGGTGGCGACCGTCATCTACACCTCCGGCACCACCGGCCGCCCCAAGGGCTGTGTCCTCTCGCACGGCAACTTCATGTACGAGGCCGACACCGTCATGGACCGCTGGGAGCCGGTGTTCCACTCCCGCAAGGGCGACCAGCCGGCGACGCTGCTGTTCCTGCCGCTGGCGCACGTCTTCGGACGGATGGTGGAGGTGGCCGGCATCCGCGGCAAGGTGAGGTTCGGGCACCAGCCGCGGCTCGACGCGGCGGTCCTGATGCCCGATCTGGCCGCGTTCCGGCCCACGTTCATCCTGGCCGTGCCCTACATCTTCGAGAAGGTGTTCAACGCGGCGCGGCGCAAGGCGGAGCGGGAGGGCCGCTCGGGGCCGTTCGAGCGGGCCGTCGAGGTGGCCGTCGGATACGCGGACGCCGTCGAGGCGAAGGCCTGGGGCATCGGGCCCGGGCCCTCGGCGTCCCTGCGGATACAGCATCGGCTGTTCGACAAGCTGGTCTACGCGAAGATCCGCGACGCGATGGGCGGGAGGATCCGGCACGCCATGTCGGGCGGTTCGGCGATGGACCGCCGGCTCGGGCTGTTCTTCGCGGGCGCGGGCGTGCACATCTACGAGGGGTACGGACTGACGGAGTCGACGGCGGCCGCCACCGCCAACCCGCCCGAGCGGACCCGGTACGGCACGGTCGGCCGGCCCATTCCGGGGGTGGGCGTGCGTCTCGGGGACGACGGCGAGATCTGGCTCAACGGCGGCACCGTCTTCCAGGGTTATCTCAACGATCCCCGGGCCACCGACGAGACCCTGCACGACGGCTGGCTGGCCACCGGCGACCTGGGCTCCCTGGACGAGGACGGCTATCTCACCCTCACCGGGCGCAAGAAGGAGATCCTGGTGACCTCGGGTGGCAAGAGCGTCTCACCGGGAGTGCTGGAGGAGCGGGTGCGGGACCATCCGCTGGTGAACCAGTGCATCGTCGTCGGCAACGACCGCCCGTACGTCGCCGCCCTGGTCACCCTGGACTCGGAGGCGGTCGAGCACTGGCTGTCGATGCGCGGCGAACCGAGCCTGTCACCGGCCGAGCTGGTGCGGGACGCGGCGCTGGAGGCGGAGGTGCGGCGGGCCGTGGTGACGGCCAACACCCTGGTCTCGAAGGCGGAGTCGATCCGGACCTTCCGGATTCTGGCGCAGCCGTTCACCGAGGAGAACGGACTGCTCACACCGTCGCTGAAGCTGAAGCGCAGGGCGATCGAGAAGGCGTACGAGAAGGAGGTCGAGGCGCTGTACCGCGCGTGAGGTCCGCCACACGGCGGCGTTCCGGGCCCCGGAAGTGCGCTCACGGCGCGTGAATTGTGCCGTCAGGAATGCATCACGGGCGGTGATCGTTGACCATGGGAGTTCCACCGGACCCCGACCGAAGGATCGAGAGCTCGTGAGCATGGTCCCCCCGATCACCCTGAACAACGGCGTCGCGATGCCCCAACTGGGTTTCGGCGTCTGGCAGGTACCGGACGACGAGGCCGAGACAGCCGTCGCGGCGGCGCTGGAGGCGGGCTACCGCAGCATCGACACCGCGGCGGCGTACGGCAACGAGGAGGGAACCGGCCGGGCCGTCGCCGCCTCGGGCGTTCCCCGCGAGGACCTCTTCGTCACCACCAAACTCTGGAACGACGACCAGGGGTACGACGCCACCCTGCGCGGTTTCGACACCTCCCTGTCCAAGCTCGGCCTGGACTACGTGGACCTGTACCTCATCCACTGGCCGACACCGGCCCGCGACCGTTATGTCGACACGTACCGGGCGTTCGAGAAGCTGTACGCCGAGGGCCGGATCCGCGCCGTCGGCGTGTCCAACTTCCTGCCCGAGCACCTGGAGCGCCTGCTCGGCGAGACGTCGGTCGTACCGGCCGTCAACCAGATCGAGCTGCACCCGCATCTCCAGCAGTCCGCCGCGCGGGAGTACCACGCGGAGCGGGGCATCGCCACGGAGGCCTGGTCGCCGCTCGGCCAGGGCAAGGGCCTGCTGGAGGTCCCGGCGATCGTGGCCATCGCCCGGAAGCACGGGCGTACTCCGGCACAGGTCGTGCTGCGCTGGCACCTCCAGCTCGGCAACGTCGTCATCCCCAAGTCGGTGACGCCGTCGCGGATCAAGGAGAACATCGACGTGTTCGGCTTCAGCCTGGACGCGGAGGACCTCGCGGCGATCAGTGCCCTCGACGAGGACCGCCGTCTGGGCCCGGACCCGGCGACGGTGAACTGACCTCCGGACGGACCCGCCCGCACCTCCGGACCACGGACGGCGGCCTCCCCCTGGGGGAGGCCGCCGTCCGTCTGTCCCTCCGGCCGTCCGGCCGGGGCTTCGTCAGTTGGGCTGGCCGACGGGACGGACGACCACGGTGTTGACGTCCACCCCGGCCGGCTGTCGCATCGCCCACACGATCGACTCCGCGATCTGGTCGGCGGTGAGCAGATGACCGGGCGGGAGACTGCCGTACGAGTCCCAGAACGGGGTCTCGACACGGCCGGGCGCGACGAGGGTGACACCCACGCCCCACTCGGTCACCTCCCGCCGGGCGTTCTCGGCGAGCCCGGTCACCGCCCACTTGGTCGCACCGTAGAGGTTGCCCGGCGTCGGCACGAACCCGGCGACGCTGCCGACCAGGACGATCCGTCCGCGGGTCTCCTTCAGGGCGTCGATGGAGGCCCTGATCAGCAGGGCGGGGCCGAGAACGTTGGTCAGCACCATCTCGGTCCACCCGGCGGGGTCGCCCTCGGCGACCGAATCGTGGGTGGCGAAACCGGCGTTGGCGACGACCGTGTCCAGTCGGCCGAATGCCGTCAGCACGGTGTCGACCGCGGACCGTACGTCGTCGTACTCGGCCGCGTTCCCGGGGACCGTCACCAGCCCTTCCGGTTCCCCGAGCTCCTTCGCGAAGCCGCGCAGCCGCTCCTCGCCGCGGCCCGTGACGGCCACCCTCTGCCCCGCGTCCAGCAGCCGCCGGGCCACGGCGGCGCCGATACCGCTGCCGCCGCCGGTGATGAGCGTGACCGGTGAGTCGGTCATGGATACCCCCTGGGTGTCGTCGAGTGCCGAGGAGTCCACCACTTGGAGAGCTCTCCAAGTCAAGCTCGCGCCACCGGACAGGACCCTGGGGCCCTGGTCCCACGGCCCCGGACGGGCCGGACCGGACCGGACCGGGTGGGCTAGACCGGGCGGGCTAGACCGGGCGGACGGCCGTGTGCACCGTGTGGGCCGCCAGGCAGAAGACGTCGGGGCGGTGGTGCACGCTCGCCTCGTCCGCCGGGTCGAGGAGGCGGTCGAGGGTGGCGCGGTCGTCGGCGTCCAGTTCCTCGGCGAGCCTGTCGCGGGTGCGGGTGAGGGTCGCGACGACGTGGGCACGGACGCGGTCGCCGGCCGGGGCGGGGAGGTCGAGGAGGAAGGTGCGGGAGCGGCTGTGGTGCAGTCCGGCCGCGGTCAGCAGGGCGGGCCAGTCCTCGGTGTGCGCAACGGAGCCCGGCAGTTCGGTGCGCATGCGGGTGAACCAGTCGGCCTCCACGGCATCGATGCGGGCCTGGAGTCCCGGCCGGCCGATGCCGATGTCGCGCGGCAGGTACCGGGTGGGCAGGCCCCCCTCCATGACGGCCAGCGTGCCGCCGGGCGCGACCCGGGCGGCGTAGGCGGCGAGTGCGGCCCGCTGGTCGCCCAGGTGGTGGACGCTGCGGCTGGCCCACAACAGGTCGGCCGGGTACTCCAGTTCGTCGAGCACGCCGGGAAGTTCACCGGCGAGGGTGCCGAAGCGGTCGCCGACGCCGTACCGGGCGGCGCGCTCCGCCGCCCGTTCGAGCAGCGGGGCGGAGCCGTCGGCGGCCACGATGCGGGCGCCCTCGAAGACCTCGGCGAACAGACACGAGATGACACCCGGCCCGCTGCCCGCGTCCACGATCAGTCCCGGCTCCGTCACCTCCTTCGCGAGCCAGCCGATGGCCCGTTCGTACAGGGGCGTGAACAGTTCGGCCTTCGATTCGAGCAGGGAGGCCATCTCCGCCCAGTCGATCCCGGTGTCCGTGGTGCCGTGGCCGTGGTGGTGGCCGTGCCGGTCGTCGTGCCGGGGCTCGTGGTGAAGGTGGTCGTGGTGCGCCATGGGGGTCAGCCTCTCCGCTCGGATGCGGACAGGGTGCGCCGACGCACCGGGGAGAGGCCAGTATTGTTGCCGCTCCGGCAAGACGGTTTCCCGGAATCGCCCGTAGGGCGTGAGGGATCCGCCGGGGAGCGGGCGCGTGGCCCGGCCCCCGGCGGATCGGGGTCCATCGGTGGATCGGGGTCCATCGGTGGATCGGGTTCAGCCGGAGGCCGGGCCGCCGGTCACGACAGCGGCGGGTACGCGTTGCGCATGAGCTGCTGGAACTGGGCCGAGAACCAGTGACCGGAGACCGGGGCGTCCGGCAGGGCGCCGGTGAGGTTGTTGCCGTTGCGCGGGGTTCCCGTGTACGTCGGGTCGCACATCCGGTCGAAGCCCTTGCCCTCGTCGTTCGGGATGGCCTTGCTGGCCCCGTCGGACTCGCCCGGGGGCTTCATCCACACGTAGGCGTCGATGCCGCTCTCCGGTGCCGCCTTCGGGCGTTCGCCGAGTCCGGCGCCGGACTGGTTGCACCAGTTGCCGATGTGGATGCGGCGGTCGTAGCGTCCGCCGTCGATGTAGGTGTCGACGCTGGTCGTCGCGCCCGGTCCGGCGGGCCGGGCGGTGCCGCCCCAGCCGTTGCGGGAGGTGTCGATGAGCATGCCGATGTTCGTGTCGAAGCCGGTCGAGACGAGTTCGTTGCGGAAGGCCTGGGCGAAGCCCAGTTCGTCGACGTACCGGTTCCAGTCGACCCACTTGGACTCGCGGACCGACTTGCCGGCCACGGAGTCGTTGATGGTGAAGTTGTTCTCCTTCAGCGTGCTGTAGTTGGCGGTGTTGGTGATGAATCCGTGCACGTCGGCCGGGGTCGCGCCCTCGGCGGTGGCCGCGTCGTGGAACACGTCGGCGGAGGCGCCGAAGTTGTCGTCCCAGCCGATCCAGCCGTGGTGGCCGGCGTCGACGTAGTTGTACACGTTCCCCACGTCGCCGAGCTTGTTCAGGGCGTAGCCGACGCCCTTGACGTAGTTGCCGTTGGCCTTCATCACGTCGCACTCCGGCGTCGCGGTGGCCCGGCTGCCGGTGTTGGTGACGAGGTTGGGCAGGGAGTCGATCTCGACGGTGGTGACGATCCGCAGCGGGGCGTACTTCGCGTCGGAGAGGATCGCTGCGATCGGGTCGATGTACTCGGTCTTGTAGCGGCCGATCTCCGTCGGGCCGAGTTCGCCGTTGGAGGCGAGGGCGGAGCAGTCACGGCCGGGCAGGTTGTAGATGACCAGCTGGATGACGAGTTCGCCGGAGCCCTTCTGCGCGAGTGCCGCGTCGAGGTGGTCGCGCAGGCCCATGCCGCCGTTCACGCCGTTGATGGCGGCGGTGCGGTCCAGCCACACGCCGGTGGGCTGGTTGGCGATGCGGTTGCCGCCCGGTTCGGCGGCCGCCTTCGCGGACCACTCGGGGTTCACGTACACCTTGGCGCCGCTGTACGGGTTGTTGACCCGGTCACCGGGGCCGGTCGGGTCCGTGGGGTCGGTCGGACCGCCGCCGCCGTCGACGTTGCACGTGACACCGTCGAGGGTGAAGGTGGCGGGAATCGCGTTGCTGCCGCTGTAGGTGCCCTGGAAGCCGAAGCTTGCCGAACCACCGGTCGCCAGCGTGCCGTTGTAGGACTCGTTGGCGGCGGTGACGTTGCTGCCGGACTGGGTGACCTTGGCGTTCCAGCCGCTGGTGACCCGCTGGTTGCCGGCGTAGGACCACTTCACCGCCCACGACGTCTTGGCGGCACCGAGGTTGGTGACGGTCACGGCGGCGGTGAAGCCGGTGTCCCACTGGTTCTGCACCTGGTAGCTGACGGTGCAGGGAACGGCGGCGGCACCGACACCGTCGGGTGCGACGGCGTACGCCGTCCCGGTGGCACCGGCGACCAGCGCCATGGCAGCGAGGAGCGCGGTTCTCGTGCGACTCATGAGTGCGGGTTTCCTATCCGTTGGGGTGTCCGAAGAGGGCTGTCCGTCGGGGCGCGCGCGGCTCGCGCGACCCGGTGCCGTACGGCGTGGGGGTGCCTCGGGGCAGGGGATCAGGACGGGGTCCGGTCCGCGGTCCGGGAGGTTCGGGGGCCGGACCGGCCATGAGGGGTCCCACGGGAGTGCGCTGTCCCCGCGTCGGGGGTACGGGTGGTGCCGTCGAGCCGGGACACCGCGGATCCGGTGCCGGCGTCCCTCGGGAAGGCCGTGGCGGAGTGCTCCACCGCGCACGGCTGGGGCGGGGCCAAGAGCCCCGAACAAAATGGGAGTCCGATCAGCTCGCGGCGTCTGGTGCGTGCGATCGCAAGGCGCCGGAAGGTCCTCGT
>NZ_LIQT01000100.1 GCF_001418415.1 Streptomyces hirsutus
ACAACATCACACAGGCCCTAGACCTGTTCTCCCGCCGTATCGTCGGCTGGGCGATGGCCGACCACATGAGAACCGAGCTGGTCACCGACGCCCTCGCCATGGCGGTCACGGTCCGCAGACCCTGCCCCGGTCTCGTGCATCACAGCGACAAGGGCTCCCAGTACACCAGCCTGACGTTCGGTCAGCGATGCGATGAGGCGGGGATCCGGCCTTCTACCGGCCGCACCGGCTCGTGTTACGACAATGCCGTCACCGAGAGCTTCTTCGCCTCCTTGGAGACCGAACTCATCGACCGGACCGCCTTCCCCACCCGGCACCACGCCGAGCAGGCCCTCTTCGCCTACATCGAAGGCTTCTATAACCCCCGGCGCCGCCATTCGGCGAACGGCCAGCTCAGCCCAGCCGAGTACGAACGTCGTCACGCCGCGAAGACACCACATAGAGCGCTCTACGCAGCCGCATAGATCACAAGCCCATCGGTGTCTGTCAGACCGGGGTAACTCCAGCTGACGTTCGCCCTTCTGATTGGGCTGGTCCGTGCTGTGATGCCGCGCAGTTCGTCGGATCGCGTGAAGTGGTGGGAGAACTTCTGGAATCGCAGGAAGTAGCTAGCGATCGGGCCCGCCGCCTACCAGGCGGAGGGCCCGGCCGCTGTCACATGTCCGCTTCTACGCGCTCGGGCGGAGGGTTTGCGGCAGATCGCCGGGCGACTCCGGCCAGGCACGGGTCGATCGTGCCGGCGCGCGGTGATGGACGATGGCGGCGTGCTGCACCCGCCCCCCTCGCTCTGCATAGAGCGGATCACAGGTGAGAGTCCTCTGGGACTCCCGGCCGCATCAACGGGCGTGACCGTGAAGCAGCCGAAAGATTATCTTCACAGGTCAGCGAGGCCCAGGTACCCATCGCGACAGGTCACGGGACCGCCTGGCCTCTTCCGGAACATCTGACCAGCAGGACTCAGTAGGCCCGCGCTCTACGTCGCCTGCCCATCGATGCTCGCCACCTTGGCGAGGTTCTGACCTGCCCGACAAGTTGCCTGACACCCCATCAGAACGAGCGTCAAATGAGCGTCACGAGCGTCATTTCAGCGTCAAGATATCGCCCGTAACGCCCACACCGCACATAATGCGCACGCACGAATCCGCAGGTCAGGCGCCCTTCGCGGCCGGTTCAAGGATGGCAACGCACTCCACATGGTGCGTCATCGGGAACAGGTCGAACGCCCGCAGCGTCCGCACCCGGTACCCCCCGTCCCGGAAGTACGCCAGGTCCCGTGCCAGCGCCGCCGGGTCGCACGCCACGTACGCGATCTTCCGCGCACCCAGCGACGACAGGTGCTCGACCGTCTTCCGGCCGGCGCCCGCGCGCGGGGGGTCGAGGACGATCAGGTCGACCTCGGTGATGCCGGAGCGGGGCAGGACGGAGTCGACCTTGCCCTGCTCGATGCGGACGCGGGGGAAGTCGGCGAGGTTGTGCCGGGCGTCCTCGACGGCGCGCTTGCCGGACTCGATGCCGAGCACCGCTCCCGCGTCGCCGACCCGGTCGGCGAGGGCGCCCGCGAACAGGCCGGCGCCGCAGTACAGGTCGAGGGCCATGTCGCCCTTGCGGGGCAGCAGGCCCTGCATGACCGCGGTGACCAGGGTGTCCGCCGACTGCGGGTGGACCTGCCAGAAGCCGCCGTTGGCGACCCGGTGGGTGCGGCCGTCCGCCCGTTCGCGGACGAAGGGGCGGCCGTGGACGCGGTGGACCTGGCCGTTGCGCTCGTCGATGCGCAGCACGGACACCGGGCGGTCGAGTTCGACCAGCGGCAGGCGTGCGCCCGGCTTCGGGGTCAGGACGACCTGGCGGTCCTGGGAGCCCGTCGCGGCGATCGCCTCGACGGAGTCCATGCCCGTCCAGTCCCGCTTCTCGATGCCGAGTTCGCTGACGCCCTCCGCGGCGATCATGCAGTGGTCGATCGGCTCGACCTCGTGCGAGCGGTGCCGGCGCAGGCCCGCACGGCCGTCGGCGGTCACCGCGTACTGCACGCGCGTACGCCACGCCGGGACCTGGCCGGCGGGGAGCTTGTCGCCCTCGGCGGGCACGACGGTGCCGTCCCAGCCGGCCTCCTCGGGCGTGAGCCCGGCGAGCCGCTGGAGCTGCTCGGCGACGACCTCGCCCTTGAGCCGGCGCTGCGCTCCCGGCTTGGCGTGCTGCCAGTCGCAGCCGCCGCAGCGGCCGGGCCCGGCGTACGGGCAGGGGGCGTCGATACGGTCCTTGGAGGCGTCCAGCACCTTCACCGCGTCCGCGCGCAGGAAGCGGGCGCCCTCCTCGCCCTCGGTGACCCGCGCGACGACTCGCTCGCCGGGCAGCGCGTGCCGGACGAACAGCACCTGGCCCTCGGACGTACGGGCGATGCAGTGGCCGCCGTGGGCGACGGGGCCGATCTCGACCTCGTACTCCTCCCCCACCAACGATTTCTTCGGTTCTGCCTGCATGGCGGGGTGACTCCACAACTTGGGGGGCGAGGGGGCGGGCGACGGCCCGCGACAACAGCCGTCCAGTCTACGTGTGCGGGGAGGAGTCCTTCGACCGCTCCGCCGGACCGCGGCGCACCGAGCCCGGAGCCGCCCAATTCGCCCGCTTGCGGGCGCGCCGCCTGGCCGCCTCGGACGACTGCAGCTGGTACGGCACCGAGGTCACCATCACGCCCGGCGTGAACAGCAGTCGGGCCTTGAGCCGCAGCGCGCTCTGGTTGTGCAGCAGCTGTTCGTACCAGTGACCGACCACGTACTCGGGGATGAACACGGACACCACGTCCCGCGGGGACTCCTTGCGCAGGTTCTTGACGTACTCGATGACCGGCCGGGTGACCTCGCGGTACGGGGAGTCCAGCACTTTCAGGGGTACCTCGATGCCGCGCCGCTCCCATTCCGCGTGCAGGGCCCGGGTCTCCGCGGCGTCGACGTTGACGCTGAGCGCCTCGAGGCTGTCCGAGCGCATCAGCTTGGCGTAGGCGAGGGCGCGCAGCGTGGGACGGTGGATCCTGGAGACCAGGACGATCGAGTGGACGCGGGAGGGGCGCACCATGTCGGCGCTGGGGCCCTCGGGGGCGGCGACCTCCTCGGCGACGCGGTCGTAGTGCCTGCGGATCAGCGTCATCAGCACGTAGAAGACGCACATGCCGAGCAGCGCGACCCAGGCGCCGTGGGTGAACTTGGAGACGAGCACGACGACCAGGACCAGGCCGGTGAAGAAGGCGCCGAAGGCGTTGATGGCCCGGGAGCGGATCATGTGGCGGCGTGCGGCCTGCTGCTTCTCGGTGGCCAGCAGGCGGTTCCAGTGCCGGACCATGCCGATCTGGCTGAGGGTGAAGGAAACGAACACGCCGACGATGTAGAGCTGGATCAGGCGCGTGGTGCTGGCGTCGTATGCCCATACCAGCAGAATGGCGGCGCCGGCGAGCAGCACGATGCCGTTGGAGAAGGCGAGCCGGTCACCGCGGGTGTGCAGCTGGCGCGGGAGATAGCGGTCCTGGGCGAGTATCGACCCGAGCAGCGGGAAGCCGTTGTAGGCGGTGTTCGCGGCGAGGAACAGCACCAGTGCCGTGGCGGCGGCCAGGAGGAGGAACAGCGGGCTGCCCTCGCCGAACACGGCCTCGGCGACCTGCGAGATCACCGGGTGCTGTACATAGTCCGGGCCGAGCGGGACGCCGTCGTGGAAGAGGTCCTTGGCCGGGTTCTCGGCCATGCGCACGCCGGTCGCGCCGGCCAGGGCGATGATGCCGCAGAACATGGTGACGGCGAGCAGGCCCATCATCGCGAGCGTGGTCGCCGCGTTCTTGGACTTGGGCTTGCGGAAGGCCGGTACGCCGTTGGAGATCGCCTCGACGCCGGTGAGCGCGGCGCAGCCGGAGGAGAAGGCGCGCAGCAGGAGGAAGACCAGGGCGAAGCCCGCCAGGCCCGGGTGTTCGGGGTTGATCTCGTAGTCCGCCGTCGGTGCCCGCATCTCGTCGCCGAGCACCACCGAGCGGAAGGTGCCCCACGCGATCATGGTGAACACACCGGCGACGAACACGTAGGTCGGGATCGCGAAGAGGGTGCCCGACTCCCGCACGCCCCGCAGGTTCATCAGCGTCAGCAGCACGATCACGGCGATCGCGCAGGCCACCTTGTGCTCGACGACGAACGGGATCGCCGAGCCCAGGTTCTCGATGCCGGCGGAGATCGACACGGCCACGGTGAGGACGTAGTCCACGAGCAGGGCGCTGGCGACCGTCCGGCCCGCCCGGGGCCCGAGGTTGATGGTCGCCACCTCGTAGGCGCCGCCGCCGCTGGGGTAGGCATGCACGTTCTGGCGGTAGGAGGCGACCACGGTGACCATCAGCACGACGATCGCGGCCGCGATCCAGGGGCTGAAGTGGTAGGCCGACAGACCCGCGACGGAGAGGACGAGCAGGACCTCACCGGGTGCGTACGCCACGGAGGACAGCGGGTCGGATGCGAAGACGGGGAGTGCGACGCGCTTGGGCAGAAGCGTTTCGCCCAGCCGGTCGCTGCGCAACGCGCGCCCGATGAGAATACGTTTGGGCACGTCGGTCAGTTTGGACACAACAGTGGATCGTAGGCCTTCGCACACGGGGCGACCCACCCGCCACCCAGATCCATACGGCTTCCCTACGGCACTCGTGTCACCGCCGTGGCGCGGGCGTACATCCTCTGCTCTCCGGGTGAAATCTCGGGGTGGTGGCGCTGCGGATTCTGTGCTGCGCACCAGTTCCATGCCTATATGACTGGGCCGCTGTCCGTCGCGGCCGGGCCGCCCCTGTCCGTCGTCCGGGGCGGCTGGTCCGGACGGGTGGCCGCGCCCCGTCCGTTCGGACCAGCCGCCCCGTGGAGGTTCCCATGCACGCGACCGCAGAACTGATCGGCGCCCTCGCCACGCTGCTCGGCCTCGGGGTCCTGACCCTGGCGAGCGTGCGCAGCATCACCCGCCGCTGACCGTCTCCCGGTGCGGATACGTGGGGCCCGGGTGTCCGGACGCGGCGGTCGGCCCCCGGAGGGTACCGGGGTCTCGCCGTCCCGGCATGATGTTGCCCGGCGTCCCGTACTCGGGCCGCCACGGGTTGCCCGGCGAGCCGAAAGAGAGACATGAGCACGATGGTCATGATGGTCGACGGGCCTGCAGGAAGCGCGGTGTGACGCGATGCATATTGTGATCATGGGGTGCGGGCGGGTGGGTTCCGCCCTGGCCCAGACCCTGGAGGGGCAGGGGCACACGGTCGCCGTCATCGACCGGGACCCGACCTCCTTCCGTCGGCTGGGCTCCTCGTTCAGCGGTCGCCGGGTCACCGGGATCGGCTTCGACCAGGACACCCTGCGCGAGGCGGGTATCGAGGACGCGGGCGCCTTCGCCGCCGTCTCCAGCGGGGACAACTCCAACATCATCGCCGCGCGGGTGGCCCGTGAGATGTTCGGCGTCGAGAACGTCGCCGCCCGCATCTACGACCCCCGCCGCGCGGAGGTCTACCAGCGCCTGGGCATCCCCACCGTGGCGACGGTCCGCTGGACGTCCGACCAGATGCTGCGCAGACTGCTCCCGTCGGGCGCCGAGCCGCTGTGGCGCGATCCGACCGGCGGTGTGCAGCTCGCCGAGGTGCACACCTCGCAGGCCTGGGTGGGACACCGGATCAGCAGACTGCAGGACCAGACCGGCGTCCGCGTCGCCTTCCTCACCCGGCTCGGCGAGGCGCTTCTGCCCAGCTCCCAGACGGTGCTGCAGGAGGGGGACCTGGTGCACGTGATGATGCGCACGGACGAGATCGACCGGGTCGAGGCGGCGTTCGCCAAGGGCCCCGAAGAGGAGGGCGGTCAGTGATGAGGGTCGCCATTGCCGGAGCCGGCGCGGTGGGTCGCTCGATCGCGGGCGAACTGCTGGAGAACGGGCACGAGATCCTGCTCATCGACAAGGCGCCGACCGCCATCTCGGTCGAGCGCGTTCCGCAGGCCGAGTGGCTGCTCGCCGACGCGTGCGAGATCACGTCCCTGGACGAGGCGGCGCTCCAGCGCTGCAACGTCGTCATCGCCGCGACCGGCGACGACAAGGTCAACCTGGTCGTCTCCCTGCTGGCCAAGACGGAGTACGGCGTTCCGCGTGTGGTGTCCCGGGTGAACAACCCCAAGAACGAGTGGCTGTTCAACGAGTCCTGGGGCGTGGACGTGGCCGTCTCCACCCCGCGCCTGATGTCGGCCCTGGTCGAGGAGGCGGTCAGCGTCGGCGACCTGGTCCGGCTGCTGCGCTTCAGCCACGGGGACGCCAACCTGGTCGAGCTGACCCTGCCCGAGGAGTCGGCGCTGGCCGGCACCCAGGTCGGCGAC
Organism: Streptomyces hirsutus; assembly: GCF_001418415.1. Lineage (GTDB taxonomy): Bacteria > Actinomycetota > Actinomycetes > Streptomycetales > Streptomycetaceae > Streptomyces > Streptomyces hirsutus. Next base: position 6,357 of record NZ_LIQT01000100.1, read on the forward strand.
GTCCAGTGGCCGCAGGACACCTCGCTGGTCACGATCATCCGGGGGACGCGCGTCCTCACCCCGACCCGGGAGGACTCCCTGGAGGCGGGCGACGAACTGCTCTTCGTGGCCGCCCAGGCCCGCGAGGAGGAGCTGGAGGACCTCCTGTCGGTCCGCAGGACCGACACCGGGCGCTGACCCGGGCCGGTGGCGGTGGTACGTGAGCGGGGCCCGGAGATCTCCGGGCCCCGCTCACGTGCTCACATGCAGAACGAGGTGGCTCAGGGCCGGCGGTGCCGGCCCGTCGTCGTCGCCTCGTCGTCCTCCCCGTGCTGCGCCTTCTCCTGTGCGCGCGCGGCCTTGCGCTCCTCCTCGGCGCGCTCCTCCGCCTCCATCTCCGCGAACACGTCGATCGGCGGCGGCGCCTTCGCCAGGAACACCCACGTCAGGTACACCGCGAGCAGGAACGGCGGGATCTTCAGCGCGACCAGGACCCAGCCCAGCTGTGTCGTGTCCGCCCACCAGTACAGCGGGAACAGGATCGCGCTCTTGCCGAGCAGGATCAGCCCCCAGGCCCAACTGGCCTTGGTGTAGGCCTTCTTGCGGCCCGGGTTGCGGGTGCGCCAGGAGAGGTTCTCCCTGAAGATCGGGCCCAGCATCAGGCCGATCAGCGGGACACCGGCCATCGCGGTGATGATGTACGCCAGGGCCAGGCCCGTGGTGTAGAGCATGCCCGGCAGGTAGAAGTCCTTGGCGTTGCCGGTCATCATCGCGAAGACCACGCCGAAGCCGACGCCGAAGACGCCGCTGAAGGCGTGCTTGACGGTGTCCTTCCTCGCCAGCCGGACCACGACCATCGCCAGCGACACGGCGAGTGCCGCGATCGCCGCCATGTGCAGGTTCTTGTTGATCGTGTAGATGCTGACGAACAGGAGACCGGGCAGCACCGTCTCGACCATGCCCCGCACCCCGCCGAACGCCTCGAACAGGGCGGCCTCGGTCACCGCCCTGGCATCGTCCGCGGATGTGTCTTCGGTTGTCGGCTTGTCGAGCGACGTCACCGGCTACTCCCGTCCGAGGGGTCTCAGTTCGTATTTCGGATTGAACAGCACCCGGCGGCCTCTGCTCAGGGAGATCCTGCCCGATGCGATCAGCTTGCGCCCCGGTTCTATCCCGACGATGGAGCGCCGGCCGAGCCACACCACGTCCAGCGCGGCGGAGCCGTCGAACAGTTCGGCCTCCAGGGCCGGGACTCCCGCGCGCGGCCGCAGCGTGACCGTGCGCAAGGTACCAGTAACCGTCACTATCTGTCGGTCCTGGCAGTCACCTATCCGCGTACAGCCGGCGGTGTCGGCGTCCTCACGCAGCTCCTCGGACTCCAGGTCCTCCTGCGACGAGGAGAGCCGGTCGAGCATGCGCCGGAACCGGCCCATCGGTTTCTCCGAGCGAGGAACATCACCCATACGTGAAGCGTACCGGGGTACCCCGACGGTTACGTACCCGCTGCCCGCCCGGCCCGAACCGGCCGCTCCCGGCCACACGCACCCGCCGCGCATGCGGTGCCCACCGCATGCGCGGCGGGCACCGCGCGGCGCGCGCCGCGGGCGGTCACTCACCGTTCGAAGCGGTAGCCCATGCCCGGCTCGGTGATGAAGTGCTTCGGATGGGCCGGGTCGGCCTCCAGCTTGCGGCGCAGCTGCGCCATGTACACGCGCAGGTAGTTCGTCTCCGTCCCGTACGACGGCCCCCAGACCTCCCGGAGCAGCTGCTTCTGCGCCACGAGCCGGCCGCCGTTGCGTACGAGCACCTCCAGCAGATGCCATTCGGTGGGGGTCAGCCGTACGTCCTTGCCGTCGCGGTGGACCTTCTTCGCGGCCAGGTCGACGGTGAACCCGTCGGTCTCCACCACCAGGTCGCCCTCGTCCTCGCCGGAGGGCTCGGCGCGGCGCACGGCGGCCCGCAGCCTGGCCAGCAGTTCGTCCATGCCGAAGGGCTTGGTGACGTAGTCGTCGGCTCCCGCGTCGAGCGCCTGGACCTTCTCGTCGGAGGCGTGCCGGGCGGACAGCACCAGGATCGGCACCCGGGTCCAGCCGCGCAGGCTCCGGATCACCTCGACGCCGTCCATGTCGGGCAGGCCCAGGTCCAGGACGACCGCGTCGGGGGGGCGGGCGGCGGCCAGGCGGAGGGCGTCGGCACCGTCGTGGGCGGAGTCGACCTCGTACGAGCGGGCCTTGAGGTTGATCACGAGGGCGCGCACGATCGCCGGTTCGTCGTCGACCACCAGCACACGGGTCATGAGGAGTGCCTTTCCGGTTCTGCGGGGCGAACGGGCCCCGATTCTGCTGGGCGGACGGGCTGCGGGCCCACGGGCGCCGTATGTGTCGCCGTGGGGGCCCTCGTCCCGGCCGTCACTTCCGTCGCCGAGGTCTCCGACGTCGCCGCCGTCGCCGCCGCGCGGAGGGTCAGTGTCATGGTGAGGCCGCCGCCCGGGGTGTCGTCGGCGTTCAGGGAGCCGCCCATGGCCTCGGTGAAACCGCGCGCCACCGCCAGGCCGAGGCCCACCCCGGCCCCGCGCGGGGCGTCGCCGTAGCGCTGGAAGGGCTCGAATATGCGGTCCTTCGCGTCGTCGGGGACGCCAGGACCGCGGTCGACCACCCGCACCTCGACCCGGTCGGCGAGCGCGCTGGCGGCCACCAGGACGGGGGTACCGGCGGGAGCGTACTTGACGGCGTTCTCGATCAGGTTGGCCATCGCCCGCTCCAGCAGCCCGGGGTCGACGGCGACCATGGGAAGGGTCTCCGGGATGTCCAGGGTGACGCTGCCCTCGGGCACCCCGCCGAGCGCCATGGGCGCCACCTCGTCCAGGTCGACCTCGCGGATCAGCGGGGTGACCGTGCCGGTGTGCAGGCGGGACATGTCGAGCAGGTTGCCCACCAGGTGGTCCAGGCGGTCGGCGCCGCCCTCGATGCCCTCGAGCAGCTCGGCCCGGTCCTCGGGGGACCAGTCGACGTCCTCGGAGCGCAGCGAGGAGACCGCTGCCTTGATCCCGGCCAGCGGGGTGCGCAGGTCGTGGCTGACGGCGGCCAGCAGGGCGGTGCGGATGCGGTTGCCCTCGGCGAGGGTGCGCGCCCGGTCGGCCTCGGCGCGCAGCCGGCGGCGGTCCAGGGCGACGGCGGCCTGGGCGGCGAAGGCGCCCAGCACCCGGCGGTCCTCGGCGGGCAGGACCCGGCCGGTCAGCACGAGCGCCATGTGGTCCCCCACCGGAACGTCCACGTCGGCGTCGTCGGGCCGCTCGAGGACCGGTCCGGTGCCGGTCCGTCCGGCGCAGGTCCACGGCTCGACGTCGCCCGCGCGTTCCAGCAGCGCCGCCGACTCCATGCCGAACGTCTGGCGGACCCGTTCCAGCAGCTCCTCCAGGCCGGTCTCGCCGCGCAGCACGTTGCCGGCGAGGAACGACAGTATCTCCGACTCGGCGCGCAGCCGGGCCGCCTGGTGCGTGCGGCGGGCGGCGAGGTCGACGACGGACGCCACCGCCGCGCCGACGGCGACGAAGATCACGATGGCGATGATGTTCTTCGGGTCGGAGACCGACCAGCGGTGCAGGGGCGGCGTGTAGAAGTAGTTCAGCAGCAGCGAGCCGAAGGCCGCCGAGGCCAGGGCCGGCCGGAGCCCGCCGAGCAGCGCCGCGGCCACGGTCAGCGACAGGAACAGCAGCATGTCGTTGGCCAGGCCCGGGTCGAAGGCGCTGAGCAGCACGGCCAGCACCGCGGGGCCCGCCACTCCGACCGCCCAGCCCCACGCCACCCGCGACCGCCCGAGCCGGGCGCCCCGGGCCACCGGCAGTCCGCGTCCCTTGGCGATCGCCTCGTGGGTCACGATGTGCACGTCCAGGTCGGGACCGGAGTCCCGGGCGACGGTCGCTCCGACGCCGGGGCCGAAGACGTACTGCCACGTCTTGCGGCGCGAGGAGCCCAGCACGATCTGGGTCGCGTTCGCCGCGCGCGCGAAGGCGAGCAGGGCGGCCGGAATGTCGTCCCCGACCACGTGGTGGAAGGTGCCGCCCAGGCTTTCCACCAGGGTCCGCTGCTCGGCCAGTTCGCCGGGCGAGGCGGCGGTGAGACCGTCCCCGCGGGCGATGTAGACCGCGAGCACCTCGCCTCCCGCGCCCTTCTCGGCCAGCCGCGCGGCACGGCGGATCAGGGTGCGGCCCTCGGGACCGCCGGTCAGGCCGACCACGATCCGTTCGCGTGACCCCCAGATCGCCGAGACGTCGTGCTCGCTGCGGTACCGCTGGAGGTACTCGTCGACCCGGTCGGCCACCCACAGCAGCGCGAGTTCCCTGAGCGCGGTGAGGTTGCCGGGACGGAAGTAGTTCGACAGGGCCGCGTCGACCTTGTCCGGCTGGTAGACGTTGCCGTGCGCCATCCGGCGGCGGAGCGCCTCGGGCGTCATGTCGACCAGCTCCGTCTGGTCGGCCCGCCGCACCACCTCGTCCGGTACGGTCTCCTGCTGCCGGACGCCGGTGATCGACTCCACGACGTCGCCGAGGGACTCCAGGTGCTGGATGTTGAGGGTCGACAGCACGTCGATCCCGGCGGCCAGCAGCTCCTCCACGTCCTGCCAGCGCTTCGCGTTGCGCGAGCCGGGCACGTTGGTGTGGGCGAGTTCGTCGACGAGGACCACTTGGGGGCGGCGGGCGAGGACGGCGTCGAGGTCCATCTCGGGGAGGACGGCGCCGCGGTACTCCAGCTCCCGGCGCGGTATCTGTTCCAGGCCCTCCAGGAGTGCCCTGGTACGCGGCCGGTCGTAGTGCTCGACGAACCCGACCACGCAGTCGGTGCCCCGCTCGACACGGCGCTGCGCCTCGGACAGCATCGCGTACGTCTTGCCGACGCCCGGTGCCGCGCCGAGGTGGATCCGAAGTCTGCCGCGTCCCATGCCCTCATTGTCTTCCGGTTCCGGACAGCCGGGCCGCCGGTTGCCGGTCACCGGTCCACCGCTGTCTGCGCGGAGTCGACCCTACGTTCGTCCGGGGCGGCCGAAGGCGGCGGCCGGGATGCGGGACGCGTCCTTGACGGAACCCTGACGGACTTGACGGAACCCTGACGGGCGGCTGCGGGCGGGCGTCGGAGTTCCGCCGGGGAGCCCGCCCACGACGACGGGGCCGCACCCGGTGGGGACGCTGTCGGTCAACAGCGTCCTGGCCGGGTGCGGCCCCGTCGTCGTGGCTGCGAAGCGCCGGGCGATCAGCGGACCTCGGTGATCTCCGGTCCGCGCGCCAGCTGTCCCATGCCGCCCGCGAAGCGGGAGCCCTCGGAGGCCTCCTCCTGCTGCACGCCCTCGGGGACCATCTGCGCGTCGTCGGGCAGCTTCAGGACGATCGGGTCGCGCGGTGCCATCGGGCCCTCCCCGCGCACCACGACCGTGTCCCGGAAGATCTGCTCCAGCAGCCCGGCGGCCTGCGGCTGCACCGCGCCCTGACCCGAGATCACCCCGCGCAGGAACCAGCGCGGGCCGTCCACGCCGACGAACCGGACGACCTGGAAGCCGCCCGTGCCGTCCGGCAGCTGCACCGGCACCTGGGCCCGCAGCTCCCAGCCCAGCGGGCCCTCGACCTCGTCGATGATGCCGCCCTGCTGGGTGATGCCGGCCGCGATCTCCTCGCGGACCTCGCCCCAGATGCCCTCACGCTTGGGGGCCGCGAAACCCTGCAACTGGATGGCGCTGTCGTGCAGCACGACGGTGGCCGCGACGATCGCGTCGCCGGCGACCTCGACCCGCAGCTCCATGCCGTCCACTCCGGGCACGAACAGACCGCCCAGGTCGACCCTGCCCTCGCCGGGCTCCCTCACCTCGGAGCTGTCCCAGGGCCCGTCGGGCCGCGGCGCCGGCTCGAGCCTCAGTCGCTCGGTCCCACCGCCCGACTCCGTGTCGACACCGTCGACGACCTGCTCGGCCTCGCCGGCCGCGTCCTCGGCGGCATCCCTCTTCTTGCGACGTCCGAACACGTCACTGTCCTTCCCGGTCGGATACGACCGAAGCGTATCGATTCCCACCCACTGTGCCGCCGACGGCGGCCTGAACGCTTGTGCCGCTCTTACCTTCCACCGCGGCATGGCCGCCGGTGGATCCGAAGCCCCCCTCGGCCCGTACCGAGCGGGGCAGCTCCGCGACCGGCACGAAACGGACCCGCTCGACCTGCTGGACGACCAGTTGGGCAATCCGGTCGAAACGCTCGAACCGCACGGCCTCGCGCGGGTCGAGATTCACCACGATCACCTTGATCTCCCCACGGTACCCGGCATCAACCGTCCCCGGGGCATTCACCAGGGCGACGCCGCAGCGCGCGGCCAGTCCGGATCGCGGGTGCACGAAGGCCGCGTACCCCTCGGGCAGGGCCACAGACACTCCGGTGGGCAGAACGGCCCGTTCCCCGGGTGCGAGTTCGCACGCCTCGGTGGTCCGCAGGTCGGCACCCGCGTCACCGGGGTGCTCGTACGCCGGGAGCGGCACGTCCGGGTCGACGCGCCGGATCAGCACCTCGAGCCGGCCCTCAGGACGCGCGTCGCTCCGGGGTCCGGTCACGGGTTCACCTCGAAGGCGCGGGCGCGACGGACCTGGTCCGGGTCGTCCATGGCCGCCTGGATCTCCTCCTCGCGGCCGTGGTCGACGAAGTGGTCGATCTTGACCTCGATGAACAGCGCGTCGGCGCGGACCGCGACCGGGCCGTCGGGGCCGCCGATGCGTCCGGTCGCGGTGGAGTAGATCTTCCGTCCGGCCACCGCGGTCACCTCCGCCTCCAGGTGGAGGGTGGCGTCGACCGGCACGGGCCGGACGTAGTCGGTCTCGAGCCTGCCGGTCACGGCGATCGTGCGCAGCAGCCAGCTCAGCGCGCCGAGCGTCTCGTCCAGGGCACTGGCGAGCACCCCGCCGTGCGCGAGACCCGGGGCGCCCTGGTGGACGGGGCGCACGGTGAACGAGGCGGTGACCGACACGCCCTCGCCGGCCCGCGCCTCGATGTGCAGCCCGTGGGGCTGCTCGCCGCCGCAGCCGAAGCACTGGTCGTAGTGGGCGCCGAGCAGCTCACCGGGGGCGGGAGCATCCGGATGACGCACCGGGGGCACGGCGTCGGCGGGGGGATGAAGAGTTGAGGAAGTACCACTCACAGGCGCAGACCTTACC
>NZ_LIQT01000101.1 GCF_001418415.1 Streptomyces hirsutus
GGCGTACTCGGGGCGGGGGCCGGCGGATCGAACTCCGGGAGGGCGAACGGGTCGGTGACTCCGGCGGAGCCCGACGGTCCGGTCGCGCCCCGACTGCCGAGATCCACCTGGGTCGGCTCGGGCGGCGCCACGTCCCGCGGCGGGCTCTGGGGCGGCTGGGCCTGCGCGGCCCTGCTGTCGGCCGGCTCCGCCCAGACGTCGTCATGAGCATGCGGGTCCCGGGGCGGAGTACCGCCCGCCGGGTTCCCCCGCGCTTCCGGCGCCTGTGCGTCGTCGGCCATACGCTGGACCCCCTCCGTCGAACGTCCCGTCATCGTACGGCCCGCCCCCGCCCCGTGCGTGCCCGGCCTACGATGATCCTCGATCCACCGATCAGCCGATCACCCGCGTCCCGCCGCACCCCGGCCGGGGACGCCGCTCCCGGGGAGGGACCATGACCGAACGCCTCGCCTCGTCCGCCGAGGCGGGCAGCGGCCCGCACGATTTCATCGCCGGACTGCCCAAGGCCGAACTGCACGTGCACCACATCGGTTCCGCCTCCCCCCGCATCGTCTCGGAGCTGGCCGCCCGCCACCCCGACTCCAAGGTCCCCAGCGATCCCGAGGCGCTCGCCGACTACTTCACCTTCACGGACTTCGCCCACTTCATCGACGTGTACCTGTCCGTCGTCGACCTGATCCGCACACCCGAGGACGTCCGGCTGCTCACCTACGAGGTGGCGCGTGAGCTGGCCCGACAGCAGGTGCGGTACGCCGAGCTGACGATCACCCCGTTCTCGTCGACCCGCCGCGGGATCGACGAGCGGGCGTTCATGGAGGCGATCGAGGACGCCCGCAAGGCGGCCGAGTCCGAGTGGGGGACCGTGCTCCGCTGGTGCTTCGACATCCCCGGCGAGGCCGGTTCGGAGGCCGCCGAGGAGACCACCCGGCTCGCCACCGACGACCGGCTGCGCCCGGAGGGCCTGGTCTCCTTCGGCCTGGGCGGACCCGAGATCGGGGTGCCCCGGCCGCAGTTCAAGCCGTACTTCGACCGGGCCATCGCCGCGGGCCTGCACTCGGTGCCGCACGCCGGTGAGACCACCGGTCCCGGGACGGTGTGGGACGCCCTGGTCGACCTGCGCGCGGAGCGGATCGGGCACGGCACCAGCGCCGCCCAGGACCCCGAACTGCTCGCGCACCTCGCCGAGCGGCGTATCGCGCTGGAGGTGTGCCCCACCTCCAACATCGCCACCCGCGCGGTCGCGGACCTCGACGAGCACCCGATCAAGGATTTCGTCCGCGCGGGTGTGCTGGTCACCGTCAACTCCGACGACCCGCCGATGTTCGGCACCGACCTCAACACCGAGTACGCGGTCGCCGCGCGGCTGCTGGACCTCGACGAGCGGGGCCTGGCGGCGCTGGCGAAGAACGCGGTGGAGGCGTCGTTCCTGGACGCGCCGGGCAAGGCACGGCTGGCGGCCGAGATCGACGCCTACACCACGTCCTGGTTCGCCTCCCGGCCGCTGCGGTGAGTCCGTCCTCCACCGCGGTGGACCGGTCGTCCCGTGAACCGGCAAGTGAACCGACCCCGCGGAGGGCCGCCATGCACCACGTGACCGCCGTGGCCCACCGCGGCGACCCGTACCACGTCCGCGAGAACACGCTCGCCTCGCTGCGTTCCGCGCTCGACAAGGGCGCGGACGCGGTGGAGTTCGACGTACGCCTCACCCGGGACGGCGTACCGGTCCTGCTGCACGACGAGACGCTGAAGCGGCTCTGGGGGCACGACCGCCCGCTGCGGTCGCTGTCCTGGGAGGAGGTGCGCGGTCTGACCGACGGCGGGGTGCCCACGCTCCCGGACGCGCTGTCGGCGACCGAGGGCAGCAGGGTCATGCTGGACCTGCCGGGCGATCCCGCTCCTCGCGCGGTGCGCCGGATCGTGGACGCCGTACGGGAGCACGGCGCCCGGGACCGCGTCCACTACTGCGCGGGTGCCGGCGCCATGCTCGCCGTCCGCGCGGCGGACCCGTCCGCCGAGATCGCCCTCACCTGCACGTCGCTGGCCCCGCCGCGCGCCGGTCTCCTGGAGGCGATCCGGCCGCGCTGGCTGAACTACCGCTTCAGCCTGGTCGACCGGGCCCTCGCCGACCGGGTCCACGCGGACGGCTACCTGCTCTCCGTGTGGACCCCGGACACCCGCCGCTCCCTGCGCCGCCTGCTGGCGCTGGGCGCCGACTCGATCACCACCAACCGCATCGACGTCCTGTGCGCCCTGCGCGCCACCCGGTAGGGCCGGCAGGAGCCGTCCGGCGGATCACGCCAAGGACGCGAGGGGCGGCACGGCGTACGGGGCAAGTGCCTCCAGCCGCTTGGTCTTCTTGCGTACGGCGTACAGCGGGATCACGCCGAACACCCCGAACGCCATGTCGATGACGCTCCACCAGAAGGGGATGCCGCGGACCGGGCCGCAGACGAGGGCGAGCGGGATGACGCCGGCGCAGGCGATCATGCCGAACTCGACGACCCAGATGTTGCGGACCGGGTCGCGGTAGGGGCCGTAGAAGGCGACGGCGATCGCGAGGTGGGCGAAGGCCAGCCAGTCGGTGCCGTAGAGGAGGAACGGATACTCGGCGTCGGCGGTGTCGAGGCCGTCCCGGACCCGCTCGATCCACTCCATGAGGGCGGGAAGGTGCTCCGGCGCCCCCAGGGAGCGGAGCGCCTCCTCGGTCCAGCGCAGTTCATGGACCAGGGGAAAGGCCGTGGCGCCACTGAGCACCAGGCAGACGGCGAAGAAGACCAGCCAGACGCGAATGCCCTTGAGCAGGGCGGCTCTGTCGCTCATGACGGCAACATACGCCCTTGTTGAACGCGTTCAAAAACCGGGGTCGAGTGAACTCCCCCCGTACTCCGCACACTTCTCGCGCTCGCCGCTCGCCACTCGCCACTCGCCGCGCACCGCGCACCGCGCACCGGCAGGCGCACGCAAGAAGCCCCGCGCCCGGAAGGGGCGCGGGGCCGAACCGGCACGCGGCTCCGCCGCGCGGGCGGGACCGGTCGCGACCGGTTACGCGTCGAGCGACGTCATCACGTGCTTGATGCGCGTGTAGTCGTCGAAGCCGTAGGCGCTGAGGTCCTTGCCGTAGCCGGACTTCTTGAAGCCGCCGTGCGGCATCTCCGCGACCAGCGGGATGTGGGTGTTGATCCACACGCAGCCGAAGTCGAGCTTCTTGGACATGCGCATCGCCCGGGAGTGGTCCTTGGTCCACACCGAGGAGGCCAGCGCGTACTCGACGCCGTTGGCGTACGCGACGGCCTGGTCCTCGTCGGTGAAGGTCTGGACGGTGATGACCGGGCCGAAGACCTCCTTCTGGACGATCTCGTCGTCCTGCTTCAGGCCCGAGACCACGGTGGGCGCGTAGAAGAAGCCCTTGTCGCCGACGCGCCTGCCGCCGGCCTCCACGCGCGCGTGCGCGGGCAGCCGGTCGACGAAGCCCTCCACCTGGGCCAGCTGGTGGGCGTTGTTGAGCGGACCGAAGAGGACGTCCTCGTCGTCGGGGGCACCCGTCTTCGTGTCGGCGGCGGCCTTGGCGAGGGCGGTGACGAACTCGTCGTGGATCGACTCGTGGACGAGGACACGCGTGGCGGCCGTACAGTCCTGGCCGGCGTTGAAGAAGCCCGCGACGGAGATGTCCTCCACGGCCTTGGCGATGTCGGTGTCCTCGAAGACGACGACCGGCGCCTTGCCGCCCAGCTCCAGGTGGACGCGCTTGAGGTCCTTGGACGCGGACTCGGCGACCTGCATGCCGGCCCGCACCGAACCGGTGATGGACGCCATCGCCGGGGTCTCGTGCTCGACCATCATGCGGCCGGTGTCGCGGTCGCCGCAGACGACGTTGAAGACGCCCGTCGGCAGGACCGAGCCGAGGATCTCGGCGAGCAGGACGGTGGAGGCCGGGGTGGTGTCCGAGGGCTTGAGGACGACCGTGTTGCCCGCCGCGATCGCCGGGGCGAACTTCCACACGGCCATCATCATCGGGTAGTTCCAGGGGGCGACCTGGGCGCAGACCCCGACCGGTTCACGGCGCACGATGGAGGTCAGTCCCTCCATGTACTCGCCGGCCGAGCGGCCCTCCAGCATCCGCGCCGCGCCCGCGAAGAAGCGGATCTGGTCGACCATCGGCGGGATCTCCTCGGTGCGGGTCAGCCCGATGGGCTTGCCCGTGTTCTCCACCTCGGCCGCGATGAGTTCCTCGGCGCGCTCCTCGATGGCGTCCGCGACCTTCAGCAGGGCCTTCTGCCGCTCGGCCGGCGTGGCGTCGCGCCAGCCGGGGAAGGCCTCGGCGGCGGCCGCCATCGCGGCGTCCACGTCGGCCTGTCCGGACAGCGGCGCGGTCGCGTACGCCTCGCCGGTCACGGGATTGACCACCTCGGTGGTCCGTCCGTCGGCGGCGTCACGGAACGCGCCGCCGATGTAGTTGCGCAGACGTCGCAGCTCGGTACTCACTGCAGGTCCTCCCGGTGCTCCTCGTGGGTGTCCGAGGTGTCCAACCTCTGAGACACCCACCCTAGACGGACCTCTGACGCATTCAACACCCCCGGCCACCCCAAGTCTGCGAAATCCGCAAACATCAACCCTCGCAACAACGGATTTCATCGAATGCGCCTTGCGGAACGATCGAGACCTCGTGCACAGTGACCGTGTGGCCAGTCGAAGCGCAGAACCCAAGGACTCCCGCGAGTCCAGGAACGGCGGCGGTCCCCACCTGGACGCCGTCTCCCTCGCCATCATCGAGCAGCTCCAGGAGGACGGCCGCAGGCCCTACGCCGCCATCGGCAAGGCCGTCGGCCTGTCGGAGGCGGCCGTGCGCCAGCGCGTCCAGAAGCTGCTCGACCAGGGCGTGATGCAGATCGTCGCCGTCACGGACCCGCTCACGGTGGGCTTCCGCCGGCAGGCGATGGTCGGCGTCAATGTCGAGGGTGACGTGGAGTCCGTGGCCGACGCGCTGAGCGCCATGGACGAGTGCGAGTACGTGGTGATGACCGCGGGCTCCTTCGACCTCATGGTCGAGATCGTCTGCGAGGACGACGACCACCTTCTGGAGGTCATCAACCGACGCATCCGGGCCGTGCCCGGCGTGCGCTCCACCGAGAGTTTCGTCTACCTCAAGCTCAAGAAGCAGACCTATATGTGGGGAACCCGATAATCGTGAGCACCGACAGCCCCAAGGACCTCAGCAAGGCCGCGTACGACCACCTGTGGATGCACTTCACCCGCATGTCCTCGTACGAGAACTCCCCCGTGCCCACCATCGTCCGCGGCGAGGGCACCCACATCTACGACGACCGGGGCAAGCGCTACCTCGACGGTCTCGCCGGGCTGTTCGTCGTCCAGGCGGGGCACGGCAGGGTCGAGCTCGCCGAGACCGCCTTCAAGCAGGCGCAGGAACTGTCCTTCTTCCCGGTGTGGTCCTACGCCCACCCCAAGGCCGTGGAACTGGCGGAGCGGCTGGCCCACGAGGCGCCGGGCGACCTGAACAAGGTCTTCTTCACGACCGGCGGCGGCGAGGCGGTGGAGACCGCCTGGAAGCTCGCCAAGCAGTACTTCAAGCTGACCGGCAAGCCGACCAAGTACAAGGTCATCTCCCGCGCGGTGGCCTATCACGGCACCCCTCAGGGGGCCCTGTCGATCACCGGCCTGCCGGCTCTGAAGGCCCCGTTCGAGCCGCTGGTGCCGGGCGCCCGCAAGGTGCCGAACACCAACATCTACCGGGCCCCGATCCACGGCGACGACCCGGAGGCGTTCGGCCGCTGGGCCGCCGACCAGATCGAGCAGCAGATCCTCTTCGAGGGTCCGGACACGGTCGCCGCGGTCTTCCTCGAGCCGGTGCAGAACGCCGGCGGCTGCTTCCCGCCGCCGCCCGGCTACTTCCAGCGGGTCCGCGAGATCTGCGACCAGTACGACGTCCTGCTCGTCTCGGACGAGGTCATCTGCGCCTTCGGCCGCCTGGGCACGACGTTCGCCTGCGACAAGTTCGGCTACGTACCGGACATGATCACCTGCGCCAAGGGCATGACCTCCGGCTACTCCCCCATCGGCGCCTGCATCGTCTCCGACCGCCTCGCCGAGCCGTTCTACCAGGGTGACAACGTCTTCCTGCACGGTTACACCTTCGGCGGCCACCCCGTCTCGGCCGCGGTGGGCGTCGCCAACCTCGACCTGTTCGAGCGCGAGGGCCTCAACCAGCACGTACTGGACCACGAGGGCGCCTTCCGCTCCACGCTGGAGAAGCTGTACGACCTGCCGATCGTCGGCGACATCCGCGGCAACGGCTTCTTCTACGGAATCGAGCTGGTCAAGGACAAGCACACCAAGGAGACCTTCGACGACGCCGAGACCGAGCGCGTCCTGTACGGCTTCCTGTCCAAGAAGCTGTACGAGAACGGCCTGTACTGCCGTGCCGACGACCGCGGCGACCCGGTCGTCCAGCTCGCCCCGCCGCTGATCTCCGACCAGGAGACGTTCGACGAGATCGAGCAGATCCTGCGCGCCACCCTGGAGGAGGCATGGACGAAGCTGTGATCCCGCGCTGCGCTCTTCAGCCGTGAGCTTCCACCGTGGTCTCCCGCTGTGATCTTCGGTTGGAATGACCGAACACGGCCCCGGTGCCGCCCGTTCGAGTGAGAAACGGCGGTCCGGGGCCGCGTGCTGTCCGGCGTCCCGTCGCGTGCTGCCTAGCGTTCCCAGTGACCGATCGGCTCTGCTTTCGTTCCCCCGCATGGGGGATTCACGAATCTCGCACGGCATTTCTGATCCGAACCGAGGTGTACGCCATGGTGGCCCCACCGGACAACGACGTGCTCTGGGCACGCGCCCTGCACTTCCGGCACAACGACGGCTCACCCGGGCTGAGCGGGGTCTCGCTCGGCGTCGGGGAGGGCGAGATCCTCGCCGTCGGCGGCCCGCGAGGCAGCGGAAAAACGACCCTGCTGCGGTGCCTGTCCGGCCTGGTGCCCGTGGCGGGCGGCGAGATCTGGTTCAACAGCGTGCCCGTGCACACCATGCGCACGGCCGCACGCGAGCGGCTGCGCCGGGAGCGCTTCGGCTGGATCGACCCGGCGCCGGTACTCGTCCCCGAGCTGAACGTCTGGGAGAACGCCGCCCTTCCCCTGATGCTGCGCGGCATCGCCCGCCGCCCGGCCAGGGCGACCGCCCTGGAGTGGCTGGAGCGGCTCGACGTCGGCGACAAGGCCCGCAAGCACCCCGGGGACCTGGTGCACGCGGAGCGCCAGCGGGTCTGCATCGCCCGCGCACTCGCCCCGGCTCCCTCGGTGCTGTTCGCCGACGAGCCGACCGCCCCGCTGCACCGCGCCGACCGGCGGCACGTTCTGCGCACGCTGACCACGGCGGCCCGTTCGCACGGCATCACGGTGCTCCTCGCCACCACCGACGCGGACACCGCGGCCCTCGCCGACCGCACGGTGTCGCTGCTCGACGGGCGCCGGGTGCGCACCGTACATCTGCCTCCGGTCTCCAGGACCGCCGAGACGGAGGGCCGGGCCGCGTGCTCGCTCTCCGTCTGACCCGAGGTGCCCGTCCGGCCGTCCAGCTGCGCCGCTTCCTGGTCGCCGCGGCCTCGGCGGGCACGGGTTTTCTGCTGCTGTGCGCCCTCGGCCACGCGCTCGGCCCCCCGGGCGCACCGTCCGCCTCGCTGCTCCGGCTGGCCTGGTGCGCGGCCCCGCTGGCAGCCACGGTGTACTTCGCGGTCGCGGTGGCCCGGACCGACCCGGGAACCAGGCCCCGGTCCGGGCTCTCGGCGCTCGGCCTCGGCCCGGTCCGGCTGATGGCGATCTCCGCGACGACCACGGCCCTGACCTGCGCGCTGGGGTCGGTGACCGCGCTGCTCGTCTTCCTCCACCTGCGCGGCGACCTCACCGGCACGCCCTTCGACGGCTCCGGCACCGACTTCCTGGCCGTCGGCCGGCCGCTGCCGCTCCCGGCGACCCTGACCCTGCTGACGCTGGTACCGGGGAGCGCCTCGGCGGCGGTGGCGGTGGCACTGCGCCCGCGAGAGCGGGCGGCGGGACCGTCCCGTTCGGGGCGGACGGCGTACGGCCGCTTCGGCGCGTACCGTGCCACGGCCGCGCGGGAGACGTTCGGGGCGTACGGACGCTTCGGCAGGCACCTGGAGACGGCGGCCCACGGCCGCCGCCCGTCCGCCGCCCGGCAGCCAACGCCGGAGGAGGCACAGGCGCCACTGCAGACACAGGCACAGGCACAGCAGGATCGGCTGCGAGCCGATCTTCCGGGGCAGGACCCCGAGCGGGCGCACGGGCCGCACGGCACGCAGGACGACCCCGATTCGGCGGCCGCGGTCCCGGCGTCCGGCGCCGGCAGGGCACCGTCCGGTCTCCCCTGGGGCATCGCGGTCCTGGCCGTGGGCCTGGCCGTGGGGGCCTACGCGAGCCGTACCGGCGTCGGCGCCGTGACCGGCGACCGGCCCGGCGCACCGGCCGGTCCGGTGCTGGCCGCCGTCGGCCTGGCCCTGGCCGGTCCCGGCCTCACCCATCTGTGCGGCCGTCTGCTCCAGTCGGTCCGCCCGGGTGCCCTGCGCCTGCTGGCCGGACGGCTCCTCATGACGGAGGCCACCAGGATCGGCCGTCCGCTGGGCGTGGTCTGCGCCGTGCTGTCGGGCGCGTACGCCCTGGGCTCGCTGTACTACCCCGACGGCCGGCCGGCCGGCCCGCTCGCCCTGCTCGGCGTGCTCCTGGTGACCGGCTGCACCGTGGCGACGCTGCTGACGGCCGCCGTCGAGACCAAACGGGCGCACGCCGGCACCACGGCCGCGCTGCTGCGTCTCGGGGCTCCCGCCTCGACACCGCGCCGGGCCGCGGCGCTCAGGGCCGGCACGCTCCTCGCCCTGTTCGGCCCGCTGACCGTGATCGTGGCCCAGCTGTCGGCGCTGTCCCTGGCCCTGTGAGGCCGCGCACCACCCGACCCCGGAGCCCCGAAGAAAATCTCCGCGGGCGATGAGTTCCGGACGCTGCGCCGGTCCACCCCCTCGAACGACACGGCACGGAACCGCTCAGGAACCGGCAGACCCACGGGAGAGGCACCCCCCATGACGCAGCAGATGATCTTCGTGAACCTGGCCGCCAACGACCTCGACGCCTCGAAGAAGTTCTTCACGGCACTCGGCTACGAGCTCGACGAACAGTTCAGCGACGAGAACACCGCCTCCGTCGTGATCGGCGACACCGTCGTCGTGATGCTGCACACCAAGCAGCGCTACGCGGAGTTCACGAAGAAGGAGATCGCCGACTCCACCAGGACCAGCGAGGTGCTGCTGGCCCTGAGCTCCGAGAGCCGCGAGAAGGTCGACGAGCTGGTCGAGAAGGCCCTCGCGGCGGGCGGCTCGGTCAGCGGGGAGACCCAGGACCAGGGTTTCATGTACGGCCGCGCCTTCGACGACCTGGACGGCCACACCTGGGAGGTCGTGTGGATGGACCCGTCCGCGCTGGAGGGCTGAGGACGGACCTGGGCCGAGCCGGGCCGGGAGGGCCGCGGCGGCCGGGGACCTCCGGTACCCGGGCCTCCCGCCGCGGTCCGCCTCCCGGCGGTCAGCCTCCCGACACGGGCGGGTGAAAACGGCTCCCGCCCATGCCGCCCATCACGGCAACCACGGCAACCACGAGAGCGAGACGCTCGAGGAGTTCGACGCGATCGTCTCGGCCCGCGGCACGCTCGCCGGGTTCCGGATCCAGTCCCTCGATCCGACCGACCGGACACGGGAGTTGCTCGCCACGGACACCGCCGGCGCCGTCCTCCTCGGCTGCCGGATGCGGCCGGAGGAGACCGACAGGCTCCGTACCGACGGCGCCCTGGTCCTCCCACCCGTCCCGGCGCTCCCCTTCGACCCGTACCGCGGTCATCTCTACACGCCCGGTGGCCTGTTCGCGGCCCTCGACAAGGGACACGCGGAAACCCCGGACGCCCTCACCTACGAGTCGCACGGCGACCCGACCCCGATGGTGCTGGTGAACCGGGCGCACCGGACGGAGAGGCCGCCCGCCTGGCCGCTGCTCCGGTCGCTCGTCCGGGAGCGCTCGACGGAGGCGCGCATCGACCTGGTCGACCGGACCGAGGAGGCTCCGAAGGCGTTGAAACGCCTGAGCAGTTAACGAATCGGCAAAGTGATGGCCTGCTGTCGGCATATGCGTTGACACTACTTATGCTGCGCTTATAGACCTGGGAGCCTCATGGGAGTGCTGATGCTGCATCAACACTCCCTCAACCCCCCGCATTTGCGCATCCCGTAAAGGACAAACGTGACAGTTCTGTCCGTATCACGCCGTACGGCCTCGCGCCGTACCGTCGCACGCACCGTACGCGCCCTCGGTGTCGTCTCCGCGTCGGCCGCACTCACCGTCGGCCTCGCCGGCAGCGCGGCCGCGTGCAACATCAACGAGTTCTCGGCCGAGGCGAAGTGCGTCGGTGACAAGGGTGTCATCACCGTCACCGACGTCGACCCGGCGGGCGTTCCCGCCACCGTCACCGTGTTCCTGGAGAACAACGGCGCCGACGAGAA
Organism: Streptomyces hirsutus; assembly: GCF_001418415.1. Classification (GTDB taxonomy): domain Bacteria; phylum Actinomycetota; class Actinomycetes; order Streptomycetales; family Streptomycetaceae; genus Streptomyces; species Streptomyces hirsutus. The sequence continues at coordinate 10,565 of NZ_LIQT01000101.1, forward strand.
GAAGGTCGGCGAGCAGGTCGTCAAGGGTTCCCGTGAGGGTGTGACCATCACCTTCGAGGAGGACTGGCAGCCCAACGCCGAGTACCGCATCCACGTCAAGGCCAAGCCCTACGTGGACGAGGACATCAAGCCGAACCTGACCACCCCGGCCACGGCCTGCAAGGGAGAGAAGGAGCCCCCGGCTCCGTCGGAGCCCGCTCCGACGCCGTCGGACTCCGCCTCGACCCCGTCCGAGGACGAGGAGGAGCCCGGCACGCCGACTCCGTCGGAGTCCGAGCCCGAGACCACCGCTCCGGCGGACACCTCGGACAACGCTCCGTCGCCCGCCGTCGGTGAGTCGAACCTCGCCGAGACCGGCGCCGACTCCAACACCGGCCTGATCGCCGGTATCGCGGCGACCCTGGTCGCCGTCGGTGGCGGTGCGATCTTCTTCGGCATGCGCCGTCGCGGGGCGAACAGCGACAGCTGACGCCTCGAGGACGTGAGGTGATGGCCCGTCCCGGAAGGGGCGGGCCATCGCCGTGCGGGAGCCATCGCCGTGCGGGAGCCGTCGCCGTGCGGGAGCCGTCGCCTCTCCCGGCGGTTCACCTCAGCCGAACGTCGCCCGTTCCAGCCAGAACTCCAGCAGCTCCCGGTCGCCCAGCACCTCCACCTCGGGTGCGTCGAGCGGCAGCCGGCGGTAGAAGGCGAGGAGCACGGAGGTCAGCGGGCCGCGGAGGGCGACCGTGGCCTTCTCGTGGCCGCGGTGCCAGGAAACGCCCTCCTCGGTCAGCTCGATGCTCCATTCCGCGTTCACCTCCGGGCCGGTGTCGGTGGCGTGCAGATGGATGCTCCGGTGCGGGCCGCGCAGCTCTCTCGCCGTGTCCTCCGGCAGCGTCCGCTGCGCCCACTGCACGATCTCCAGCCACTCGTCGATCGCGTCGGCGGCGACATCGGGCGCGACCTCGTAGGGCAGTCCGGCGGCGAGGGTCGCGTCCGCGCGGTGGACCGTCATCTCGTGCGTCATACGGCGGGCCCAGAATCCGGCATTGCGGATTCCCGCCCAGCTCCACACCTCGGCGTCCGGCCCGGCCTCCCGCAGCGCCTCGACGAGCAGGTCACCCGACTCGGCCAGCCACGCGTCCAGCGCGGCGGGGTCGCCCCGCACATCGGGCCCGTCGAATCCCGGCACCCGCTCCTCGGGGATCTCCTCCCCGGCCCGGGTGCGCACCATCAGCGCGGCCCAGCGCAGAGCGCCGCCGACATGCCGGACGAGCTCCTCCAGGGACCACTTCGGTGTGGTGGGCACCGTGCCGTCCAGATCGGCACCCGAGGTCACCACGGACCGCAACCGGCCTACCTGGTCGGCGATTTCGTCGCAGTAGCGGTCGTGCGCGAGGGAGGTCATGCCGCTCACCCTAGACAGGACCTCTTACCCGAGCACGACGATTTCGGCCGCGTCGAACTCCACTCCGACCTCGTCCCCCACCTCCGGTGCCGCCCGGAGGGCGCAGGCGGCCTCCAGGCGGGGCCCGTCGCCGTCCCCCGGCTGGAGGCGGACGGCGACATGGGTGCCGCGGAAGGTGCGCGCGGTGACGGTGCAGCGCGGGCCCGCCCCGCCCGGGACCAGACGGACTCCGGCGGGCCTGACCAGCAGGGTGCGCGTCCCCTGCGGTGCGTCCGCCGGCACCGGGATCTTGCCCCAGGGCGTCACCGCGACGTCCGCGGTGATCGTCGCCTCGGCCACGTTCTCGAAGCCGAGGAAGCGGGCCACGAACGCGTCGGCCGGACGCTGCCACACCTCGAGCGGCGTACCGGACTGGGCGATCCGCCCGTCCCGCATCACCACGACCCGGTCGGCCAGGGCGAACGCCTCACCCTGGTCGTGCGTCACGGCGAGCACGGTGGTGCCCAACCGGCCGAACAGCTCCCGCAGTTCGACGACGAGTCGCTCCCGGAGCGAGCGGTCGAGCTGGCCGAGCGGCTCGTCGAGCATCAGCAGCCGCGGGCTGGGCGCCAGCGCGCGCGCCAGTGCGACGCGCTGCTGCTCTCCGCCGGACAGGGCGGCCACGGCCCGCCCCCTCGCCCCGGGAAGTCCGACGAGTTCCAGCAACTCCCTCACGCGGTCCGCTTGTTCACTGCGAGACGCACCGTGCATCCGCAGCCCGAAGGCCACGTTGGCGCCCACGTCCCGCTGTGGGAACAGCTGGTGGTCCTGGAACATCAGCCCGACCCCGCGCCGGTGTGCGGGCACGCCCGCCTGGTCGCGCCCGGCGAGCGAGATCCGCCCCGCGTCGAGGGGCTGCAGTCCGGCCACCGCCCGCAGCAGGGTGGACTTGCCGCTGCCGCTGGGCCCGAGCACGCACACGGTCTCGTGCTCGGCGACCTGGAGATCCACGGCGTCCAGCACCGCGCGCCCGCCGAAGCGGACGGTGGCGCCCTCGAGGCTCAACAGCATCTAGAACTCCCCGGATCTGTCGGTCCGCAGCCGCTCGAGGAGCAGCAGCGCCACCGCACACACGATCATCAGAATCGTCGACAGGGCCATCGCCTGCCCGTAGTTGAGCTCTCCCGGCCGGCCCAGCAGACGTGCCACGGCCACCGGCAGTGTCGGGTTGTCCGGCCGCGCGATGAACACCGTCGCCCCGAACTCCCCCAGCGACACGGCGAAGGCGAACCCCGCCGCGACGAGTACGGCCCGCCGCACCATCGGCAGGTCCACCTCCCGCCACACCCGCCACGGCGACGCCCCGAGCACTGCCGCCGCCTCCCGCAGCCGCACGTCCACGGCCCGCAGCACGGGCAGCATGGTCCGTACGACGAAGGGAACACCGACCAGTGCCTGCGCGAGCGGCACCAGGATCCAGGAGGAACGCAGGTCCAGCGGCGGCTCGTCGAGGGCGATCAGGAACCCGAAGCCGACGGTCACGGCGGACACTCCGAGCGGCAGCATCAGCAGGGCGTCGAAGCCCCGCACCAGCCGTCCCGCGTCCCGCCGGGTGAGCGCGACGGATGCCAGGGTTCCGATCACCATGGCGATGACGGTGGCCAGGGCCGCGTACCGCAGGGAGTTGCCGACCGCCTCGATCGGCGCGACCAGGAACACGCCCCCGTCGTCACGGGTCAGCGCCCGGTAGTGGCCGAGGCCCGCGTCGCCGAAGGATCGTTCCACCAGCACCGCGAGCGGCAGGAGCAGCAGGACGGCGACGGTGGCGAAGACCCCGGCGAGCAGCGCCCACTGTCCGGCGCCGTGCGGCCGCCGCGCGGTGCCTGAGGCGTCCACCAGCCGCAGTGCGGTCTCCCGCCGCCGTACGGTCCAGGCGTGCAGGGCGAGGATCGCGCCCACCGCGACGAACTGGATCATCGTCAGGACGGCGGCGGTGGACAGGTCGAAGATCTCCGACGTCTGCCGGTAGATCTCCACTTCCAGGGTGGCGAAGGTGGGCCCGCCGAGGATCTGCACCACACCGAACGAGGTGAAGGTGAACAGGAAGACCATCAGCGCGGCGGCGGCCACGGCGGGCGCCAGCGCGGGCAGCGTGACGGTCCGCCAAGCCGTGAACCGGGAGGCGCCGAGCATCCGCGCGGCCTCCTCCTGCCGCGGGTCGAGCTGCCCCCACAGTCCGCCGACGGTCCGTACGACGACGGCGTAGTTGAAGAAGACGTGCGCCAGCAGGATCGCCCACACGGTGGTGTCCAGCCGCAGCCCCCACAGTTCGTCGAGGAGCCCGCCGCGCCCCACGAGCGCCATGAACGCCGTACCGACGACGACCGTCGGCAGCACGAACGGGACGGTGACCACGGCTCGCAGCAACTGTTTGCCGGGGAAGTCGAAGCGGGCGAAGACGTATGCGCCGGGCAGGGCGATCAGGAGGGTGAGAGCGGTGGAGACCAGTGCCTGCCAGGTGGTGAACCACAGCACCTGCCGGATGTCGGACTGCGCCAGCACCTCCCCGATCCGCCCGAACTGCCAGACCCCGTCGGCCTTCAGACCTCGTGCGACGATCGCGGTGACGGGGTAGGCGAAGAAGGCGGCGAAGAACGCGACGGGCACGGCCATCAGGCCGAGCCGCGCCGCGGCCTCGCGCCGCCTCGCCGCGGCTCGGCTCACTTCAGTACGAGCGAGGTCCACGACTTGACCCACTGGTCGCGGTGGTCGGCGATCCTCGCCGGGGCCATGGTCTCGGGGTCCTCGGCCCGCGGTCCGAACTTCGTGAACTCCTCGGGCACCTGGGCGTCCTCCCGCACCGGGTAGACGAACATGTTGAGCGGCATGTCGTCCTGGAACCGCTTGCTGATCAGGAAGTCGAGCAGCGCCTTGCCGCCCTCGGGGTTCCGCGCGTTGCCGAGCAGTCCCGCGTACTCCACCTGGCGGAAGCAGGTGCCCTCGGCGACGCCGGTGGGCGCGGTCTTCGGCTTCGGGTCGGCGTAGATCACCTCGGCGGGCGGCGAGGAGGCGTAGGACACCACCAGCGGCCGGTCGCCCTTGGCCTGCTTGCCGCCGGCCGAGCCGGAGAACTCCTCGTTGTAGGCCTGCTCCCAGCCGTCGACCACCTTCACGCCGTTGGCCTTGAGCTTCTTCCAGTAGTCCTGCCAGCCCTCGTCGCCGTACTTCGCGGCGGTGCCGAGGAGGAAGCCGAGGCCGGGCGAGGAGGTGGAGGCGTTCTCCGTGACGAGGAGATCCTTGTACTCGGGCTCGACCAGGTCGTCGAAGGTCCGTGGCGGAGTCAGGTCGTGCTCCTCGAACCAGGCCTTGTCGTAGTTGACGCAGACGTCACCGGTGTCGACGGGCGTGACCCGGTGGCCGCTCCCGTCGACCCGGAACTCGGGAAGGACGAGGAGGGAGCCCTTCGCCTCGTACGGCTGGAACAGCCCGTTGTCGAGGGCGCGGGACAGCAGGGTGTTGTCCACGCCGAAGAAGACGTCGCCCTGGGGGTTGTCCTTGGTCAGGATCGCCTTGTTGACGGCCGACCCGGCGTCGCCGTCCTCCAGGACCTTGAGCTTGTAGCCGGACTCCTTCTCGAAGGCGGCGAGGACGTCCTTGGACGCGGCCCACGAGTTGTGGCTGACGAGAGTCACGGTCTTCGACCCGCCGTCGCCCTCGCTTCCGCCGTCGGACGAACCGCAGGCGGACAGCGTGACCAGGCCCAGCCCGACGGCCAGGATCGTGACTTTCTTGGTGATGTTCACCGGTTTTTTCCTCCTGGGGGTGGCCAGGAAGAGACGCGGCCCTGCCCGGGACCCCTCACAGGTGTCCCGGGCAGGGCGTAACAGCTCGAGTGATGACCGATCTCCCTACCCAGAATGACCTGGGCGAGGTTCGGAGGGTCTGCGGCCGATGCCGCACTCTCAGCGCTGTAGCGCTCCCCTGTCGGAAAATGAACGTGTGGTTACCCGGTATGCAGTTGTTGTCCTTGTGCCCGGCCAGGCTACCTCTCGCTCGCGGCGAGCTGTCCGCAGGCCCCGTCGATCTCCTGTCCACGGGTGTCCCGGACCGTCACCGGCACACCGTGCGCGGCGATCGCGTCCACGAACGCCTTCTCGTCCTCGGGCCGCGAGGCGGTCCACTTGGAGCCGGGCGTCGGGTTGAGCGGGATGAGGTTGACGTGCACGGGCCTGCCCTTGAGCAGCCGCCCGAGCCGGTCACCGCGCCACGCCTGGTCGTTGATGTCCCGGATCAGCGCGTACTCGATGGACAGCCGTCGCCCGGACCTGGCCGCGTACTCGAACCCGGAGTCCAGGACCTCGCGCACCTTCCACCGCGTGTTCACCGGGACGAGGGTGTCGCGCAGTTCGTCGTCGGGCGCGTGCAGGGAGATGGCGAGGCGGCACTTGAAGCCCTCGTCGGAGAACCGGTTGATGGCCGGCACGAGCCCGACCGTCGACACGGTGATCCCGCGCTGGGACAGCCCGAGACCGTCCGGCTCGGGGTCGGTCAGGCGGCGGATGGCGCCCACGACCCGGTTGTAGTTGGCGAGCGGCTCGCCCATCCCCATGAAGACGATGTTGCTCAGCCGCGCCGGCCCGCCGGGAACCTCCCCGTCCCGCAGCGACCGCATCCCGTCCACGATCTGGTGCACGATCTCCGCGGTGGACAGGTTCCGGTCGAGACCGGCCTGTCCGGTCGCACAGAACGGGCAGTTCATGCCGCAGCCCGCCTGCGAGCTGATGCACATCGTCACCCGGTCCGGGTACCGCATGAGCACCGACTCGACGAGGGTCCCGTCGAACATCTTCCACAGCGTCTTGCGGGTGGTGCCCTGGTCGGTGGACAGATGCCGGACGACCGTCATCAGCTCGGGAAGCAGCGCCTCCCGCAGCTTGGCCCGGGACCCGGCGGGGATGTCGGTCCACTGCTCCGGATCGTGCGCGTACCGCGAGAAGTAGTGCTGCGAGAGCTGCTTGGCCCGAAACGGCTTCTCACCGGCCGCTGCGACCGCCTCCTTGCGCTCGGCGGGCGTGAGGTCGGCAAGGTGCCGCGGCGGCTTCTTGGATCCGCGCGGCGCGACAAAGGTCAGTTCTCCGGGCTTAGGCATGGCTGTACCAGTGTCGCAGATCCATCGGGGTGGCCGCGCGGACCGGCCACGGGGCCCCCGGCTGCCCGGGACGCCCCGCCGAAGCCTTTCCAGGGAAGCCCTTCCAGGACGGCGCGAGCCCCCGCGTCCGACGGGACGCGGGGGCTCGAAGGAGTGCCGGGGCCGGCCGGGTCAGCTCCCGGCGAAGACCACCGGCAGCCGACCACCGAGGCCGCCGGAGGCAGGAAGTCCGGCGGCCCGTGCTGCATCCCTGTGCGGCCGGCGCCGCACGGCCCCGTGACCTTCCCTCACCCGGACCCGACGAAGACCACCAGCAGCAGCCACACCACCGGGGCCGTCGGCAGCAGGGAGTCCAGACGGTCCATGATGCCGCCGTGACCGGGCAGCAGGGTGCCCATGTCCTTGATGCCGAGGTCCCGCTTGATCATGGACTCGCCCAGGTCGCCGAGGGTGGCGCTGACCGAGACCGCGAGCCCGAGCAACAGCCCCTGCCACCAGGTCCCGCCGTCGATCAGGAACTGCATGCACAGCGCGCCCGCCACCATGGCGAAGGCGACCGCGCCCAGCAGGCCCTCGCGGGTCTTGCCGGGGCTGATCCGCGGGGCGAGCTTGTGCGTGCCGAAGCGCCAGCCGACGGCGTACGCGCCGGTGTCGGCGACGACCGTGATCACTATGAACGTCAGTACCCGCCAGGGCCCGTCGTCCGCGGCCAGCATCATCGACACAAAGGTCGCCAGGAACGGCACGTAGAACGCGGCGAAGACCCCCGCCGTGACGTCCCTGAGGTAGTTCTCGGGCGGTTGGGCCATCCGCCAGACCAGGACCGCCAGCGCGGTGAGCGCCATCGCGGTCCAGGCGCCGTCGGCGCCCCAAACGTACCCGGCGACGATCATGGCCGCACCGCCGACGGCGAGCGGCACGAACGGCGCCTTGATGCCCTTGCGCTCCTCCAGCCGCTTGGTCAGCTCCCGCAGGCCCACCACGATGGCGACGGCGACGACACCGACGAAGACGGCCTTGACGACGAACAGCGACACGGCGACCAGCGCACCGAGCCCGACGCCGACCCCTATCGCGGCACCCAGGTTGCGCCCCGCGCTCTTCTTCTGCGGCGGGGGCGCCGGCTGCGGGGCGTCGGACATGGACTCCGGATTCTGCGGCATCTCCCCGGGATGGGGGCGCGCCCGTGTCGGCTCGTCTCGGAACAAGGGGCCGCTCGGCCGAGCAACCCCCTGGTCCATCTCCTGATCACCGCCGTGTTCGGGTGCACCGGGCACGATCGGCATGGGGCGAGTCTGCTGCGCGTGGTGCGCATCGTACGGGGGGCCCGCCGGGACAGCTCCCTGGACGGGCCCCTGGTCGGGCGGCCCCCAGTACCCGGCCTGCGGCGCCCCCCAGGAAGAGTCGTTCATCAGACCTCGAGCAGTTCCGCTTCCTTGTGCTTCAGGAGCTCGTCCACCTGGGCGACATACTTCGCGGTGGTGTCGTCGAGCTCCTTCTCGGCACGGCGGCCCTCGTCCTCGCCGACCTCGCCATCCTTGATCATCTTGTCGATGCCGTCCTTGGCCTTGCGGCGCACGGCGCGGATGGAGACCTTGGCGTCCTCGGCCTTGGCCTTGGCGACCTTGATGAACTCGCGACGGCGCTCCTCGGTCAGCTCCGGGAACACCACGCGGATGATGTTGCCGTCGTTGCTCGGGTTGACGCCCAGGTCGGAGTCGCGGATGGCCTGCTCGATGTTGCGCAGTGCGCTCTTGTCGAACGGCGTGACCACGGCCATGCGCGGCTCGGGCACGGAGAACGAGGCCAGCTGGTTGATCGGCGTCAGCGCGCCGTAGTAGTCGGCCACGATCTTGTTGAACATCGCCGGGTGCGCACGGCCGGTGCGGATCGCGGCGAAGTCCTCCTTGGCGACCACGACGGCCTTCTCCATCTTCTCCTCGGCTTCGAGGAGGGTCTCTTCGATCACCACTTGCTCCTGCGTGTCTTGAGTAGGCCCGGCCGCGGTTCCCTGTCGGGGTGACGACCGGCTGCGTCGCGTCTTCTTCCTGCACGGTTCCCGACCGGTGGGACATTGTCCATCCCCCGGCCCGCCCCGTCCGTCCCCCGGGGGTATCGCCCCTCGGACGGGTGCTTGTGGTCCGGTCACTTCCGGTCCGTCGGGTCACCCACCAGTGTGCCGATCTTCTCACCCTTGACGGCGCGCGCGATATTGCCCTCCGTCAGCAGTTCGAAGACGACGATGGGGAGCTTGTTGTCGCGGCACAGGGTGACGGCCGTGGCGTCGGCGACCTTCAGATCACGCGTGATGACCTCGCCGTACCCGAGGTGGTCGAACTTCACCGCATCGGGGTTGGTCTTCGGGTCGGAGTCGTAGACCCCGTCCACGCCGTTCTTGCCCATCAGCAGTGCCTCGGCGTCGATCTCCAGGGCGCGCTGGGCGGCGGTGGTGTCGGTGGAGAAGTACGGCATGCCCATGCCGGCACCGAAGATGACCACACGGCCCTTCTCCAGGTGCCGTACGGCCCGCAGCGGGATGTAGGGTTCGGCGACCTGGCCCATGGTGATGGCGGTCTGGACCCTGCTGTCCACGCCCTCCTTCTCCAGGAAGTCCTGGAGCGCGAGGCAGTTCATCACGGTGCCGAGCATGCCCATGTAGTCCGAGCGGGCCCGGTCCATGCCGCGCTGCTGGAGTTCGGCGCCGCGGAAGAAGTTGCCGCCGCCGATGACGATGGCGATCTCGGCGCCGTCACGCACGACCGCCGCGATCTCGCGTGCGATGGCGTGCACCACGTCGGGATCGACGCCGAGGCCTCCGCCACCGGAGAAGGCCTCTCCGGACAGCTTCAGCAGAAACCGTCCGTGCACTGTGCCGTCGTCGCTCTTCTCAGCCTTGGTCATCGGGGATCCCGCCTCTTTCACCTGTTGCACATACGAAGGAGGCCACTGCCGGTGGGGTGTGCTACGCATCCCATGCGGCAATGGCCTCCTCGTCAGATCTGCTGTCGTCCGGCACGCGCGCGTGCGTGACGGCGTGTCCGAACGACTGCTGACGACCCTATAGGGGTCGCCCGCCCGTCGCGGTACGGACTCAGATGCCGACCTTGATGCGCGTGAAGCGCTTCAGGGTGACACCGGCCTCGTCCAGGACCTTCTGGACGGACTTCTTGTTGTCCAGCGCGTAGGGCTGGCCCAGCAGCGTGGCGTCCTTGAAGAAACCGTTGAGGCGGCCCTCGACGATCTTCGGCAGGGCGGCCTCGGGCTTGCCCTCCGCGCGGGTGGTCTCCTCGGCGACGCGGCGCTCGGTCTCGACGACCTCGGCCGGCACGTCCTCCTTGGAGAGGTACTGCGGCGCGAAGGCGGCGATGTGCTGGGCGACGCCCTTGGCGACCTCGGCGTTCGGCTTGTCGAGCTCGACGAGAACACCGATCTGCGGGGGCAGGTCGGGCATCGTGCGGTGCATGTACGCCGACACGTAGCCGTCGGCGAACCGGGCGAAGCGGTCCAGGACGATCTTCTCGCCCAGGTTGGCGTTGGCCTCGTCGACGTACGCCTGGACGGTCTTGCCGGCCTCGATCTCGGAGGCGAGCAGGGCCTCGATGTCGGCCGGGGAGGTCGCGACGACGTGCTCGGCGATGGCGGTGGCCACGGCCTGGAACTTCTCGCCCTTGGCGACGAAGTCCGTCTCGCACTTCAGCTCGACGAGGACACCGGAGGAGTTGTCGTCGGCGATGATCGAAACCACGGCGCCGTTCTCGGCGGAGCGGCCCTCGCGCTTGGCGACGCCCTTCTGGCCCTTGATACGGAGCGCCTCGACGGCCTTCTCGACGTTGCCCTCGGCCTCGTCCAGCGCCTTCTTGCAGTCCATCATGCCGGCGCCGGTGAGCTCCCGGAGCTTCTTGACGTCGGCGGCGGTGTAGTTCGCCATGAGTCTGTGAGTCTTTCTCGAAGTCTGGAGAATCGGAGATCTGCGGGGTCTGCGGTCCACAGTGGACTGTCCGAGCCGGGGAACCGTGACACGCCGCGCACCTACGGGTGAACGGCGGGAGCGGTGGGGGTACCTCCCATGCCCTTCAGGCAATGGGGGATCATGTCACCCGCTCCCGCCGTCATCAGCACTGACGGGCAGCTCAGGCCTGGTCGGCCTCGGCAGCCGGGGCGGCGTCGGCCGCGGGGGCCTCCTCGGCCGGCTTCTCGGCCTCGGCCTCGGCCTCGGCGGCCGGAGCGTCGGCAGCGGGGGCCTCGGCGGGCTTCTCCGCCTCGGCGGCGGCCGGGGTCTCGTCGGCCTTCTTCTCACCCTCGAGCAGGTCGCGCTCCCACTCGGCGAGGGGCTCGCCGGCGGCCTTCTCGCCCTTGCCCTCGGTGGCGACACCGGAGCGGGAGATGAGGCCCTCGGCGACCGCGTCGGCGATCACACGGGTGAGCAGGGTGACGGAGCGGATCGCGTCGTCGTTGCCCGGGATCTTGTAGTCGACCTCGTCGGGGTCGCAGTTGGTGTCGAGGATGGCGACGACCGGGATGTTGAGCTTCCGGGCCTCACCGACCGCGATGTGCTCCTTCTTGGTGTCCACGATCCAGACGGCGCTGGGCACCTTCTGCATCTCGCGGATACCGCCGAGGGTCTTCTCCAGCTTGGCCTTCTCGCGGGAGAGGACCAGCAGCTCCTTCTTGGTGAGGCCGGAGGCGGCCACGTCCTCGAAGTCGATCTGCTCGAGCTCCTTGAGGCGCTGCAGACGCTTGTAGACGGTCGAGAAGTTGGTGAGCATGCCGCCCAGCCAGCGCTGGTTGACGTAGGGCATGCCGACGCGGGTGGCCTGCTCCGCGATGGCCTCCTGCGCCTGCTTCTTCGTACCGACGAACATGACCGTGCCGCCGTGGGCGACGGTCTCCTTGACGAACTCGTAGGCGCGGTCGATGTACGACAGCGACTGGAGCAGGTCGATGATGTAGATGCCGTTGCGCTCCGTGAAGATGAAGCGCTTCATCTTCGGGTTCCAACGACGGGTCTGGTGACCGAAGTGGACGCCGCTCTCCAGCAGCTCCCGCATCG
>NZ_LIQT01000102.1 GCF_001418415.1 Streptomyces hirsutus
GGCGACCGGCAGCCGGGTGCTCGCGTGCAGGTCGACCAGAGCCGGGCGGGCGCAGTCGCGCAGCAGCCGGATGTCCGGGACACCGTGGCCGAGCCGCCACAGGCGCGGGCCGAGCCGGTAGCGGCCGCGGCCGGTCCGCTCGATGGCGCCGTGCTCGGAGAGGGTGGCCAGCATGCGGTGCACGGTCGCCGACATCTGCGCGGTGACCGACCTGCCGCCGGCGACCGTGCACCGCATGCTGGCCACCCTCTCCGAGCACGGCGCCATCGAGCGGACCGGCCGCGGCCGCTACCGGCTCGGCCCGCGCCTGTGGCGGCTCGGCCACGGTGTCCCGGACATCCGGCTGCTGCGCGACTGCGCCCGCCCGGCTCTGGTCGACCTGCACGCGAGCACCCGGCTGCCGGTCGCCCTGGTGACCCGCGAGGGCGACCGGCTGCACATCATCGACAAGATCGCCGGCCGCAACACGGTCCGGGTCTGGGAGCAGCTCGGATCGCCGGCACTGGACGAGCACCCCGCGGGCCTGGTCCTCCTGGCCTGGGGACGCGATCCGGACCGCCGGCCCGCGTCGCGCCCGTTGCGCAGCGAGGAACAGTTCGCCTGGCGGCAGACGCTCGCCCAGGTCCGGCAGATCGGCTTCGCGCACTCTCCCACCGGCGCACAGCACACCTCCCCGCTGGTCTGGGCGGCCGCGCCCGTCTTCGCCGAGGACCAGACGGTGAGCACCTGCGTGATGATCGGCGGTCGCCGGGGCCAGCACCCGCCGGTGTCACTGGGCCGCCAGGCCCGGACCACCGCCCGGGACATCTCCGCCGGCCTGCGCGGCAGCCTGGAGGAGCCCGCGCTCGGCAGAACGCACGCCTGAAGGGGCGGGCTCCCGCACCGCCGAGGCCACCCGGGCGATCGACCTCGTCGCCCGGGCGATCCGCGGGGGACGTCGGCGACACGGCCGGAGGTCCCGGACACCCCGTTTCCCGGCGCACCGTGGCGGTAGGCGCTGCCCGGCGCGCCGGAGGCCGCGGCACCGCAGGTCGCCACGTCGGTCGTGCGCCGCACCGGCGCATGCCCGGGAGAGCCCGCGAACATGCACCCGTCGGATCGCTCGGACCCGGCCGACCTCACGGCCATTCCCGCAACGAGCCGATCGACCACGGTCTGTACCGCCGCGGCCTCCGCGCGAGGGGGCAAGGGGACAGGCCCCCGCCGGGCAGCCGGTTCCTCCTCCACGACCAGCCGCCGGTGACCGCGCCTACGGCCGCCCCTCCACGACCAGCCGCCGGTGACCGCGCCTACGGCCGCCCCTCCACGACCGGCCACCGGTGACCGCGCCTACGGCCGCTCACCCACGACCGGCCGCCGGCGACCGCATACGGCTTCGACGCCCGGCATCGCCCCACCCCACGGGCGGCTCTCCCCTGGGCCGGGGAAAACACCGACCGGCAGGCATGCTCCCGTGCGGGCCGCCCCGGCTGGTGGCCACGCGCCCCGTGACCCGTTTCGGCCGGCAGCCGCGCGTGCCCGTAGTGCCTCCGCCACCAACTCGCTTTCCGCTGGATGCGAGCCACGGACCGCTCGGCGTCCGCTGCTCCGAGACTGGTCACCGCGGGCCGCCGGGCGGCCCCTGGGACCACCACCGAGAGGACAGCCGTGAGCGTCGCCTCCCCCACGCCGCAGCAGGTCGGCGCGACCGCGCAGCTGGTCGACTTCGTCCGCCGGCGGGACCGCCGCGCCGAGCCCGCCACCCGGGCGGCCCTGCGCGGCCTGACGGTCGACACCGTCGGGGTCGCCGTCGCCGGGCTCAGCACTCCGGCGGCCGTGCTGGTGCGCGACTGGGTCGAGGACCAGGCGCCGTCCGACGTCGTCGCACAGGCCGGGACGGCGGCCGTGTGGGGCTCGACGAGCAGACTCGGACCCGCCGACGCCGCCCTGGTCAACGGCACCGCCGCGCATGCCCTGGACTGGGACGACGCCGCTCCCTCGATGGCCATGCACCCCGCCGCGGTCCTGCTGCCGACGCTCTTCGCGCTCGCCGCCCGCCGTCCGGTGGCCGGCGCCGAGCTCGACGCCGCCTACAGCGTCGGCTCCGCCGTCTTCCGAGCGGTCTCCGAGGCGCTCCCGCACGCCGTCCACTACGGCCGGGGCTGGCACAACACCTCCACCACCGGACGGCTGGCCGCGACCGCGGCCGGCTGCCGCCTGCTCGACCTGGACGGGAACGTGACCGCCCACGCCCTGGGCATCGCCGCCTCCCAGGCGTCCGGGAGCCTGGCGAACTTCGGCACGATGACCAAACCGATGCACGCCGGCCTGGCTTCCCGGGACGCCGTGATGGCCGTGGGGCTCGCCCGCCGGGGCTTCACCGCCCACCCCGCCCAGCTGGAGGCGCGCGGCGGCTTCCTGGACCTCTTCGGCGACCACGACCCGCGGCGCACGGCGGTCCTGGGGGAGCGGCTGGAGCACTGGGTGACCGGCTGGGTGGACGACTACGCGATCAAGGCCTATCCCTCCTGCTTCGCCACCCAGCGCGCGATCGACGCGGGACTCTCCCTGCGTGAGGAGCTGGGGGCCGGCGTCGGCCGGATCTCGCGGATCGAGGTAACCCTCGAGCACGGCGGCACCCGCCCGCTGCGGGACACCGGGCCGGGCAACGGGCTCGAGGCCAAGTTCTCCCTGGAGTACACCCTCGCCGTCGCCCTGCTGACCGGGAACGTACTGCTCGGCGACTTCACCGACGAGGCCCTGAAACGTCCGGGAGTGGCCGAGCTGATGGCCCGGATCGAGCTCGCCGAGCGGCCGCCGGCCGAGGAGCCGGGCCACACCGTCGTCCGGCTGCACACCGAGGACGGCCGGCTCCTGGTCCGCGACGTCCACCACTCCCGCGGCGACTCGCACCGGCCGCTCTCGTCCGCCGAACTGGCCGCCAAGTTCCACCAGTGCGTGGGACGGGGACCCGAGAAGACGGACTGGTTCGACGCACTGCACGCCGTCCCGGACACCGACGAGCCCCGGGACCTGCAGACACTTCTCGCCGGTCCGCCCGTCCACGGCTGACCCGGCCCGCCTCCCCGGCCGCGACCCGCATCGCGCCGCCGTACCCGACACCAGGAGAAACCGGACCATGACCGACACCTTCACCGAGGAAGCGACCAGCCGCTTCGTGGAACTGCCGAGCGGGCGCGTCCACTACCACGAGTACGGCGAGGGCCACCCGCTCGTCCTGCTGCACGGCTCCGGCCCCGGTGCGACCGGCTGGAACAACTTCGCGGCGAACATCCGCGAGCTGGGCAAGCGGTTCCGCTGCCTGGCCGTCGACATGCCCGGCTGGGGCAAGTCCGACCCGGTCGGCTACGACGACCGCGACCACGCCGCGACCGCGCTGGAGTTCCTCGACGCCCTGGGGATCGAGCAGGCGGCGTTCATCGGCAACTCGATGGGCGGCGCCACCTCGGTCATGTTCGCCGCGACCCACCGGGAACGGACCAGCCACCTCGTCACCATGGGCGCCGGAGTCGGCGGCGCCCACCTCTTCGTCCCCGGCGGCGGGCCGAGCGAGGGCGTGAAGGTGCTGCAGCGGACCTACCGCGAGCCCACCGAGGAGAACTTCCGCGACCTGGTCGACGTCATGACCTTCGACCCGGCGCACGCCTCGCCGGAACTGGTCCGCCGGCGCCACCGGGCCGCGGTCGAGCGCCCGGACCACCTCGCCAACTTCGCCGACGGCATCGGCAGGCCGCGCCCGCACATGGCCACCCACGCCCAGATCGCCGGCATCACCGCACCGTCCCTGTTCGTCCACGGCCGCGACGACCGGGTCGTGCACTACGAGAGCTCGCTGAAGCTCGTCTCGCTGGTGCCCCGCTCCCGGATGGTGCTGCTGGCCGGCTGCGGCCACTGGGCCCAGCTCGAGCACGCCGACGAGTTCAACCGCACCGTCACCGACTTCCTCCTCCACAACTGAGGAAGAAGAGGAAGAAAGGGCTTCTGCCATGCACGAGGTACACGAGCGGATCCTGGCCCGCGCCGAGGAGATCGCCGCCGAGGCCGCACCCAGCGACGAGCTGGGCCGGCTGACCGACAAGGCCGCCGAGGTGCTGCGTTCCAGCGGCGTCATCCGGATGCTCCAGCCGGCCGAGTTCGGCGGCCACGAGGCCGGTCCGGTCGACTTCTTCCGCACCCTGCGTGACATCGGCGTCCACTCCTCCTCCGCGGGCTGGGTGGCCGGCGTGGTCGGCGTCCACGCGTTCGAGGTGGCCCAGATGGACATCGCCCTGCAGAAGGAGATCTGGGGCGATGACCCGGACACCTGGATCGCCTCGCCGTACGCCCCCCTGGGGCGCGCGACCCCGGTCGAGGGCGGGTTCCGGTTCAGCGGACGCTGGCCCTTCTCCTCGGGCACCGACCACTGCCGGTGGATCATCCTCGGCGGCCTGATCGTGGACGAGGACGGCAAGCCGGTCCCGGGCGGACTGCGCCACTTCGTCCTTCCCCGCAAGGACTACGAGATCGTCCAGGACTCCTGGGACGTCGTCGGGCTGCGCGGCACCGGCAGCAAGGACATCGTGATCGAGGACAAGTTCATTCCGGAGCACCGGATCCTCGACCCGGCCCCGATGGAGGACGGCGGCCTGGCCCACCGGGTCGGCCGCGGTGACTCGCCGCTGTACCGGATGCCCTTCCACCCGATGTTCACCGCGGGCATCACCACCGCCACGGTCGCGATGGCGCAGGGCGCCCTGGCCGCGTTCATCGCCTCGATGCGGGGCCGGGTCACCGCACGCGGAGTGAAGACCGCCAACGATCCGCACCAGCTCGCCGTGCTCGGCCGGGCGATCTCCGACCTGGAGGCGGGCGAGGTCCAGCTCTTCGACGACATCGAGCGGATGTGGGAGCAGGCACAGCGCGACGAGCGGTTCTCGCCCGAGGAACGGCTGAGGGTCCGCCGCAACCAGGTCCGCATCGCCCGGCGCGCGGTGGACGCCGTCGACGAGCTGTTCCTGCACGCCGGCGGCTCGGCGTTGCGCAGCGACTCCGCGCTGCAGCGCTGCTGGCGCGACATCCACGCCGCGATGAACCACGCCAGCAACAACGCCGACCCGATCTACCAGGCCTACGGCCTGAACACCTACGGACACCCGCTGCCGGCGTCGGTGCTCTTCTGAGGGCAGGAGCAAGTCTGAGGGCAGGAGCAGGAGCAGGAGCAGGAGCAGGAGCAAGGGAAGGAGAAGGGGCGGGACCGGCCGGGCACCCGGGGCCGTAAGGGGCGCACGCGGGGTCAGCCGCCGCGGCCGGCCCGCCGCGCCGAACGGGTCCGTACCGACCATCGGACGACGACGGCGGCTCCGACGAGAAGACCCAGCACCCGGCGGCTCGTTCGGGTGCCGGTCCACGGGGAGCGGACGGCGCGACGTCCGGCTCCCCCCACCGCACGGGGCCGGCGGACGGGCTCCACGACCGGTGGCGGGGCCGCCTCCCCGGTCCGGGACACCTCCTGCGCGATCCGCAGCCATACCCGCTGCGGGGGCGCGACCGGAAGGTCGGCCTCCTCCACGCCGCGTGCGGCGGCCACGACCCGGGCCATCAGGGTCAGCTCCTCCCGGCAGGCGCGGCACAGGGCGATGTGCCGCAGGGCGTCGGCGTCGTCGCTCGAAACGCCGTTGCCCAGTGCCAGTTCCACCAGGTGCGCGGGCTCGACGTGTGCCACGTACCCTCCTGATCTCGTGCTCCGTGTCCTGTCCGCGCGTACCGGCCCGGTCTCAGGCAGGGAGAGGCTCCGCTGTGACGACCAGGTTGGCCTGGTAGCCGCCCGCCTCGGGGACGAACGGGGGCGCGCAGGTGACGAGGGTGAGAACCGGGGGACCGGTCCGCCGGAACGTCGAGGACGGAAGGCCGTCCTTGGGGACCGTCGCACGCGCGACGACGCGGTAGACCGCCGACCCGGCGCCGGCGCGCCGCACTTCGACCCGGGCCCCGGGCCGCACGTCGTAGAGTGCGGCGAACTCGCCCAGCGCACCGGTGTCGCCGTCCACGTGTCCGACGAGCACGGCCGACCCCCGAGGGCTTCCCGGCGCGGGACCGAAGCGGTACCAGCCGGCGACGGCGGGATCCCCCGGAATGGCCAGCGCGCCCTGTTCGGTGACGCCCACCGGCCGGACCCGGGCGTCCAGGCCCACGTCGCCCACCAGGACGCGCTCCGGTGGCGCCTCCCGCCGTTCGCCGTGCGGGGCGGGAGGCGGCGACGGCTCGGTGGCGCCGGGGAGTCCACTCGCGGCGGCCGCCCGCGCCGGGGCCGCCGGCCCGAAGTCGGGCGGCGGGGTCCCCTGGTCCGAGGGCCCGGCGCGCAGGGTGGCGACCGCCGCCAGAGCGGCGGTCGCCATGACGAGACCGGTCAGCCGTCGCGCGGTGTCACCCACGCCGGCCCGCGGCCCGGCGGGCCACCAGGACGCCCGCCAGCGCCGCCGTCCCGGCCGCGGCCGCCCAGGCCACCCACTGGTCGGAGGAGTTCGAGGCGACCGCGGCGCCGCTGCCGCCCGCGTCGACGCCGTTCGGCACGGATTCCATGCCGCCGAGCGTCTGGGGCGCCAGCGCCAGGTTCTTGTCCGCGGCGCTGCCCCAGGCGTAGACGACGTTGCCGGCGCCCTCCTTCAGATCCAGGTCGGCCGGGCCGATCGCCACGGTGTCCGTGCCGGCGAGCACCACGTCGGCCGGGACGGTGCCGGCGTCGACCACGGTGGTGTCCTCCTCGGGGTTCTCCAGCCCCTTGAAGAGGGGCTGCCCGCCCGCTCGGACGTCCACGGCCGGGGCGGCGGCGACGTGACGCACGGTCAGTCGCGCCTTGCCCGCGTCGACCTTGGAGACGTCGTTGACGAAGGCCGTCAGCCGGGGCTTGCCGTCGGCGGAGAGGTGGGCGGCGATGGTGGCGTTCGCTCCCGCGGGCACCTCGATCTTCTTCTCGACGGCCGGGGTGCCGTCGGGGCCCTGGCCGGCTTCGAAGAGCTGGATGTCGTAGGTGCCGGCGTCGAGGGACTGCGGGTCGGTCACCGTGCCGGGCTCGAAGTCGCCGAGCAGTTCGTCACCGTTGGCGTAGACGTCGACGGTCAGGCCGGGAACGCCGTGGAAGACGGACACCATGGCGGTGTCGTCGCCGTCGGCGGCGGGGGCCGCCAGGGCGGGCGCGGCCACGCCGAGGGCGAGGGCGCAGGCTCCGGCCGAGGCGGCGAGGGTCCGAGAGGTCCGAGAGGTCCGGGAAGTCATGAGGATCATTCCTTCGGTGAGGATTCCGCCGGTCGCGGGGTCTCGTATCCGTTTCGCGTGGGGGCGCCGAGGCGGATGCGCCCGGCACCGGTGTTCCGGTCCGCCTACGCGGCGGTGTCGTCGGCGCGGCCCTGCTCGATGCCCTGGCGCAGCCGGAGCAGACCACGACGTGCGTGGCTCTTCACGGTGCCCAGGGGCATGCCGGTCCGCTCGGCGATCTCGGCCTGGGTCAGGTCCTCGTAGAAGGCCATGCAGAGCACCTCGCGCTGGGCGCGCGGCAGCCGGGACAGGGCGTCGACCAGGAGCACCCGGTCCAGGACCTCGTCCGGTGGCGGCTCCTCGTGCGGCCGGGTGCCGGCGTCGTGTGCCACCGAGTCGACCAGCGTGAGGCGTTTCGTCCTGGTCGCCAGGGCGTCGACGATCTTCCGACGGGTGATGCCGACGAGCCAGGCGCCGAGGGGGCCCCGCTCAGGACGGAAGCCCTCCCGTCCGCGCCAGGCGCCGAGGAACACCTGCTGGGTCACGTCGTCCGCCTCGTAGGTGTCGCCGAGCGAGCGGGTGGCCATCGTGTGGACGAGCGAGCCCCAGCGCCGGTAGACCGCCGCGAACGCGTTCTCGTCCGCGGCGCGCAGGCCACGGGCCAGTTCGCTCTCGTACAGCGCTTCGTCCGCCGCCGCGGGGCGGACACCGGTGGACCGTGTCTTCGTGCTCATGGCCTTGTTCCTCCTGCGTGCGTCCTGTGCGGGCGGAAGGCCGACTGTCACGCCCGCCGGTCGGCACGCGCGCCCTGACCGAGTGCCTGGACTACAGTGTGGAGAGCCGAAACGACGCAAACAACATGCGTCGATTGTGCGTCGGAAGAGGGAAGTGTGGGTCCGAACGGAGATGTCGGGGAGAGCGGGAGCGCGTCGCGTGGCGGCGGGCTGACCACCGGTGAGGTGGCGCGGCGTCTGGGGGTGGCACCCACGACCGTCCGGACGTGGGACCGCCGCTACGGTCTCGGCCCCACCGCGCACACCGGTGGCCGGCACCGCCGCTGGACCGACGCGGACGTGGCCCGGCTGGAGCGGATGTGCGCACTGACGGCGACCGGCCTGCCACCCGCCGAGGCCGCCCGGCTGGCGCTCGACGAGGTGCTGCCCGACGCGCCCGCGCCCCGGACAGGCGCCGCGCCCCGGGCGGGCACCGCTCCCCCTCCGGCGCCGGCCGCCCGCCGACGCAGCCGGGCCGGCTCCGGTCTCCGGCTGGGCGACGTGCGTCAGGAGTGCAGAGGAGTCGCGCGCGCGGCCCTGCGCCTGGACGCCGCCGCCCTCGACGAACTGCTGAGGACGGCGATGGAGGAACACGGCCTGGTCACCGCCTGGACCGAGGTGATCGTGCCGACGCTGCAGGCGGTCGGCCGCAAGTGGGAGAGCTCGGGCGAGAGATACGTCGAGGTCGAGCACTTCCTCTCCTGGCACGTCTCCGGCGCGCTGCGGCGCCAAGCTCCGCCCGTGGTCGCCGACCGGCCCGGCGCCACCACGGTGCTCGCCTGCGTGCCCGCGGAGAACCACACGCTGCCGCTGGAGGTGCTCGCCGCCGCACTGGCCGAACGGGGTCTCCCGGTACGCATGTTCGGCGGCGCGCTGCCCGTCGAGTCGCTCGTGGCCGCCGTACGCAGGACCGGGCCGGTCGCGGTGGGGCTGTGGGCCCAGTCGCGGACCACCGCGAGCAGACCCCTGGCCCAGCACGTGGCCGCGATGGAATGGGGGGTGCGCGGCGCGCGCAGGAAGCCGGTCGTCCTCACGCTGGGACCGGGCTGGGCCGGGCAGACCGTGCAGGGACTGCCGCGTCCGTCGGGGCTCGCGGAGGCGGTCACGGCGGTGGAGTCGGTCGCGCTCAGGTGATCCGGCGGGCTCGGCGGGTACCGGGTCGTGGTGGCGCCTGGCCCCGCCGGACGCGACGTGCTCGGGTGGACAGGGCACGCGGTGGATCCCGCCACCGCGCACGGCGCCCGCCGACGACACGTTCCGCACGGGTGGCGGGCGAGGTGGGACAGGGTGCGGCGGCGCGGGCGAAGCGCGCGCCCCAGGACGAGTACCGGCCCTCGGCGCAGAGGGAATCGAGTGGCGGAGGAAGAGGAACATGAACACTCGGCACCACGGGTTTCCGGACGCCGTCGTCGTCGGAGCAGGTCTCGCCGGCCTGGCCTGCGCGCTGGACCTGTGCCGTGCCGGACGGCGGGTGGCCCTGCTGGAGGCGTCCGACGGCGTGGGCGGCCGGATGCGCACCGACCGGCGGGACGGATTCCGGCTCGACCGCGGATTCCAGGTGTTCAACACCTCCTACCCCCAGGTGAAGCGACGCCTCGACCTGCGGAGTCTGCGGCTGAGGCCCTTCACACCGGGCATCACCGCGCACACCTCGACGGGCCCCGTCCACCTCGCCGATCCGACCCGGCGGCCGAGGTCGGCGGGGACACTGCTGCCCGGACGGGCCCTGCCGGCCCGCGACCTGGCCGCGATGGCGGCGCTCACCGCGCGGGACGCCCTTCTGCCCGCCGGACTCCTCACCCGGTGTCCGGACGGCTCGACCGCCGCCGCACTGTCCCGCGCCGGGCTGTCGGCCGGGACGGTCACCGAGATTCTGCGGCCGTTCCTGTCCGGCGTGTTCCTGGAGGACCGGCTGGAGACCTCCGCCCGTTTCTTCCACCTGGTCTGGCGCAGCATGGTCCGGGGAACGCTCTGCCTGCCCGCCGACGGCATCGGCGCCGTCCCCGGCCGGCTGGCCGACGGCCTGCCCGACGGCGTCCTGCGGCTGGAGACACCGGTCACCGCGCTCACCGCGGCGGGGGTCCTCCTGGAGGACGGCCGCGAGCTGCCGGCCAGGTCCGTCGTGGTGGCGACGGACGCCGCCACCGCGGCCCGTCTGCTGCCCGGCCTGGCCGTGCCCGAAGGCCGTACCGTCACCACGTACTACCACGCCGCCGCGCACACCCCCCTGGCCGAGCCGACCCTGCTGGTGGACAGCACCGGGGCGGTGCTGAACACCTGCGTCCTCACCGAGGTGACGCCCACCTACGCCCCGCCCGGCACCGCGCTGATCTCCAGCTCCGTCCTGGGCCCCGACCGGCCCGGGGACGACGGGGCGGTGCGCCGGCGCCTGTCCGAGCTCTACGGCACCGACACGAGCGGCTGGCAGCAGGTCGGCGCGTACACCGTGGCCGGGGCGCTGCCCGCGATGGAGCCGCCCTGGCCGCTGAGCCGTACGACGCGCTTCGCACCGGGCCGGTACGTCTGCGGGGACCACCGGGCGACCGGATCCGTGCAGGGCGCGCTGGCCTCGGGCACCCGGGCCGCCCGGGAGGCGCTGAACGACCTGGCGCTCGATTGACCCGGACCGGACCGTGCCCGGCGCATCCACCGGCGGCCGGCCCACGGAACCCACAGCGCGGCACGCAGCGCCGCCGACCTGCCCCTGCGACCGGGAGTGAGACGTGGACATCAACGGCGCGCGCGTGCTGGTGGCCGGAGCCACCGGCGTTCTCGGCGGTGCCCTCACCGCGGAACTGGCCGGCCGCGGAGCGCGCCCGGCGCTCGCGGGACGCGACCCGGCCCGCCTCGCCGAGGCCGCCCGGACCTACCCGGGCGCTCCGGCCCTCCTCTTCGACGCGTACGACCCCGCCTCCTGTGCCCGCGCCGTGCACGGTGCGGCGAATGCCCTGGGCGGGCTGGACGCGGTCGTGACGGCCTTCGGATCGGTCGCCTTCGGCCGGGCCGCCGGGCTCGGTGACGAGATCGCGGAGCATCTGACGGCGGTCAACGTCCTCGCACCCGCCGCCTTCTTCCGCGCCGCGCTCGCCCTCATGGCCCCCGGGTCCCTGATCGCCGCCTTCACCGGCGCGGTCGCCGAGCGCCCGCAGGCGGGGATGGCCGACTACAGCGCCTCCAAAGCCGCGCTGAGCGCCTGGCTCTCCGCCGCGCGCCGCGAGGCGCGGACCACCGGCATCCGGGTCCTGGACATCCGGCCCGGACACCTGGACACCGGTTTCGCCGACCGGCCCGTCGCCGGCACCGCCCCGCCCCTGCCCCCGGGCGGCGAC
>NZ_LIQT01000103.1 GCF_001418415.1 Streptomyces hirsutus
CAGCAGGTTGCCCAGCACCTGCCGCAGCCCGGACTCGTCGGCCCGTACCAGCACCGCGCCGTCGGCGTCGACCGTCACCGGCCGCTCGGGCTGCTGCACCCGCAGGTCCTCGGCGGCATCCCGTACCAGCCGGCACACGTCCACGTTCCGCAGCCGCAGTTCGGGCCGCTGGTCGAGGCGGGCCAGCACGAGCAGTTCGTCCACGAGCCGCGCCATGCGGTCGGACTCCGTCAGCATCCTGTCCCAGGCCCGGCGCCGCTCCGCCGGTTCGNNGGCCAGCGGGGTGCGCAGTTCGTGCGAGGCGTCGGCCACGAACCGGCGCAGCTGGGCCGCGCTGCGCTCGCGCGTGCGGTACGCCGACTCGACCTGCTGGAGCATCGTGTTCAGGGCGAGCCGCAGCTGCTCCACCTCCAGGATGGGATCCCGGCTGGAGGGCACGCGCCGGGTCAGATCGCCCTCGGCGATCGCCGACGAGGTCTCCACCATGTCCTCCAGCGGCCGCATCCGGCGGCGGACGCTGACCATCGTCAGGCAGGCCAGCAGGGCGAGCAGCAGTGTCCCGATGGCCGCGTCGAGCCTGATCGCCTTGGCGACCCCCGCGTGGAGCGACTCGGTGGAGGTGGCGAGCAGGATGTACGTGCCGTCCCCGAGCCGCGTGGCCGTCGCGCGGTAGGCGGTGCCCCGGACGGTGAGGTCGTGCGGCTCGGGGTCCCGGACCAGGGGGCGCGGATCGCCCACCTCGTCGGCCAGGGCGCGCTGGGCGGCGGTCGGTTCGAAGCCGAGGACGCCCACGGCCTCGCCCCCGGGGCCGACGGCGGCGAAGATCGAGTCGGGGCGGTTCTGCCCGTTCCACTCCGGGTGCACCCGCTCGGTGAAGAAGCTCAGTACGCTCAGCGAGTCGATCTGCCGCAGCGTCAGCTGCGAGCCGCCGAGCGAGTCGCGGTTCTGGGTCAGCTCGGTGTCGATCTGGTCGAGCAGGTAGTACCGCATGACCAGCACGCTCACCAGGGTCGCCGCCGTGATGCCGATGGCGAGCAGCACCAGGTTCGCCAGCGTCAGCCGGCCGCGCAGGGAGTGGACGCCCCGCTCGCAGCACACCAGGTGGCGCAGCCGGGAGAGTGGGGGACGCCGGCGCGGCCGCGGCTTCGGCGCCCTCACGTCAGGCCGTATCCGACCCCGCGCCGGGTGGTGATCACCGGCGGACCCAGGGTGTCGAGTTTGCGGCGCAGGTAGCTGATGTAGGTCTCGACGACGGTCGACTCCGGCGGGGTGTGCTCGTACTGCCAGACATGGCGCAGCAGTTGGTCCTTGGGCACGATCCGGCCGCCGTTGCGCACCAGGAAGCGCAGCAGGGCGTACTCGGTGGGGGTCAGTTCGACCGAACGGCCCGCGCGGCGCACCGAGTACGTCGTCTCGTCCAGCTCCAGGTCGCCGTGGCGCAGCGGTGCCCGCTGCGGGAGGACGTCGGCGGGCCGGGTGCGGCGCAGTACCGCGGTGACCCGCGCGACGACCTCGTCGATGTTGAACGGCTTGGTGATGTAGTCGTCGCCGAAGCCGAGCGCGCCGACGATCTCTGCCGGGGCGTCCCGGGCGGTGAGGAACACCACCGCCAACTCCGGCCGACGGAGCCGAAGTTCACGGCCCAGTCCGCGGCCGTCGCCGTCCGGCAGCATGACGTCGAGCAGGGCCGCGTCGGGCCTGGTGTGCTCGGCCAGCGCGAGCGCCTCGCGGACGGTGCCGGCCGTCATGACCTCGAAGCGGTGGTAGCGCAGGGCGATGGTGAGGACATCGGCGATGCTCTCCTCGTCCTCTACGACCAGCACGGTGCCTGGAGCCGTCGTCATGCTCCCAGTATCGGTGCGAGCGCCCGCGGCCGTACCGCTTCCCGCTTTGGAGTTCCTTGAGAGTCCCGGGCGAGCCGTGTCCCCGCGCGGGGCCCGTCGTCGACTCTGCTGCGAGGACCTGGGGGACCTCGGAGCGACGAAGGAGCTTGAACGTGGCGGTACTGGCACGCTGGTGCTATCGGCATCGGCTGGTGGTCGTGTTGCTGTGGGTGGGGGCGCTGCTCGGACTGGGGACGGCGGCGAGCGGCGCGGGCACGAACTACGCGAATGTCTTCTCCCTGCCGGACACGGACTCCAAGCGGGCGTACGACCTGATGGAGAAGGCGTTCCCGGAACGCGCCGGCGACACCGACACCGTGGTGTGGAAGGTCGAGGACGGTTCCGTGCGGGACGCGTCCGTGCGGTCCCGGATGGAGCCCGCGCTGGCGGCGATCGGGCGCATGGAGGGCGTCGGTGAGGTCGCCGGCCCCTACGGGCCGCAGGGCGCGGCCCAGGTCAGCCGGGACGGGCGGACCGCGTACGCGCAGGTCACCTTCGCCGAACAGGCGGACGCCGTGCCGAAGGAACTCGTCGAGGACGTCGTCGGCACGGCGCAGGACGCCGCGGGCGACGGACTCCAGGTGGAGCTGGGCGGCCAGGCCATCACGCGGGTCCAGGAGCCGCCCACCGGCACGGCGGAGCTGGTCGGCGTCCTCGCCGCCGCCGTGGTGCTGTTCGTGGCGTTCGGCTCGCTGCTCGCGATGCTGCTGCCGATCGTGATCGCCGTGTTCGGCGTCGGCACCGGCCTGTTCGGCACCCAGTTGATCAGCCATGTCACGAACGTGCCCGAACTCGCCTCACTGCTGTCGACGTTGATCGGTCTCGGTGTGGGCATCGACTACGCCCTGTTCATCGTCACCCGGCACCGGCGCGGCATCCTGCGCGGCGACGATCCGGAGGAGGCCGCCGTCACCGCGCTCAACACCTCGGGGCGGGCGGTGCTCTTCGCGGGCGGCACGGTGTGCATCGCGCTGGCCGGCATGCTGGTGACGAACCTGCGTTTCCTGGACGGTGTCGTCATCGGCACGTCGCTGACCGTGGTGCTGAGCGTGCTCGCGGCCGTCACCCTGCTGCCGGCGCTGCTGGGTCTGCTCGGCCACCGGGTGCTCAGCCGCCGCCAGCGCCGCGCGCTCGCCGCGCGCGGCCCGGAGACGGACCGGACCACCGGACTCGCGGCCCGCTGGGCCGCCACCGTCGAACGCCGTCCGCGGTCCACCGCCGTCCTCGCCGTGGTCCTGATGGCCGCGCTCGCCGTCCCGCTGCTGTCGCTGCGCCTGGGCACCGTGGACCAGGGCAACGACGAGGCGTCCACGACCACCAGGAAGGCCTACGACCTGCTCGCCGAGGGCTTCGGCCCCGGCTTCAACGGCCCGCTCCAGGTGGTCGTGGACGGCGAGGCGTCCGACAGCCTGGTGACGGCCGTCGAGCGGACCGAGGGCGTCGCCCAGGTCGCCCCGATCCCGCCCGCGAACGGCGTCACCGTCATCCAGGTCGTCCCGAAGACCTCACCGCAGGACGAGAGGACGGACCGGCTCATCGACGTCCTGCGCGAGGACGTGATCCCCGAGGCGGGGGTCGAGGCCCACGTCGGCGGGGTCACGGCGGTGTCGAAGGACTTCGCGTCCGTGACGGGGGACCGGCTGCCGCTCTTCATCGGCACGATCATCGGCCTGGGCTTCCTGCTCCTGCTGCTCGCGTTCCGCTCCCTGGTGGTGCCGCTGACGGCCGCCGTGATGAACCTGCTCGCGGCGGCGGCCTCCTTCGGCGTCCTGGTGGCGATCTTCCAGTGGGGCTGGGGACTGGACCTGCTCGGCCTCGGCAGGGAGGGCCCCATCGCGGCCTTCCTGCCGATCATCATGCTGTCGCTGCTCTTCGGGCTCTCCATGGACTACCAGGTGTTCCTGGTGAGCCGGATGCACGAGGAATGGGTGCACACCCGGGACAACGCCCGCGCGGTGCGCGTGGGCCTCGCGGAGACCAGCCGCGTCATCAACTCCGCGGCCCTGATCATGGTGTGCGTCTTCCTCGCCTTCGTGCTCAGCGGCGACTACGGGGCGGCCATGGCGGGCGTGGGGCTCGCCGCGGCCGTCGCCCTGGACGCGTTCATCCTGCGTACGGCGCTGGTGCCGGCCGTGATGCATCTGATCGGCAAGGCCAACTGGTGGCTGCCGGCGGGGCTGGAGAAGCGGCTGCCGCATCTCGCGGTCGAGCCGAAGGAGGACGGCGCGGGCGCGCTCCCGGCCCCCCGGGCCCCGGGCGAGGGGGACGCTTTGGCCGCCTCGGCCGTGCACGGCTTCGTGCGCACCGTCGACGGCGACCCCGTGGACGGCGCGGCGGTCACCCTGCTGACCTCGGGCGGGCGGCAGGTGGACCGGGTCGTCTCCCTCGCCGACGGCTCGTACATTGTCTCCGTCCCGTCCCCCGGCACGTACCTGCTGGCGGTGAGGGCGGCGCCGTACGGCTCCCGCGCGGGGCAGGTGACGGTGCTCGGCGGTCCGCTGGTGCACGACGTGGAACTCGCCCCCGGTGAGGTGGACGCCGTCAGCTGACCGGACCGGGGCGCCCGTCACCGCCGGCGGGCGCCCCGTGGGGCTCTTCGCCGTTGCCGGCGGGCGCTCCCCGGTCCTTCGCCGGGTCCGGCAGCATCTTGGTCATTCCCGGCAGGAACTCCGTGAACATGTCGTGGACCTCGCGGACCAGCGGGCGCAGGACCCGGAACCGGGCCAGGGAGACGCCCCGCGCGGTGATGCGGGCGCCGCGTTCGGCGAGGCGGTAACTGCGTTCACGGTTCTCGGTACGGTCGAAGATCCAGTACAGGACGAGGCCCATCTGCGCCAGCCACATCAGCTCCGGCAGCGCCTCCCGAAGCTCCGGGGGCACCTTGGCCCCGGAACCGGCCAGCACCTCCCGGTGGACGCTGATCGCCTCCGCGCGCGCGTGCTCCGACTCGGGCGAGAAGGGGCTGAGCGGGCTGTCGGGGTCGGCGGCGTTCTTGAAGAACTGCACCGCGAACTCGTGGTACGGGGTGGCGATGTCCAGCCACGCCTTCAGCACGCCCGCGAACCGGGCCTCCAGGTCGGTCTCCCGCTCCAGGGTCTCCCGGGCCACCCGCTGGTGCTCGGCGGCGATCCGGTCGTAGAACCCCTGGATCAGGTGTTCCTTGCCCTCGAAGTAGTAGTACGCGTTGCCCACGGAGACCCCGGCCTCCGTGGCGATGGCCCGCATGGTCGTCCTGTCGTACCCGCGTTCCTGGAACAGCCGCATGGCGGTCTCCAGGATCAGGGCGCGGGTCTGCTCGGACTTGCTGAGTGCGGCACCGTCACCGGGACCGTCGTTCTTCACGGACACGGACAGAGCTTAGGGCCTGCCGTTCGGACCCGTCGGGCGCGCGGGTCCCCCTGAGGCCGCGGGGTCCGCGGTCTCAGGGGGTGACGCCCGCCCGGAGGGGAGGGGCGGACACGGCCTACGGCCGCCGGCCCAGTTGCGGGCGCTTGGTGTAGTCGGTCAGGCCCACCACGTTCCCCCAGGGGTCGGCGAACTCGACGGTCCAGCCGGTGGCGCCCGGGAACGGCCCGTCGAGCAGACCGATCCCGGCGCTCTCCAGCGCCTCGGCGGCGACGCGGGCGTCCGGCACCTCCAGCCACGTCCGGGCGGAGGGCAGGGCCGGTGGCCGGCGGCCCAGACCCGCCTCGTGCCGCAGCAGCACCCCGGGCGTCTCGCCGCCCACCTTCAGCAGGACGATCCCGGCCTCGTCCAGCCGGAAGCCGACCGGGAACCCGGCCCGTCCGTAGAATCCGACGGCCTCGTCGAGGTCCCCGACGGGCAGCAGCACATGGTCGAACCCGAGCAGTTCGCAGGACTCATCGTCTGACATGGCGTCACATTAGGCGGTGCCGGCGCACAGCGGGCAGAAGCGGTGACCGGGAGGCGGAGGGTCACTCGTCCGGACGGACGGCCTCGGAACCCGGCCGGCGGATCGTGCCGGAAAGTCCCTGCCCGGGTTCCGACTTCTCATTGCCGCCCGAGTCCTGCAAGATGACCGACAGTTATCCGTATCTTTCAGGAGAGACCCACTGTGAGCGAGCAGCCGCAGCAGCCGTCCACGCCACCCGGCTTCGGCCCCCCGAACTCCGGCGGAGCCGGCCCGTCCGGCCCCTACGGCTACCCGCAGCCCGGATCCCAGCAGCCCGCCGGCGGCTACCCCCCGCCGCCCGGTGGCTACC
>NZ_LIQT01000104.1 GCF_001418415.1 Streptomyces hirsutus
AACATCAAGGGGAAGCTTCACCGGCGATTTCGGCGGCGTGTCCGGTGTTGATCGCTGTCTCCAGTTCTCGTTGTGGGATGGATGCCATGTGGTCCTGGAGTGTGCGGTAGGTCTCGGGGGTCGGTATCCCGCTGCGGAGTTGTGCGATGGCGTCTTGGGCGGCCTGCCGGTCGTTCTGGTTGAGCTGGGGGCGGAGGACGACGACGGCCACGGAGTGCTCGTTGTCGATCATGCGCATTCTGCGGGCGGTTTCCGGGTAGTCCAGCTTTTCTCGCAGCGCCTCGATGGCTTCTCCGGTGGCTCCGTTGGGGTCGGTGGAGGAGCGTCCGGCCTGGAGTCGGTAGCGGTGCTGGTAGTAGGAGCGCAGTGTGTCCAGATCGTCTGGGTCGGCGAGCCCCTTGCCGAAGCGGCGGGATGCTGCGGCGATGCCGCACCGGTTGTAGATCACTTGTGGCTGGAGACCGTCCGTCGGTTCGAAGACGGTCATGATGCTGTCCTCGGTCGGGCGGTGCCCTTCGCGGTTGATGCGCCCGGCCGCCTGCTGTTCGGACTCCGGCAGTGATCTGGCGCGGTATCCGCGCGGGAAGTCGAGGTCGACGCCGGCCTCGATCAGCGATGTCGACACCAGCAGCGTGTCCAGGCCGGCGTCAAGGCGCTGCTTTGCCGCTTGGATGGTCTCTCTGCGGTGGCCGCCGGTCATGCGGGTCGACAGGTGCAGGGTGCTGGGGTCCTCGTCGCGGTCGCCGAGCCAGACCTTGTGCACGTGGCCGGCGTCTTTCGTTCCGTTGACCACCATCAGCGCCTGGCCGTGCGGTGCGGCCTCTGCGGCGATGCTTTTGAGGGTCACCTCTGAGCCGGTGCGCCAGTCGTACCGGACCCGGCGCAGCCGCTGGAAAAGCGGTGCGGGGTTGGCGACGATGTCGCGCTGGGGCAGGCCGGTCTGCCAGGGGTTCAGCGCGGCGAGTTCCGGTTGTGTGGCCGAGGACAGGATCAGGGTCACGCCGTAGTGCTCCACGAGTTCCCGCAGTCCGGACAGGATCGGTGTCAGCAGGGTGTCGGGGAGGGCCTGGACCTCGTCCAGGACGATGACGGAGTTGGCGAGCCGGTGCAGTCGGCGGGTGGCCGATGGGCTGTTGCCGAACAGGCTCTCGATCAGGCGGACCGTGGTGGTGACGATGAACGGGGCGTCCCAGTTCTCCGCGGCCAGCTTCGCCCACCGGTTGGAACGGACACGTTTTGGGTCTCGGTGGATGTCGCCTGAAGCGTCCGAGGACCGCGATGCGCGCCGGTCGGATGCCTCGAAGTTCACGGCGGAGTGGTGTTCCAGCACCGCCTGCGGCCCGTGTTCTGGATCCAGCAGGCTCCGGTAGACAGCCGCATTCTGCTCCGTGATCGAGATGAACGGAACCGCGACGATGACGCGCCGCAGCCCGTGCAGTGCGGCA
This sequence comes from Streptomyces hirsutus, assembly GCF_001418415.1. GTDB lineage: Bacteria > Actinomycetota > Actinomycetes > Streptomycetales > Streptomycetaceae > Streptomyces > Streptomyces hirsutus. The sequence continues at coordinate 1,446 of NZ_LIQT01000104.1, forward strand.
TGTCGGAGTGCGAAGCCTCCGCCGGTGAACGTCTTGCCCGCGCCGGTCGGCAGGTGCAGCCGGTACACCCCCGGCTCACCGGCCGCGGTGTCGATCGCCTCCTGGTAGACGTCCTCGCGGAGCTCGTCCAGCCACGAGGGCTCCTTTAGGCGTCGGCGCTGGGCGAGGGCCTCCTGGCGGCGGGTCTCATACCGTTCCCACAATTCGGGCATGCCCGCGTCCGGCCGGGGAAGCGGGCCGGGTCTGAAGTGCGCGGCGGTGTCGAGCCGGTCGGCGTCGACCACGGCCGAGTAGGTCATGCGGACCAGCATCTCCACGCTGGTCCTGTTGCGCGGGTCGAGCCAGTCCGGGACGGCCGGGCAGGTTTTGTCCAGGATCTCCGGCATGACTTCGGCGACCCGGCTGATCGCCTCGTTGACCTCTTCGGAGTCCCGCATCAGGCTTTTGAGCCGGACGCTGAGTTCCGACCAGGCGGACAGGCCGGTGTGGTGTCCCTCGATGACGCCGGCGAACGGGGTCAGCACCGGATGCTGCCGGGCTACTTGAGTGAACAGGAACGCCCCGGCGGCATGGTGGGCGGGGCGGCGGACTTTCCGGCCGGTGGTGGCTTCTTCGATCAGGCCGTCCTGCCAGGCGCATGCGCCCTTGCCGGTGTCGTGGTCGCGTCCCAGCCGGTGGGCGAGTTCTCCGCCTCCCCACGGGGCGGCGAAACGTCGAGCCAGCTCGCCGGTGCCTCGGGCGTGGTCTTCGTACCAGTGCCATGCGCCCCGACGGCCCGGTGAGTGGGCAACGAGCCGGCCTTCCGGAACGGGCATCCGTCCGGATATCTCACCAACTGCCTTGTATGCAACCATACTTGACTTTCTATCACTTATATACTGAGATCCGGCTAGATCACCGCAACTCACTACCGATCTGCGGACCGCAGGTCGTAAATCGGGGCAGGGCGACGACGCTAGCCGCCGGCACTGACAACGGGCCGAGCCGGCTGGGGCATGAAGGGGGAAGGTGCATGATTTCCGCACAAGCACGGCAGCGCGGGGAGAGGGCCGACCGGCCACTTCCCGTGCAGGTGGAGGCGTGGGGGCTGCTGGCCTGCTTCACCCGTCCGGAACTCAAGGTCGAACGGGTCTCCTACCCGGTCATGACCCCCTCGGCGGCGAGAGGGCTGCTGGAGGCGATCCTGTGGAAGCCGGAGATGACCTACCGGATCGAGCGGATCGAACTGCTCAAGCCGGTGCAGTGGACCAGCTTCCGGCGCAACGAGGTCAACAACTCGATCATCACCAAGAAGACCTTCGAGGACCTGCGCGCCAATAACGGCTACCGCTATGACGTCGCCGAGGACCGCGGGCAGCGCGTCACCGTCGCACTGCGCGACGTCGCCTACCGCATCCACGCCACCATCAACGCCACCGACCGCTGCACCGCGCCGCTGCCGAAGTACCGCGACCAGTTCGACCGCCGCGTCAAGCGCGGTGCCTGCTTCGAACAGCCCCACTTCGGCTGCCGCGAGTTCGCAGCCTTCTTCGGCCCCCGCGGATCAGCACAGGAAGCCGGCGTCGTCACCGCCGCCGACCGGGCCGGCATCCCCCCGATCGACGAGATCGGGCTGATGCTCCACCACATCGAGTACCTGCCAAAAGGCAAGGAGCGCTACCACTGGTTCCGCGCCCGCCTTGAGCGCGGTGTTCTCCACGTGCCGGACCGCCCGCTCGACCCCGCGCAGGTCGGCCAGATGCCGGGGGCCGAGGGCCGCGCTTCTGCCGAGGGGACGGCCTGACGTGCTCCTGCACAGCCTCGTCCAGCACGCCGCCAGCCGCGAGGACGCCGTCCCCGACTACTACCAGCGGCGTCAGATCATGTGGCGGATCGACCTTTCCAGCACCGGCGATGCCGAGCCGCTGATCATCGACCTGCGCCCCGCCAAGGGGGAAGAGCCACGGAAGGTCACCGCCCCCTACACCGGCCGCTCCGGGAAGAACCCGCCGCCGTTCCTGCTCGCCGACAACGCGCTGTACGTCCTCGGCCACCCCGGCCTGGTGAAGGGGCCGGACGGAAATAAAGTTCCCTCGACCGCCCCGAAGGACATCACCCGGGCCCGGGAGCGTCACGCCGCCTACCGCGCCATGGTGACCTCCTGGTGCAACGAGCACCCCGGCCTTCCCCAGGCCCGCACCCTGGCCGGATGGCTGGACAGACCCTCCGCGCCGGACGACTGGCCCAAGGAGATGGATCAGGGGCACCTCGTGGCCATCAGCGTGGACGGCGAGTGGATCCACGACCTGCCGCAGGCCCAGCGCTGGTGGGCGGAGAAGGTCAAGAGCGCGAAGAGCGGCAAGCCGGGCAAGAGCCAGGAAGGCCTGTGCCTTGTCTGCGGGCAGATGGGAGCGTTGCTGTCCACTCTCCCGGTCCCCGTCAAGGGCCTTCCCAACTCCGGGATGAACACCCAGCTGATATGCCTCAACCAGCCCGCCCACTACCGGGCCGGCATCAAGCAGCTCGGCGCCACCCCCGTCTGCGTCGACTGCGGAACCAAGGCCACCACCGCCCTGAACACGCTGCTGGCCGACCCCGAGCACCACACCCGCGCCGGCGACTCCGCCATCGTGTGGTGGACTCGTAACCCCACCACCGAAACCGACATGTGGACCCTGGACAACCCCGACCCCACCGAGGTTGCCCAACTCGTCGACGGACTTAACCACCCCCACAAGGGACGCGACGCGCTGGCCGCCCTCGACGACGACGCCTTCTACGCCGTCACCCTGCGGGTGAACACCAACCGGGTCATCGTCGCCGACTGGCTCACCATCCCCGTCCCCGAGCTCAAGCAGCGGCTCGGGACCTGGTTCGCCGACCAGCAGACCTGGGACGGCTGGAACAACACCTCCCTCTACTGGTCGGTCTGGCGCCTCGCCCTGGCCGCCGCCCGCTGGGACAAGCGCAAAAACAAGTACGTCGACACCACCATCCCCAAGCACCTGCAAGCCGACCTCACCCAAGCCGCACTCCACGGCACCCCGCCGCCGGCCCACGTCCTGCCGGTCCTCATGCAGCGCATCCGCGCCGACCACCACATCGACCGGCCCCGCATCGCGCTGCTGCGCCTCGCCCTGACCCGTACGACCACCCGCCACAAGGAGCTGTGCGTGCCCCAGCTGAACACCACCTCGACCGAACCCGGATACGTGTGCGGGCGGATCATGGCCATGCTCGAAGCAATCCAGCGCAAGGCCATGCCCAAGGTCAACACCACCATCACCGACAAGTACCTGACCACCGCCGTCGTCTCGCCCCGAGCCGTCCTTACCCGGCTCCGCATCGGCGCACGCCCCCACCTGCGCACCATCGCCCGCAACAGCGAACCCGCGGCCAAGGCCATGGAAAACCGCCTGCGGGACGCCTTCGACCTGCTCGACACCCTCCCCGCCCACCTCAACGCCGAGCAGCAGGCCCTGTTCATCCTCGGCTACGAACACCAACGCGCCCACTCCGCCCGGGCCGCGGCCGAAGCCATCAAGGCCCGCGAGGCCGGCAAGGAACTCGCCGCCGACCAGGCCGCCGACGCCCTCCCCGAAGAAGTGGCCGAGGACGCGAACGCAACCGATGAAACCCTCTGGTAAACGCCCGACAGCCCGCCCCCTCACCAATCCGGAAAGGACACCGAACACAGCCATGAGCGCCGCGCACCTGGACCCCACCCGCAAGCACGACTACGTCTTCCTCATCGACGTCAAGGACGGCAACCCCAACGGCGACCCCGACGCCGGCGGCATGCCCCGCATCGACCCCATCACCAGCCAGGGCATCATCACCGACGTCGCCCTCAAGCGGAAGATCCGCAACACCATCACCCTCGCCCACCAGGGACAGCCCGGCTTCGAGATGTACGTCGAGGAAGGCGTCGCCCTCAACCCGCAGATCCAGCGCGCCTACCACGAAGGCGGCACCACGGAAGGCGACACCGCCACCGCCCAACAGTGGATGATCCGCAACTTCTACGACGTACGCCTCTTCGGCGCCGTCATGTCCGTCGGCGACCAGAAAAAGCACGCCGGCAAGGCCCGCGGACCCATGCAGCTCACCTTCTCCCGCTCCATCGACCCCATCACCCCGCTCGAGGCCGGCATCACCCGCGTCGCCCCGAACAAACCCGAAGACCTCGCCAAGGGCAAGGTCACCGAGATGGGCAACAAGCACTACGTGCCCTACGGGCTCTACCGCGGCCACGGCTTCTACTCCGGCGCCCTCGGCACAAAAGCCGGCATCACCCCGGACGACCTGACCGCCTACTGGCACGCCATGACCATGATGTTCGACCACGACCGCGCCGCCTCCCGCGGCGAAATGGCCATCCGCGGCCTGTACGTCTTCACCCACGACGACGCCTACGGCCGAGCCCCCGCCCACAAACTCCTCGACCTCATCCGCATCAAACCACTGGGCCACAGCGAAGCACGCTCCTGGGACGACTACACCGACCGCATCACCATCGACGAAGACCACATCCCCGACGGAGTCACCCTCACCCGCCTCATCGACTGAGCCGACCCAGAGACACGGAACCCGGCTCAGGGCTACGCACCGTGCCGTCTCGAGCCACGGCTGAGGATCGCAACGAACTCGATCCCGGCCAGACAGCAAATGCCGTGGGCCGTGGCGGTCGCCCTCCGGGACGACCGAGGATCGCAACGGCACCAAAGCTGAAGAAATGGGAGACGCGCTGTTCGCGCTGGCGGTTGCTGATGCGGGCGGCCGAGGATCGCAACAATCTTGATCCCAAGCAGGTCACCATTGCAGCCTTGTAGCGGTCGCCTCCGGGCGACCGAGGATCGCAACATCCACAACCCCGCTATCGCCCACGACATCCGAGCTGGCGGTCGTCCTCCGGGACGACCGAGGACTGCAACGGGCAGGCGACGCAGGACACGTCGGCGAAGCTGGACCTGGTGGTCGCCCTGTGGGGGACCAAGGAGGGACTGTAAGCCGCTCGTTTGACAGACCCACCAAGGATCGCAACTCGAAGCCCTCGACGCAGTCGCCGGCGTCGGCCCAGGTGGCGGCCGCTCTCCGGGGCGGCCGAGGATCGCAACTGGCAACGGTCATCCATGGACGCCTACTCAGCGGCCCTGGCGGTCGCCCTTCGGGGTGATCGAGGATCGCAACAGCGCGTCCATGTCCGCGTTCGTGAACCGGACCTCGGCTGGCGGTCGCTCTTCAGGGCGACCGAGAATCGCAACCAACGCGGCATGATTCTGGAGTTTGGCGCCTTTGAGCTGGCGGGCGCCCTCTGGAGCGGCCAAGGATCGCAACACCCACAACCCGGGTGAGAACGAGGAAGTGGCGTACACGTGGCAGTTACCTACCGTGATGACCAAGGATCGCAACCTGTTCGATGAGGATTCCGACGTCATCTTCGATAGCCTGGCGGCCGTTCTTCGGAGAGGCCGAGGGTCGCAACCGTACGGACGTCGACACGGGCGAGCAGCGCGTGCGCCTGGTGGTCTCCTTCCGGGGCGATCGAGGATCGCAACCTCGCCTGCTTCGGCCTCACCATCGGCCTGGCTGCCGCTGGCGGCCGTCCTTCGGGGCAACCGAGGATCGCAATCCCCCCTCGGGAATCCCGTACTTGTCCGGCACCCCGCCTGGCGGTCGCCCTCCGGGGTGACCGAGGATCACAACGCTGTGACCTGGGTTTCGCCGGGTGCGGCTCGGTAGGCTGGCGGTCGCCCTTCGGAGCGACCAAGGATCGCAACAAGCGGGACGCCCCGAAGAAGGGCACGCCCGTCTCGTAGTGGCGGTCGCCCCCCGGGGCGACCGAGGATCGCAACGCCGACGGTGGCATGGTCTTCGGGCCGACACGCGCCCTGGCGGTCGCCCTCCGAGGCGACCAAGGATCGCAACCAGATCCTCTACCGGCTCTGGGACCTGGAGGTTCAGCTGGCGGTCGCCTTCCGGGGTGACCGAGGATCACAACACGCCGACCGTTCCCGGCGAGATCACCGCCGCCGACACTGGCGGTCACCCTCCGGGGTGACCGAGGATCGCAACATGTAGCGGAGGTGGACCTTGTTGGCGACGCCGTACTGGCGGTCGCCCTCTGGGACGACCGAGGATCGCAACCAGGTGGACGGCTACCTCAGCGGTGCCCTGCTGCGGGTCTGGCGGTCGCCCTTCAGGGCGACCGAGGATCGCAACATCCTGGGGGGTTCCACGGTGATCGCGGCATCCTGCTGGCGGTCGCCCTCCGAGACGACCGAGAATCGCAACATCACCCCCGACGGGCTCGAGGAGGCGCCAGAGGACTGGCGGCCGCCCTCCAGGGCGACCAAGGATCGCAGCCGGGTGTCGGCGTCCGTCCACGTCGGGCCAGGGCCTACTGGCGGTCGCCCTCCGGGGCGACCGAGAATCTCAACGGCGATGGGTGGAAGCCGGACGACTTCGCCGGACTCCTGGCGGTCGCCCTCCATGGCGACCGAGGATCGCAACACCTGGCGCTGGTCCTGGATGACGGTGCCGGTGTACTGGCGGTCGCCCTCCGGGGCGGCCGAGGATCACAACGCAGACCTCATCCGCAGGCGCCGCGCGGAACTGAGTCCGGCGGTTGTCCTCTGGGGTGACCGAGGATCGCAACCAAGTGGACGGCTATCTGTGGGGTGCGCTCGTCCGCGTGGCGGCTGTTCTCCGGGGCGGCCGAGGACCGCAACGGAATGGCCCGGCCCTCGTACGCCTTCGGCAGGCCATTGGCGATCGCCCTCCGGGGTGATCGAGGATCGCAACCGCCTTACCGCGTAGTCGCGGAGTTCCTGCAGGCCCTGGCAGTCGCCCTTCGGGGTGACCGAGGATCGCGACGCCGCGCCGGCCGTGCCGCCGACCGCGGTCTCCCACACTGGCGGTCGCCCTCCGGGGCGACCGAGGATCGCAACAACCAGCACAAGGACTATGCTCAGCGGAACCTCGTCCTGGCGGTCGCCTTCCGGGGCGACCGAGGATCGCAACGAGAGCGACCGTGCCGGCGAGCAGTGGAAGGAAACGCCTGGCGTCGCCCTTCGAGGCGACCGAGGATCCCAATCTCGAACTTCAGCGACCGGACTCAGTGATCCCCGCGGCGAGCTGCCCCACGACGTCCAGCACACCCTGCCCGAACGCGGTCGGCGCAACGAGGATGCCAAAGACCAGGACGACCAGCACAGTCAGCTTCTCGTCGTTGCGGCTCCGCGCATGGGTACGCTAGCGCAGCCGCAGAACGATGATGACTACCAACAGCACCGCCACATTGATCGTGAGCACGAACAGCCCCGTCATCGATAAGCGGATGGCGTCTCACTCAGCCACACCCTCACGCTCCGCTGCGCCCATCTCGCGCTCCATGACCGTCGGCGTCGGCATGCTGCCCCTTCATCGCCGAAAAGTGCTACTCAAGACGGTCATCGCCGGTGCACTCGCTGGCGGGGGCTGCACAGCCTGATCGACCAACCGGCGGGGTTGGGCGAATCTCTCTGCCCGTCTCGCTGAGCGACGGGCGCCTTCCGTTCGGCAGTTTTGGCAACGCAGGATCGTTGCACATTACGGTGGCCCAAGCGCGGCCGCCGTACGGGCTGCCACCGGGGAGGAGAACGTCTTGCTGCCACACATCGGGTTGTACTACCCATACATCCATTTCCGGGATGAAGGCTGGCTGAAGATCGCAGCGCTCTACTGGCGGGAGCTGGCGCGAGTCGTCCCCGAGGATTACCGACTGTCCGATTCCAGGACCGCCCGTGTCCTCGCCCAGGAGATCGACTTCGTCACGAACGTGGGTCCAACCCCCGCGGCGCAGCAGGTGGCGCCCATGTTCCTGGACCTGCTCGACCGTTACGCGGACGCATTACGCACTGCGGGATACGGCGTATCGGAATCGTGGGAAGAGAGATACAACCATGCGGCGGCGCCCTTCGATCCCGCGTCCCCGCGTTCGCTCGGACCCTCGTCCGGCAACAGCCGCTCCATGCGCCCTTATCGAGCCCGGGCGGCAGCCGCCTACTGGGAGGAGTTCACCCCTGAGCTACGGGAGGCGCTGTTCACCACCGGTCTCGCCACTGACGGACGTCGTGCTCCCGGTCTCCAGGCAAGGCGGTCACTCATGGAAGGACGATGGGTCACCATGAACGCCGCGCTCGCCTGGCTCTACAAGTGCGCGTTCGTCGAAGCGCTCGCCGCCCAGGGCCGGTACACGCCCACGACCGACCAGCCCGACGCCCACCTCGCGTCAAACGGCTGGGACGCCGACCGCATCGCCGAGGTCCTCCTGCGCACACCCACGCCTTCCGCCTCGTCCCTTCCGCCCGCCCCTTCCGCCGATATCGTCGGCCTGCTGGCCATCCGCATCGCCGTCCCGGCCGATCTCACGGACGTACCTGTCGAAAAGATCGTCAAGCTACGCAAGGACCACCGTGACGAGTTCGCCGCGTTCACCAGCACAGTGGCGGAGACGGTGGACCTGCTGAAGCAGGAACTGGCCGGAACGACCCTTCCCGAGGCACACGAACGCTACTTGCACATGGCGGTGGAACAGCGCTTCGAAGCTCCGTTGCAAGCACTGCAGGCGGCCATGAAGAGACAAGGAATCAACACCGTCTACAGCGCCCTCAACGTAAAATTCGAGATCCCCGCGCTGGCCGCCACAGCCGGCGGAGCCGGTGTCCTCGCCGGTCACCCACTGCTCGGCGGCGCGGTGGGGGCAGCCTTGACCTTCGCGAACCTTCGCCACACGCACATCCAGCAGACCAAAGCCTTAAAAGCGCAGAACCCGGCCGCGTACCTCCTGGCCGTCCAGCGCGGTCTCACACCGCCATCGCTCCTCCGCCGGATTACCCGCTTCACATGAGGCGCGGCGAGGCGGGGCGCCGCCAGGGGCACTTCCACCCCGGAAGGTGAAAGGAAAGTTCGTCCGAGTGCCGCTTGACTGATAGCGTCAGGCACTTCAGACGGCTGTGGCACAGTGCCGGCGCCGGTGAACAGCCGCAGCAAGTCATCAGCCCCTGGCGGCGCAGCCTCGTGAATCACCGTCGGCCATGCCGGTCTTGCGGCGGTTCTCCCGCAGAACAGTCACCGGAGCCACCCTCCGCATCGCCTCGGTCATACGTGCATCGGCGCGCTGCTTACGCCTCTCAGCGTGCCCTCGCCCGGCGCACGAGGGGCGAGTCGGCCCAGGACGGGCAAGGAGTGTCGCCAGTCCAGTCAAAGCGGGCCGCATCGCCGGAGCGCGGGTCGTACATCGCCGAGGCGCCGACGTCCACGTGAGCCAGGGGCATTGCGTGATTGGGATTGGTCCGGTTCGTCGGTCTCATGAGTGACGTAATGTCATGCCCGTTGTGCGACACGGGATCCGGGAGAGCAAAGCAGGCACGGTGCTGGTGCTCGAGACCCATGAGAACCGAGCGAGACCGTGCCTGTCCAGACCGTCAAGCAGCAGGGCCACTTCGATCTTCTGCCCCGCCTCCACGAGTCGCCCGCTCCCACCGTCAACGGCTCCCCGCAGTTCCTGCCGTGGAACCGACATTCCCTGCGCACCTTCGAGACGACAGCCCAGCGGATCGACCCCACGCTGACACCGCCGTTCTGGGGCTGGACCCGGGACGCCAAGGACCCGGCCCGGTCGCCGATCCTGAGTGCCTCCCACCACCGGGGATTCAGCAAAGCGGTGCGGGTGCGCAGGTCTTCCAGGCAGTGCTGGACGCGGGCGTGGGTGTGGAGGTCGATCGCGTCGGTGAGGTAGTCCCATTCCTCGCCGTCGCGGCCTATCGGGCGCGGGCCGAGAAGGTCGGGGCCGGCGCGGTGGTGGCGGCGGTAGTCGCCGAGAGCGGTCAGCAGCTTGGTGTAGGTGGGCTGTTCGTCCTCGCCGGGGGCGATAATCTCCTCCATCCAGGATGCGGGCAGAGGTTCGCCCGCGAGCACGGTGGCCAGGGCGCGCCGGGCGAGGCGCGCGTTCAGCGCGCCGTGGGAGAGGGGGGCGACGCCGAGGG
>NZ_LIQT01000105.1 GCF_001418415.1 Streptomyces hirsutus
AGGCGGTACACGCAGGAGTTCAAGCGGGACGCGGTCGCCCTGGTCCGCTCCTCCGGCAGGACCGTCACCGAGGTGGCCCGGGAACTCGGCGTCAGCGCCGAGGGGCTGCGCAACTGGGTCAGGCAGGACCAGGTCGACCAGGGCCAGGGGGCACCGGGCGAGCTGACGACGGCCGAGCGGGAGGAGCTGCGTCGGCTGCGCAAGTTGGCCCGTGAGCAGGCCGAGACGATCGAGGTGCTGCGAAAAGCGGCGGTCTTCTTCGCGAAGGAGAGCGATCGGTGAACGACGTGTACGTGTTCATCGAAGCGGAGAAGACCACCCATGGTGTTGCTCTCTTGTGCCGGCTGCTGAAGGTTGCCCGGTCCTCGTTCTACGCCTGGCGGGCCGGCGAGCAGGCCCGCGCCGCCCGCCAGGCCGCCGACGACGCCCTGGCCCACGAGATCACCGTGCTGCACATCGCCTCCAGACACGCATACGGAGTGCCGCGCATCCACGCCGCACTGCGCAGGTCGGGCAGGCGGATCAACCGCAAGCGCGTGGAGCGGATCATGCGTGAGCGCGACATCGCCGGGATCACCCGGCGCAAACGCCGTTCACTGACCCGCCCGGCGAAGAAGGCGGTGCCCGCTGCGGATCTGATCGGCCGCGACTTCACGGCGAGCGCGCCGGGCGAGAAGCTGGTCGGCGACATCACCTTCATCGCCACCGAGGAGGGCTGGCTCTACCTGGCGACCTGGCTGGACCTGGCGACCCGCGAGATCGTCGGCTACTCGATGGCCGGCCACCACCGGGCGTCCCTGGTCGTCGACGCGCTGGCGATGGCCGCCGGCCGCGGTCGGCTCCAGCCGGGCTGCATCGTGCACTCGGATCGCGGCAGTGAGTACACGTCCGAGGAACTCCGGCGGGAGATAGGCCGGTTGAAACTGCGGCAGAGCATGGGCCGGACCGGCTCGTGCTTCGATAATGCCGTCGCCGAGTCGTTCTTCGCAGTACTGAAGGAAGAGATCGGCACCCGCCGCTGGCCCGACCGAGCCACCGCCCGCGCCGAGATCTTCACCTTTATCGAGACCTTCTACAACCGCAAGCGGCTACGGAAGCACCCGCACTGGGGCTACCTGACCCCGCTGGAGATCCGGCAGCGGCACGAGCAAGGACATGCCCTCGCGGCGTAAGCATCGAGTGTCCAACGTCACGGGGAAAGTCCACCGGTGACCTATACGAATGGACAGGCCCCTACCACCCACAACGAGGAATCGAACCCGCCCCGTAGTGAAATCGGCAGCGGCCGAAGGCCCCACCGATCAATACAGTGTTCCGGGACAGAGCGGCGGTCGCCCTCCGGGGCCACTGAGGATCGCAACCACGAGTACATGGGGCTGCCGTGGACGTTCGTCAACGGAGCTGGCGGTGGCCCTCCGGGGCGACCGAGGATCGCAACGCCGTCCGCTCATGCTCCTCGACGCGGATCTTGAAGTGGCGGTCGCCCTCCGGGGCGGCCGAGGATCGCAACAAGCGGCACGGGCGGCCACCCCTCCCCTGCGTGCGCGTGGCGGTCGCCCTCCGGGGCGACCGAGGACCGCAACGGCCTCGTGCTGGTCGTAGGTCAGACCGCAGTCACAGTGGCGGTCGCCCTCTGGGGCGACCGAGGATCGCAACCTCGTCTACGACCGACCGACGCGGGAGGCGCCGTTCAAGTGGCGGTCGCCCTCCGGGGCGGCCGAGGATCGCAACGACCTAGCCGTCATCGACCCGGCGTGCGGAGCCGGGTGGCGGTGGCCCTCCGGGGCGACCGAGGATCGCAACCCGGAGACCCGCGATGAACGCCACCAGCACCAGCACGTGGCGGTCGCCCTCTGGGGCGACCGAGGATCGCAACTGGACGAACACGTCCCCGATGGACGGGCTCACCGGGGTGGCGGTCGCCCTCTGGGGCGACCGAGGATCGCAACCCCGAGCCCGTGCAGGGCACCGTCAACCCGCCCGCAGTGGCGGTCGCCCTCCGAGGCGACCGAGGATCGCAACGCGGAGACCGTCCGCCTCGTGGCCGACGGAACGTCGCCGCTGGACTTCCTGCCGTACCGGGAGGGCAAGCCATTGCCCGGCGGCTTCAAGCTCGGCATCAACCTGGACCTGGTCAAGCACAAGGGCACCCAGACCGTCCTGTGGGGCGAAGAGGTTCGCGAGCGGTTTAACATGCCGGAGCTCAACCTTGCCCGGTACATCAAGGACGCCATCCCACCGAGTCGACAACAGGGAGTAAAAGAGCCCCGCATGGCCATCGCCAGGGAGGGCATGGACGCCGCGGCGCAGCAGGCGTTCACCCGCCCCATCCCCAAGTCGGCCGGGGCGCAGAGGCGCTACCTGGTCAGGCAGCTCAAGGGCACCCGCGCGGTGGCCGACGCGCTCGGCGTCACCCAGCGCACCGTGGAGCGGTACGTGAAAGACCAGATCCGCCGGCCCCGCGCCGACCTCGCCCGACGCCTGGAGGATGCGGTGCGCGCCCGATGGCAGCCCCGTATCCGCGCCCAGGCCCGGAAGCAGGCGGCCACCAGTACCGGCCTGGTCGTCGAAACCCGCGCCCGGTTCGGCTTCACCGCCGCCCCCGGCACCACCGACGACGCCCGCCTCCGCCACCTCACCCTCGCCCTGCCACCCCACCACGCAGCACGCCTCTTCGACGCCCAGGACACCGGGGCCAACGAACAGCAGCTGCGCGACCTCGCCGCAGAGGCTCTGGGCGAGGTCTACTTCCGCGACGGCGGCCGCCGCGCGACCGGCCTGGAGGTGGAGTTCACCGACGTCGAACATCTCGAGTTCGACCTGTAGAGCCGGGCTGCGCCGTCAGACCGTGGGAGGCTGCGCAGCTGTGCATTCGGCTGTGGGTGGTTGCGGATCACCGCCGGGGCCGGCGCCCAGGGCGCGGCGCCCGGTGATTGGGCGTGCGGGCGTCGGGTCGCCGGCGGCCGGGGCGGCGGGCAGGCGTTCGGCGGCGAGTTGGGCGCGTGGCGCGGGCGGCAGCTCCGCTTGGGTGGCGGTGCGGGTCGGTCCGGTGCCCAGCGGGCGGCGGTCGGTCATGCCGGATTCTCGCCCGGTGCGCGTTGTTCTTCCTCACCGGGATCGCCGTGGGCGGCGGCGGGCCTCAGGGCGCGCGCGGGTCGCGTGCGTGCGAGGCGGTGAACTCCGGGCAGCACCCGGCGGTGGTCCCGGCGGCGGCGCCAGGACCGGAGCAGGGCGCCGGGACCCGGCAAAACCGGGCCGGTACCGCCCGAAGGGGTCTTCGAGGGAAGGAGTCGGCGTGGCCGGCACCCCTTGGCCGAGCTTGTGACGTGCAGGTTCTCCTTGCAGGGCGAGACTGTCGAGGTGCCTTGTGAAGCGCCCCGGAAAGCGTCCTGCAAGGCGCCTTGGAGAGCGCCCTGCTCGCTGGCTCCCGACCGTTACCGCCGCGCCGCCCATCCGGCCCAATGCGCCTACAGGCGAAGCACCCCCATAGTCCTGGCACGCGCCTGAACATGCGTGACCTTGACCGGTAGCTGGCAACCGGCTCACTCCGAGGCACGCTCCGCGATCAGCTGGCGGCACTGCCGCGCGCGATCAGCCACCCCATCTCCCATAGCAGCCAGCTCTGCCAGATAGGCCAGCGCATCGGTAATGTCCTCGTGATCTGGATTCGCGGAGAGGAACTCCTCGGTCGCCTCTGCCACACCGCTTTCCGGTTCGAGGAGCAGGACCCGGAAAAGGCCCAAGAGCCTGGTGGCAGCTTCGTCTGGCGGGCTCACCGGGGACGCGAGCAGCCGGCTCCACTGCTCTGCACATGCTTCGAGGTGCCCCTCCACGGTGTCGAGCATGAGCTTCTCGAACGTGCTGGAGAGATCGTCGGGGTCTGCTTCGACGGCCCGTTCCAGGTCTTCGCGCGCCTGCTCGTAGTGGCCGGCCTGGCGGTGTGCCTGGCCGCGAGAGATAAGGGCCCAGGCGTCGGTGGGATCGAGTTCCAGTGCGGCGGTGAAGTCGGCGACGGCCTCCTCGTACCGGCCCGCCTGCCGGTGTGCTTCTCCCCGGTCGGCGAGGGCCCAGGTGAGGGTGGGGTCGAGTTCGAGTGCGGCGGTGAGGTCGGTGATGGCCTGCTCGTGGTGGCCGGCCTGCTGGTGTGCCTGGCCGCGGGAGCCGAGGGCCCAGGTGAGTGTGGGGTCGAGTTCGAGTGCGGCGG
>NZ_LIQT01000106.1 GCF_001418415.1 Streptomyces hirsutus
AGGAGGCGGAGGAGGCGGAGGGCGGGCTTCTTCGAGGTCTCTTCCCCACGCCGTGCTTCCGTCTCTTCCTCAGGGGGCGGGGGCGGGTGCCCTTCTCCCCGTGGATTCTCTTCGGCCGTCCGCGGAGGTTCGGTCGTGCGGGCCGGTCCGGTCGTGCGGGTGGGTCGGCGCAGGCGTGTGAAGACGGGCACCCGGAGGTCCTTCCGTGCAAAACCCGGTGAGGTGGCGGACCCGGCGTGGGGGTCCGGATCCGCCGTAGTTCCGTACGGGTCCGCCGACCGGCGCGTTCAGCGCGGCGGAGGTACGTTCGGAAAACAGGGGGCGAAGGCCGGGCATGCCGTGCGTGGAGTGCAGGTGAGGTGCCTGCACAACCGCCCGCGCGGCCGCCGGGGGAGTCGTACGGGGCGCGTCCGCATGGTGAAATCCCGGCGACTGTGGCAGCGTGATTCTCGCCACCCCTGATAAGGGTTGCGCTCAGATGAGCGGATTATAGGCGGCTGCACTTCTCAAAGGATGGCACCGAGTGCCATCCCTCGATCGTTCATCGAGCGAAATCAGACGTGCCGAATGGTGCTCACATGAGCGACTGGAGGGCTCAATCCGGGGCCGGCGCGTTCAAGAAGTGAACACATGCGGTTGTGGCGGCTTACCAAGCCTTGACTTTCGATCCCGTGGCGGCGGAGTGGTCGCAGGCGCATGACGCACGTGTGGACGTACCCAGACGCCTTTGATCTGGGTATGTTCCTGCCCGTCAGGGCAGCCACCGCGTCCTCGAGGAGTCGAGACCCGTGTCGGAAAACAAAGATCCCCACGTAGGCCAGCAGGGTCACAGCGTTGAGGACGTGAAGTTCGTCTACGACTTCACCGAGGGCAACAAGGACCTCAAGGACCTCCTCGGCGGAAAAGGTGCGAACCTCGCCGAGATGACCAATCTGGGCCTCCCCGTCCCTCCGGGCTTCACCATCACCACGGAAGCCTGCAAGGTCTACCTGGAGAGCGGCACGGAGCCGGCGGCACTGCGTGACGAGGTGAGTGCGCACCTCGACGCCCTCGAAGCGACGATGGGCAAGAAGCTGGGCCAGAGCGACGACCCTCTCCTCGTGTCGGTCCGCTCCGGAGCCAAGTTCTCCATGCCGGGCATGATGGACACCGTCCTGAACATCGGCCTCTCCGACAAGTCCGTGCAGGGACTGGCCAAGCAGGCCGGCGACGACCGCTTCGCCTGGGACTCCTACCGGCGCCTCATCCAGATGTTCGGCAAGACCGTCCTCGGCGTCGACGGCGAGCTGTTCGAGGACGCGCTGGACGCGGCGAAGGCGGCCAAGAAGGTCACGGTCGACACCGAGCTGGAGGCCGCCGACCTCAAGAAGCTGGTCACCAAGTTCAAGAAGATCGTCAAGACCGAGGCCGGCCGGGACTTCCCGCAGGACCCGCGCGAGCAGATGGACCTCGCCATCCACGCGGTCTTCGACTCCTGGAACACCGACCGGGCCAAGCTCTACCGCCGCCAGGAACGCATCCCGCACGACCTGGGCACGGCCGTCAACATCTGCTCCATGGTCTTCGGCAACCTCGGCCCCGATTCCGGAACCGGCGTGGCCTTCACCCGCGACCCCGCCTCCGGCCACCAGGGCGTCTACGGCGACTACCTGCAGAACGCCCAGGGCGAGGACGTGGTCGCGGGCATCCGCAACACCGTGCCGCTCGCGGAGCTGGAGCAGATCGACAAGAAGTCGTACGACCAGCTGATGCAGATCATGGAGACGCTGGAGAACCACTACAAGGATCTCTGCGACATCGAGTTCACCATCGAGCGCGGCCAGCTGTGGATGCTCCAGACCCGCGTCGGCAAGCGCACCGCGGGCGCGGCCTTCCGCATCGCCACCCAGCTCGTCGACCAGGGGCTGATCGACGAGGCCGAAGCGCTCATCCGCGTCACCGGCGCACAGCTCGCCCAGCTGATGTTCCCGCGCTTCGACGAGGACACGAAGGTCGAGAAGGTCGGGCGCGGCATCGCGGCCTCGCCGGGCGCTGCGGTCGGCAAGGCGGTCTTCGACTCGTACACGGCCGTCAAGTGGTCCCGCTCCGGCGAGAAGGTCATCCTGGTCCGCCGTGAGACCAACCCCGACGACCTGGACGGCATGATCGCCGCCGAGGGCATCCTCACCTCCCGCGGCGGCAAGACCTCGCACGCCGCCGTCGTCGCACGCGGCATGGGCAAGACCTGTGTGTGCGGCGCCGAGGAGCTCGAGGTCGACACCAAGCGCCGCCGGATGACCGTCCCCGGCGGGCACGTCGTCGAGGAAGGCGACCTGATCTCCATCGACGGCTCGACCGGCAAGGTCTACCTCGGCGAGGTCCCCGTCGTGCCGTCCCCCGTGGTGGAGTACTTCGAGGGCCGGATGCACCCGGGCGCCGACGACGCCGACGAGCTGGTCGAGGCCGTCCACCGGATGATGGCCTTCGCCGACCGCAAGCGCCGGCTGCGCGTGCGCGCCAACGCCGACAACGCCGAGGACGCGCTGCGCGCCCGCCGCTTCGGCGCCCAGGGCATCGGCCTGTGCCGCACCGAGCACATGTTCCTCGGCGACCGGCGCGAGCTGGTGGAGCGGCTGATCCTGGCCGACACCCAGGACGAGCGCGAGGAGTCCCTCAAGGCGCTGCTGCCGCTCCAGCGGAAGGACTTCGTCGAGCTGTTCGAGGGGATGGACGGCCTCCCCGTCACGGTCCGGCTCCTCGACCCGCCGCTGCACGAGTTCCTGCCCGACATCACCGAACTGTCGGTCCGCGTGGCCCTCGCCGAGTCCCGCCAGGAACCGCACGAGAACGACCTGCGCCTCCTCCAGGCGGTGCACCGGCTGCACGAGCAGAACCCGATGCTGGGCCTGCGCGGCGTCCGGCTCGGTCTGGTCATCCCCGGCCTGTTCACCATGCAGGTACGGGCCATCGCCGAGGCGGCGGCCGAGCGCCGGGCGGCCAAGGGCGACCCGCGCGCCGAGATCATGATCCCGCTGGTCGGCACGGTCCAGGAGCTGGAGATCGTCCGCGAGGAGGCCGACAAGGTCATCGCGGAGGTCGAGGAGGCCACCGGCACGAAGCTGAAGCTCGCCATCGGCACGATGATCGAGCTGCCGCGCGCCGCCCTGACCGCCGGCCAGATCGCCGAGGCCGCCGAGTTCTTCTCCTTTGGCACCAACGACCTCACCCAGACGGTGTGGGGCTTCAGCCGGGACGACGTGGAGGCCAGCTTCTTCACGGCCTACCTGGAGAAGGGCATCTTCGGCGTCTCCCCGTTCGAGACCATCGACCGGGACGGCGTCGGCTCCCTCGTGAAGCTCGCCGTCGAGGCCGGCCGCGCCACCCGCCCCGGCCTCAAGCTCGGAGTCTGCGGCGAGCACGGCGGCGACCCGGAGTCCGTCCACTTCTTCCACGAGGTGGGTCTGGACTACGTCTCCTGCTCCCCGTTCCGCATCCCGGTCGCCCGCCTGGAGGCCGGCCGCGCGGCGGTCACCTCGAAGGGCAGCGACCACCGCTGACCCCTCCGGGGTGAGTCAAGCCCCGGAGCCGTTGCCTGTCACCCGACCACCCTCACCGATCGGCAACGGCTCCGGATCACGAAGAGAGGGCGGCACCCGTGCGGGGGTGCCGCCCTCTCCTGTGCGCCGGCGCAGACCGTGGGGCCGCGACGCCGCAGCCGCGAGCGGGGGCACGATTTTCTCCGGTGCCTTCGAGCTCTTGCTCACCACGGCCGCCTCCTGGGCTCTCATGCCTCTCCTGCTGTGGGTCGGTATGCGGGTGATGGGGGAGATCGGCAACGCCGTGCTCGTGCTCGTCGGTGGGCTGGTCTGGGTGGGGGTCTCCGGGTACTCCATCGACGCCATCGACCGCCCGGGCGGGCACATGCCGATCCCCGCCCTCGCCGCATACGTTCTTCTCTGTACGGGGCTGGCCGGAGTGGACCCGGCTCGGTCGCGTTGAGGCCCGCCCGGCGAGGAAGGCGCGCGATCCGGCGCATGGCCAGGTCGGGCGGGCAGATGGCGGCGACCGTTCCGGCGACATCGGCCGCGGGCGCCGGGGTGCCCTCGGCCGGGTGCCGCCCGCTTCGTGGCTTCGGGGTTGGTCAGTCGGTGCTGCGACGACGGCGGGCCGCGAGCAGGACGCCGCCGCCCGCCAGGACGACGGCCGCGCCGGCGGCCGCGATGTACGGGGTCGCGCTGTTGCCGCCGGTCTCGGCGAGGTCGGTGCCGCCGTCCTGTTCGGTGGCGCCCTTTTCGGCGGAGCCGGAGCCGGAGCCGGTTCCGGCGTCGTCGTCCGAGTCGGTGTCCTTGTCCTTGCCGGTGTCCTTGTCGGCGGCGGGGACGAAGCCCGCGGGCGCGTTGTCGCAGCCGATGCCGTCGCCGTCGCCGTCCAGGTGCTTGCCGTAGTGCTCGCTGCCCGCCTTGATGTGGGAGTACCCGGCGTTGTACGCCTCGGTGCAGTTCTTGAACACGCCCTCGTGGGCCACGGCGGTGGTGACGGGCAGCGTGGCCAGTGCGAGCGCGGCGACGGTCACGGCGGCGGACTTGCAGGACAGGTTCACAGGGGATCCCCCAGCTATGTGCGGATTTCCGGCAGCGTGCCCCCGTCCGGGAGGATCTGCCGGGTGTGAGCTGCTGACGGTAGGGGAGGGATTGGGGGAGCGTGTGGAGGTTTGGTGGACCCGTGATGCGAACGTGACGTGACCGGGCGGTAGCTCTCCGCTCGTGTCGGTGCGCGGAACACACCGGCGCGAGCGGAGAGCGGGGAGCCGTCAGGTGCGGAACGGGCCCTTCACCTCGTACGTGATGCCGCCCGACGAGCTGCCGCTCGTGCCGCGCTGGCTGGAGAAGTACAGGCGGGTGCCGTCCGGGGAGAAGGCCGGGCCGGTGATCTCCGAGCCGGACTGGCCGTCCACCCGGAGGAAGGGGGCCACGACGTCGTCGGGGGTGATGACGCAGATCTCCAGGTTGCCGCCGTCCTCGGCCACGAAGAGGTCGCCCGAGGCGGAGCCGGTGACGTTGTCGACGCCGGTCAGAGGAGCCGAGCCGCCCGTCACCAGGGAGTCGTCGTAGGCGAGTTCGATGGTCTGGGCGGCGGCGTCGTACTGCCAGACGCGGTTGTCGCCCTTGGTGGTGAACCAGCAGGTGTCGTTCGCGTAGTGGCAGCCCTCGCCTCCGTTGAAGCGCTTGGCGCCGGAGACCTGGTTGCGGGTCGCGGTGGCCCCGGACGGGTCCGGGACCCTCGCCCAGCTCACCGGGCCGCTCGTGCCGCTGCCCGCCACCAGCACCTCCAGCGTGCCGGAGGACAGGTCGCCCCAGGTCGTCGGCCGGAAGCGGTAGAAGCAGCCGTCCGAGACGTCCTCGGTCAGGTAGACGACCCCGCGGACCGGGTCGGCGGCCGCCGCCTCGTGCTTGAAGCGGCCCATCGCGTCCCGGCGGACCGCCGCCTTCGTCCCCCACGGGTCGGTCTCGTAGACGTAGCCGCGGTCCACCTCCTCGCAGGACAGCCAGGTGTTCCACGGAGTCTTCCCGCCCGCGCAGTTCTGTCGGGTGCCGGACAGGATGCGGTACGCGCCCGTGACGGCGCCGGTGGCCGAGAAGCGGACGGCGCCCGCGCCGCCGGAGGGGTTGATCTCCGAGTTGGAGACGTAGATCCAGCCGCTGCCGTCCGCGTAGCAGGCGCCGCCGTCGGGGGCGTTGTGCCAGGTGTACGACGTGCCCGGGACCTGCTGGCCCGAGCGGGCGATCACTCTGCTGGTGAACCCGGCCGGCAGCCGGATCCCGTTGGCGTCCGCCGAGCCGGGCGCCCCGTACGGGCCCGTACCGGGCTGGGCGGGCGCCGCGTACGCGGCGCTGTGCCAGAGTGCGCCGCCGAGGACCGCGGAGGTTCCGCCCATGGCGCTCGCACGAAGGAAGGTACGACGTTCCACTGCTGCTCCTGGAGGTGCCGTGAACCGTCCCGCCACCGGTCGGTGACGGGAGCGTGCGGTGGGGAACCTAGGCGTATGGAATGAACATGCCATGGATGTGGTCGTACGGGGGGATGACCGGCTGCCGCGCGGCGGGTACCCGGCTCTCGTAGGGTGACCACGGAGGTCCGTACAGGTGCGACGCCGGCGGAGGGAGTCCGGTCATGTCCGGATGGAACGCGAACGACATTCCCGATCAGGGCGGGCGTCTGGCCGTCGTCACCGGGGCCAACAGCGGGCTCGGTCAGGTCGCGGCGCGGGAACTGGCCCGTGCGGGGGCGCGGGTGGTGCTCGCCTGCCGGAGCGAGGCGCGCGGCCGGGACGCCCTGAACCTGCTGCGCGGCGAGGTACCGGGCGCCGAGGCCGAGGTGCGGCGACTGGACCTCGGGGACCTGGCCTCCGTGCGGGAGTTCGCGACCGCCCTTTCGGACGAGCGGGTCGATCTGCTGCTCAACAACGCCGGGGTGATGGCGCTGCCCTACGGGACGACCGCGGACGGGTTCGAGACCCAGTTCGGGGTCAATCACCTGGGGCACTTCGCCCTCACCGGACTGCTGCTGCCTGCGCTGCTCGCGGCGCCGGGCGCGCGGATCGTGACCGTGTCCAGCATGACCCACGTGATGGCCAACATCGATGCGCGCGACCTCAACAGCGAGCGCCGCTACCGGCGTTGGGTCGCCTACGCCCGCTCCAAGTCGGCCAACCTGCTCTTCACGCACGAACTGGCCCGCAGGCTGGCGGCGCACGGCAGTGACGTGGTGGCGGCAGCCGCTCATCCCGGGTACGCGGCCACCAACCTCCAGACCGCGGGGCCGCGGGCCGAGGGACGCCGGATCGCCGAGCGGGTGATGCGGCTCGGCAACCGGATCGTCGCCCAGTCCGCCGAGGCCGGCGCGTTGCCCCTGCTGTACGCCGCGACCAGGCCCGGCGTACGCCCCGACGCGTTCATCGGCCCGTCCTTCGCCCTGTGGCGCGGGGCGCCCGCACCGTCCTGGCGGGCACCCTGGACCCTCGACGACGCGATGGGGGAGCGGCTCTGGGCGGCCTCGGAGGAGCTGACGGGGGTGACGTACGACGTGCCCGGCGTCCGGTGAGCCCCCGGGCCCCGCCGGGCCCGTCCCGTCACGCTGCTTTCACCCGGTAGGCCGTGACCCGTACGGTCTCGTCGTCCAGGCACCGGCCCGTCTCCAGGTCGAAGCGCTGCTTCAGCAGCGGGGAGGCGACGAACGGGCGGCCCCGGTGGGTGCCGGTCAGGCCGCGGGAGAGGACCGCCGCGCCGGTGAAGGGATCACGGTTGTCGACCGCGTACAGCCCGCCGGTGCGGTCGGTGAAGACGGCGACCTGCCGGCCGTCGGGCAGCAGGGCCGCCACACCGCGGCCGGGGAGCAGGACGCTCAGGTCGCAGACGGTGAACCAGGCGTCGGTCAGCTGGATGCGAACCTTCAGGTCCGTGGTCTCGAGGGCCGGGGTCATCGCTGGGCGCTCCCTTCCAGGGCGGTTTCCTCGGACTGCGCGGGTCGCCTGCCGATGTCCAGCAGCGGCAGGTCGGGCTTCATCTGGTCGCGTTCGGGCACGAAGCCCACGACCGGGTCGGGGGTGTCGGGCGCGTTGACGAAGGACACGAACCGGGCCAGTTTCTCGGGGTCGTTGACGGTTTCGGCCCACTCGTCGCGGTAGTGCGACACATGGGCCCGCATCCGGGCCTCCAGCTCGTCGCAGATGCCGAGCGAGTCGTGCACGACGACGTCCCGTACGTGGTCCAGGCCCCCGGGGATCCGCTCCAGCCAGGTGGAGGTGCGCTCCAGCCTGTCGGCGGTGCGGATGTAGAACATCAGGAACCGGTCGACGAGACGGACCAGTTCGGCGTCCGAGAGGTCCTGGGCGAGCAGGTCGGCGTGGCGCGGGGTGGCGCCGCCGTTGCCGCCGACGTAGAGGCTCCAGCCGTGGGAGGTGGCGATCACGCCGAAGTCCTTCGACCGGGCCTCGGCGCACTCGCGGGCGCACCCGGAGACCGCCGACTTCAGCTTGTGCGGGGAGCGCAGGCCCCGGTAGCGCAGCTCCAGGCCGATCGCCATGCGCACGGAGTCCTGGACGCCGTAACGGCACCAGGTCTGTCCGACGCAGGACTTCACCGTGCGCAGCGACTTCCCGTACGCGTGGCCGGACTCGAAACCGGCGTCCACCAGCCGGGCCCAGATCACCGGGAGCTGCTCGACGCGGGCGCCGAACATGTCGATGCGCTGGCCGCCGGTGATCTTCGTGTAGAGGCCGAAGTCGCGGGCGATCTCGCCGATCACGATCAGCTTCTCCGGGGCGATCTCGCCGCCGGGGATGCGGGGGACGACCGAATACGAGCCGTTCTTCTGGAGGTTGGCGAGGAAGTGGTCGTTGGTGTCCTGCAGGGCGGCCTGCTCGCCCTCCAGGACGTAGCCGCTCGCGCCGATCACCGGGGCGAGGGAGGCGATGATCGAGCCGACCGTCGGCTTGCAGACCTCGCAGCCGTCGCCGCCCCGGGCGTCCTCGCGGCCGTACCGGTCCAGCAGGTCCCGGTGGGAGGCGACGCGCAGGGCGAGGACGATCTCGTACAGCTCCTCGCGGGTCTGCGGGAAGCAGCCGCACAGGCCCTTGTCGACCTCGACGCCGCTCGCCTCCAGCTCGGCGGTGACGAGCTGACCGAGTACCTTCACGCAACTGCCGCAGCCCGTACCGGCCTTGGTGCACTTCTTCACCTCGGGCACGGTGGTGCAGCCGTGCTCGGTGACCGCGCCGCGGACGGTGCCCTTGGTGACGTGGTGGCAGGAGCAGACGACGGCCTCGTCCGGCAGCGCGGACGGGCCCAGCGGGGCCGGGGCCCCGGCCCCGGCGGGCAGGACGAGGGACTCGGGCGGGACGGGCGGGACCGACCCGGTGAAGGCGCGCAGAGTGCCGTACGCCTCCGCGTCGCCGACCAGGATGCCGCCGAGCAGCGTGCCGTCGCTGCCGATGACCAGCTTCTTGTAGAGCCCGGCGCGGGAGTCGGAGTAGACGACGTCCAGGCAGTCGGCGGTGGTGCCGTGCGCGTCGCCGAAGGACGCCACGTCGACGCCGAGCAGCTTCAGCTTGGTGGACAGGTCGGCGCCGGTGAACGTCAGACGGTCGGTCTCGTCGTCGGCGATCGTCGCCGCGGCGGTCTGCGCCTGCTCGTAGCCGGGGGCGACCAGGCCGTACACCCGGCCGTCGGCGGCCAGCGCGCACTCGCCGATCGCGAAGACGTGCGGATCGGCGACCGTGCGGCACTGCTCGTCCACGGCGATGCCGCCGCGCTCGCCGACCGTCAGGCCGCAGTCACGGGCCAGCTGGTCACGGGGACGGACGCCGGCGCTGAACACCACCAGGTCGGTTGCGAGTTCGGAGCCGTCGGACAGCTTCATGCCGGTGACGGCGCCGTCGTCGCCGGTCACGATCTCCTGGGTACCGGTGCCGGTGTGGACGGTCAGGCCCATGTTCTCGATGGTGCGCAGCAGCGCGCTGCCGCCGCCGTCGTCGACCTGCACGGGCATCAGGCGCGGCGCGAACTCCACGATGTGCGTGGTGAGTCCGAGCCCGTCGAGCGCGCCCGCCGCCTCCAGTCCGAGGAGCCCGCCGCCGACCACCGCGCCGGTCGTCGCGTTCTTCGCGTACTCCTCGATGGCGAGCAGGTCCTCGAGGGTGCGGTACACGAAGCAGCCCCGGGCGTCCTTGCCGGGAACCGGCGGAACGAAGGGGGAGGAGCCGGTGGCCAGGACGAGGAGGTCGTAGCCGACGACCAGCCCGGAGCGGGCGGTCACCTCGCGGGCCTCGCGGTCGATGCTCTCGGCCGGGTCGCCGACGTGCAGTTCGATGCCGTGGTCCTCGACGAACCGCAGGTCCGTCATGGACAGGTCCTCGGGGGTCCTCCCCGAGAAGTACGAGGTGAGCCGGACGCGGTCGTACGCCGGGCGCGGCTCCTCGCACAGTACGACCACGCGGTGCGTGGCGGTCAGGCCGCGCTCGGCGAGCGCCTCGAGGAAGCGCTGGCCGACCATGCCGTGGCCGACGAGCACGATCGTGGGGGTGGCCTCCGGGGCGGTGGTCATCGGGAGTCTCCCTCGTTGGTGAGCAGGTGGAGCAGGGGGCCGCCGTCGGAGGGGAGCGGCTCTGCTCCCTCCCAGGCGCGCGCGAGCGCGCCGACGGTGCCGAGTTCGCCGACCAGGACCCCGCCGACCAGCCGGTGGTCGCGGACGACGACCTTGCGGTAGGTGCCCCGGGTGGCGTCGGCGAGCTGCACGACGTCGTCGCCGGGGCGAAGATCGGTCTCGCCGAACGCGGCGAGGTCGAAGGGGCTGTGGGGCCCGGTGAGCGTGAGCCGGGTCAGGGACCGGGTGCCGGTGTAGCGGGCGGCGGGGTCGCCGGCCAGCAGCCCGGCCAGGGCGTCGGCCTGTTCGAGGGCGGGCGCGGCCAGCCCGTAGACCTGCCCCGCGTGCTGGGCGCAGTCGCCGATCGCGTGGATGTGCGGGTCCGAGGTGCGCAGCCCGTCGTCGACGACCACGCCCGTGCGGACCTCCAGGCCGGCCGCCTGCGCGAGGCCGACGCGCGGGCGGACCCCGCACGCGAGGACGACCAGGTCGGCTCCGAGGGCGTAGCCGTCGGCCAGCTCCACCGACCGCACCGCGCCGCCGACCGAGCGCACGTCCCGCACCCGGCACTCGGTGTGCACCTCGACGCCCAGGTCCTCCAGATGCCGCCGGACGAACCGCGAGGCGGCCGGGTCGAGCTGGCGTTCCATGAGCCGCTCGGACTGCTGGGCGAGGACGACCTGCGCGCCGCGCACGGCCAGCGCGCGGGCCGCGGAGACCCCGAGCAGCCCGCCACCGATGACGACCGCCCGGATTCCCGGACGGACCGCCCCGGACAGTCCCAGGCAGTCGTCCATGGTCCGGAACGCGTGCATGCCCTCGGGCAGTTCGTGGTCCGGGGTGAACAGGCCGCGCAGGGGCGGCAGTACGGCGTTGGAACCGGTGGCCAGGACCAGCGTGTCGTAGGCGATCGGAGGGCCGTCGGCGCACCGGACGGTCCGCCCGGCCCGGTCGATGCCGGTGACCCGGGCGCGGGTCAGCCCGGCGGGCGCCGGCAGGGCGATCACCTCGGGGCCGTACCGCCCGGCCAGCACCTCGGCGAGCAGCACCCTGTTGTACGGGCGGTGCTCCTCCTCGCCGATCAGCGTCACCGGCGTGCCGAGCTCGCCGAGCCGCCGGGCGAGCGTCACGCCCGCCAGGCCGGCGCCGATCACCACCACACGCGAGTTCGAGGTCATGTCCCCGAGCGTGCGGTGCGGGTGTTACCCGGCGGCATCCCCTCTGTTTCCCGCTCGGAACGCTGCCCTCAGCGGGGGCCGGGGGCGGCTGTGAGGGTGCGGGGCACGCGCCGGAGGGGGGCGAGGGGCACTGCGAGGAGGCACTGTGAGGAGCCTCAACCTCAGGAAACGCTCATCTTGATGGACGGCACAACTATCCGCTTCGTAGGGTCACGCCTATGCCCGACATCTCCCTGACCACGGTCGTTCTCCTCTGCCTCGCGGCACTGGCGGCAGGCTGGATCGACGCGGTGGTCGGTGGTGGCGGACTCCTGCTGCTGCCGGCGCTGCTGCTCGGCCTGCCCGCCGGCACCCCCGCCGCGCACGCCCTGGGCACCAACAAGGCGGTCGCCATCGTCGGCACCACCGGCGCGGCGATCACCTACGCCCGCAAGGCACCCGTCGACGTACGGACCGCCGTACGCATCGGCCTGGCCGCCCTCGCCGGATCGTCGGGCGGGGCCTTCCTCGCCGCCGGGATGAGCACCGAGGTCCTCAAGCCGGTGATCATGGTGGTGCTGCTCGCCGTCGCGGCCTTCGTCATCCTCCGCCCGAGCTTCGGCACCGCACCGAAGCCCGGCCCGGTCTCCCGCCGCCGCGTCCTCGCCGCGATCGGGTTCGGCGGCCTGGGCATCGGCTTCTACGACGGCCTCATCGGCCCCGGCACCGGTACGTTCCTCGTCCTGGCGCTCACCGCCCTGCTCCACCTCGACCTCGTCACCGCGTCCGCCACCGCGAAGATCGTCAACTGCTGCACCAACGCCGGCGCGCTGGCGATGTTCGCCTGGCAGGGCGCGGTGCTGTGGCAGCTGGCGGGCCTGATGGCCGTGTTCAACCTGGCGGGCGGCACCCTCGGAGCCCACACGGCCCTGAAGAAGGGCAGCGGCTTCGTCCGCGTCGTCCTGCTGACGGTCGTCTTCGCCCTGGTGGCGAACATGGCGTACGAACAGTGGCTGGCCTGAGGGCCGGCACCTCGCCCGGCCGGCAGGGCCGAAAACGCCGTACCCGTCGGGAGGGCACGACGGCCGGGGCGTATATCTGTGCGGGATCGACGCGGCGATGGACGTGATCGGCGGCAAGTGGAAGGTGCTGATCCTCTGGGTGCTGCACGAACGGCCGTACCGCTTCGGCGCCCTGCGCCGGGAGCTGCCCGGGATCACCGAGAAGGTGCTCGCCTCGCCTCTGCGGGAGCTGGAGGCCGACGGCATCGTGCACCGGGAGCAGTACGACGAGAACCCGCTGCGCGTCGAGTACTCGCTGAAGCCGAAGGGGACGGCGCTCAACGAGGCGCTGGAACCGCTGGGCGCGTGGGGGAGGACGAACGTGCTGGGGGAGACGGAGCCCGACCCGCACCGGGTGGCGTGAGGCGCGGTGCCGGCCGGCCGCGCAGGACGGTTCGGCCGCTCGAAGAACCGGCCGCTCGAAGAACCGGCTGTTCGAGGGCCCGGCTGCTCGAAGGCCCGGCTGCTCAAGGCTCAGCGGCTGTCCGTCAGGTGGGCGTAGACGACGACGTTCCCCCGGTAGCCGGTGGTGCGTGAGTAGCCTCCGCCGCAGGTGATGATCCGCAGCTCCGGGCGCTTCGCCGCGCCGTACACCTTCTCGTCGGGGAAGTCCCGGGCGTCGTACACCTCGACGGCGTGCACGGTGAACACGGCGGTGCCGCCGTCGCGCCGGCCCACCTCGACGGTGTCGCCCTTGCGCAGGGCGCCCAGGGAGTAGAAGACGGCGGGGCCCTCGGCGTTGTCGACATGGCCCGCGACGACCGCGGTGCCCGTCTCGCCGGGAGTGGTGCCGGCCTCGTACCAGCCGGCCAGGTTCGTCCGCTCGGGCGGCGGTACGTCGAGGCTGCCGGTACCGGTCAGCCCGAGGCCCGTCAGGGGCGCGTCCACGCCGATCGCGGGGACGCGGATCCGGTCGGGCGGGGAGGGCGGCAGCGCGACGGCCTGCTCGGAGGGGCGCCCGGAGCCGCGTCCGTCGGGCGCGGAGTACGCCTGGGCGGTGGACGGCTGGGGCGGGGCGTTCGTCGCGGCCCCGTTGCCCAGCAGCCACAGGCCGCAGCACAGGGCGAACACGCTCACCGACACTATGACCGTGTTGCTCGGGCTCCCGACCCGGCTGGACCTGCGGCGTATGTGGTGCATCGCGGACTGACCTCTCCGGAGTCGTCCCCGTGTCCCTCCGGGCCGCGAGGGGCGTCGGACCCGGAGGGGGAGGGGACATGCGGTACGGCGGACGGGCGGTGGAGGGCGCCCGTCAGAACCCGTCGCCTCTCGCCCGGCGATGCAGGAGCCAGGTACCGCCCGCGGCGGCGACGGCGAGAGCCGCCACACCGGCCGCGGTCTGCACGGGATCGGGGCCCAGAGCGCCACCGACCCCCGTCTTCACACTGCCCCGGGGATGCACCTGCTGCGCCGCGGGCGTCAGACTGACCACCAGGTCGCCGGTCACCCGCTGCCCGCCCGCCTCGCACGTCGCGGTGATCTCGTACGTGCCCGGCTGCGCCCCCGGCGGCACCCGGAACCGTCCGGTCGAGTCCGGCTCGTCCGAGCCCGGAGCCAGTATGAAACGGCCGGCGCCCACGGCGGTGGCGTCGCCCGCGACCGTGTCGCCTTCGCCGCACGCCGCGGTGTTCACCGTCACCTGCGCGCCGGCCATGACCATGGCCGGGTGCAGTTCCAGGCTTCCGGCGGGCCTCCCGGCCGGCGCGCCGTAGGGGGGTCCTGCGGGGGCGGCGGACTCCTCGGCGTACGCGGCGGGTGCGACGGCCGCCACGAGCAGTCCCGCGGCGGCCACGGCGAGCGCGGGTCCGGTCAGGCCGGTCGGGCCGGGCAGCCGCCGGGCGGTACCTCGCATCGATGCTCCCTCGGGCTCACGAAGGGGACACGCCCGCGGCACCCCCATGTGCCGCCGTCAGTCGCGTCCCCACTGGTCCGAGGTAAATGCCGACGGGCGCGGCCCGCTTCCTGAGGGAGCGTCAAAAATGCGGTGAACGGGTGTCGGCCGGCCCCGGCGGAAACCCCTTCCGTGCCCGTTTCGGCAGGTCACCGCCGTGCCGCGGGCCCGGCCGGGGGAAAGAACCCGATGGGTGCGCCGCACGGCGGTGAACGGGTGAGGCGGGAGCGGCCGCCGATCGGGACGGGGGCTCAGGACCGGACCGTCTCCACCCGCACCGCGCACACCTTGAACTCCGGCATCCGCGACGTGGGGTCCAGGGCGGGATGGGTGAGGGTGTTCGCGCGGCCCTCGCCCGCCCAGTGGAACGGCATGAACACGGTGTCGGGACGGATCGCGGTGGTGATCCGGGCCGGTGCCACCGCCCGGCCCCGCCGGGACACCACGGCCAGCGGATCGCCCTCGGCCGCACCGAGCCGCTCCGCGAGCCGCGGATGCAGTTCCACGAACGGGCCGGGCGCGGCCGCGTTCAGTTCGTCCACGCGCCGGGTCTGCGCGCCGGACTGGTACTGCGCCACCACCCGGCCGGTGGTCAGCAGGACGGGGTAGTCGTCGTCGGGCTCCTCGGCGTTCGCGCGGTGCGCGACGGGCGCGAACCGGGCCCGCCCGTCCTCGGTGGCGAACCGGTCGAGGAACAGCCGGGGGGTACCGGGGTGCACGGCACTGTCCGCTGCCACCGGTGCCGGTGCCGGTGCCACAGGCGTGGGCTCGGGCTCGGGCGCCGGGCACGGCCAGAACACGCCGTTCTCCTCCGCGAGCCGCCGGTAACTGATCCCGGAGTAGTCCGCCGGCCCGCCCGCGCTCGCCCGGCGCAGCTCCTCGAAGACCTCCTCGGGATCGGTCGGGAACCTCTTCTCCGGACTCGGCCCGCCGCCGAGCCGGGCGGCCAGCTCGTGCAGCACCTCCAGGTCGCTGCGCACACCCTCCGGGGCCGGCAGCGCGCGCCGCCGCAGCAGCACCCTGCCCTCCAGGTTGGTCGTCGTGCCCGTCTCCTCCGCCCACTGCGTCACCGGCAGGACGACATCGGCGAGCGCGGCCGTCTCCGACAGCACGACGTCGCAGACCGCCAGGAAGTCCAGCGACCTGATGCGTTCCTCGACGTGCGCCGCGCGGGGTGCCGACACCACCGGGTTGGAGCCCATCAGCAGCAGCGAGCGGATGTCCGTACCCAGCGCGTCCAGCAGCTCGTACGCGCTGCGCCCCGGGCCGGGCAGCGCGTCGGGGTCCACGCCCCAGACCCCCGCCACGTGCCGGCGGGCCGCCGGGTCGGTCAGCTTGCGGTAGCCGGGCAACTGGTCGGCCTTCTGGCCGTGTTCACGCCCGCCCTGTCCGTTGCCCTGACCGGTCAGGCAGCCGTACCCGGACAGCGGACGGCCCGCGCGGCCGGTCGCCAGGCACAGGTTGATCCAGGCGCCCACGGTGTCGGTGCCCTTGGCCTGCTGCTCGGGTCCGCGGGCGGTGAGCACCATGGCCGCCTCCGGCTCGCAGAACAGCCGTGCGGTCTCCCGCAGCAGGGGCACGGGCACGCCGGTGATCCGCTCCACGTACTCCGGCCAGTGCGCCATCGCCGCGGCCCGGGTCTCCTCCCAGCCGGTGGTGCGTTCCCGGATGTACGCCTCGTCGGTACGGCCCTCGGCGACGACCAGGTGCAGCAGGCCCAGCGCCAGCGCGAGGTCGGTGCCGGGGCGGGGCGCCAGATGCAGGTCGGCCTGCTCGGCGGTCTTCGTACGGCGGGGGTCGACGACGATCAGCGTGCCGCCGTTCTCCTTCAGCTCGGCGAAGTAGCGCAGCGCCGGCGGCATGGTCTCCGCCGGGTTCGAGCCGACGAGGATCACGCAGCCGGTCCTCGGGATGTCCTCCAGGGGGAACGGCAGCCCCCGGTCCAGCCCGAACGCCCTGATGCCCGCGGCCGCGGCGGACGACATGCAGAAGCGGCCGTTGTAGTCGATCTGGGAGGTGCCCAGCACCACCCGCGCGAACTTCCCCAGCGCGTACGCCTTCTCGTTCGTCAGCCCGCCGCCGCCGAACACCCCGACCGCGTCCGCCCCGTACCCGGTGCGCGTACGGCCCAGCCCCTCGGCGATCCGGTCCAGCGCCCCGTCCCAGCCGGCGGGCACCAGCGCGCCCGTCTCCGGGGACCGCACCAGCGGCGAGGTCAGCCGCACGCCGGGGTCGAGCACCGCCGGTGCCGTACGCCCCTTGCCGCACAGCGCGCCCCGGTTCACCGGGAAGTCCGCGCGCTCGCTCACCCGGACGGTCCCGCCCGGCGCGGGTGTCAGATTCATCCCGCACTGCAGGGCGCAGTACGGGCAGTGCGTGGGCGTCACGGTGCTCTGCATGCCGTCCAGCGTGCGGCGCACGTGTTACGCACCGCACCGGCCCCTGTTACGCCCCCGGTACGGCCACCTCCCCCGGGCCGGGGGAGCGCGGTGAGGCCGGGGCGGATGCCGCGCTCGACCGCCGGGAATCCGGCGGTCGAGCCGTCGCCGTCCGTCCCTTCAGTAGTCCAGGTCCAGGTAGTCGATGTCGTTGATGGCCACGTCCGACAGTCCCGTGGCGCGGCCGCCGCCGTCCTGGAAGTAGACGTCCTTGAATCCCTCGGCGATGATCCCGCGCATCTCCCGGTCGCCGGCCCCCGCGGCGCGGGCGTCGAACAGGCGCTGTGCGTACGCCGGGGGGAGGTGCACGGTGAGCCGTCGGAAGCGTCCGTCGTCGGTCGTGCCGACCGGTGCCGTGTATCCGAAGCGGGCCCTCGTCTCCACCGTGATCCCGCCGGTGGCGGCGGCCTGCTTCTGCCGGCGCTTGCGCACCTGCGGCTGCCAGCGGGCCCGCACCGCGTCGTCGATCTTCGCGGCGACGTCGGCGCGGGCGTGCTTGCGGGCGCCGCGCCGGTAGCGGTTCACGGAGTCGGCGGTGACGCCGATCTCCTGCGCGACGGCCTTCGCGCTGCCCAACTGCTTGAGCAGGTAGCGGATCTGGCTCTTGAGCGTCTTCGGCGGCTCACGGGTGAAGCTCTCCCGGTCGGCCCGCTCGATGGCGTCCTCGATCTCCCCCACCGGTCACTCCCCTTCGTCCAGGACGGCGTCGCCGCCCTTGATGTGGCGGGCCGGGTTGAGGCCCTGCTCCATCAGGCCGACCGCCCACAGCATCGACCGGACGCCCTCCAGCTTCGCCAGGCCCGGGGTGGGGCCGAGGCGGAAGCCGCCGGGCTGCGGCTTGCCGCTGGCGGCGTAGGGCAGGAAGTCCAGCGGGCTGTCGCCGGGGCTCGGGTAGACGACGCAGTCGGACAGCACGGCGAGCGGGTACAGGCCCGTCATCGCCGCCATGTTGCGCAGCTTGCGGTGCATGTTGACCCGCGCCCTGGAGATGACGGCGGCGCGGATGTCCGGGCGCCAGGTCGGCCGCTGAAGGGCCGGCCACCGCTCGCCCTCCTGGTAGCGGCGTCCCTGCGGACGCTCGCGCAGCTTGCCCACGCCGCCCTTGACCGTGGCCTTGACGGCGGCGAGGACGGCGGTCAGGGCCGGGTCGACGTCCTTGTGGCGTTCCATCGCCGCGAGGAACTCCGTGTCCGACAGGTCCTTGGTGACGCCGAGGTCGGCGAGCGTGTCGACGTACGCCGACCTGAGCCGGTCGTGCCACGGATCCAGGTACGCGCCGGTCTCCCGGCGCAGGTACGCCTCGATCGGATGCACGTCGTGGCCGAGCTCCTGGGCGTAGGCGACGGTGTGCGTCTGGTACCAGGCCGGCCCGGTCGGACGCTCGCCGGACGGCGTGAACGGCGACGGCAGGCGCGGGTCCGGCTCGATGGGGGACAGGTCGACCAGCCAGGAGCCGGGGATCTTCGGGTTGAACGCCGGGGCGTGGAAGTGGTCCGGGGCGGACAGACCGACGACCAGGCGGTTCGCGGCGGCGAGGAACGCGGTGTTCAGGTCCAGGCCGACCGCGTACGGCAGCGTGCACTCCTCATCCGTCAGCAGATCGACGTCGCGGACCCACTGGTACGCCTCCTCGTCCAGGAACCCGCCGGTCCAGCCGCTGTTCACGACCACGGGGTGTTCGGGGGTGGCCTCCGGCGGCGCCGGGTCCATCGGCTCCGTGCCCAGCGAACCGGGGTTGTGGCCGGGCACCCAGTTCCCGGTCGCCCGGTCCTGCACGGCCCTCGTGGGCGGGCGCAACGCCGTCATCAGCTCCAGCCCGGACACGGCCGTGGAGCCGCGCGGGGTGATGACCCGATGGGCGTACATCCCGAGGACGCGGGCGACATCGGCCGGCTCCATCTCCGCGACGCCGGGCCAGGACCGCTCGTCGAGGGCGTCCCAGGACAGGACCGCGAGCTGAACGCACTGCCGCCGAGTCCCCTGCGCCGTGCGGTAGATCCGCGCCCACGGGCCGAACCCGCGCTGGGTGAGCCGCCACTTCGCCTTCGCGACCTGCTTGACCACCGGGTGGTCCTCGGGCAGGCGCAGGGAGCGGCGCTGCTCGTGGCCCTCCAGGCGCTCCGGCAGCCCGAGCCTCACGGCGGCGGAGGCGGTGAGCACGATCAGCGGGTCGGAGTCCTTGCCGTGGCGGTTCAGCTTCGCGGCCCCGAGGCCGGACTCGCGCAGCGTCCACTCCACCAGTTCCGGCACGGTGGCCGCCGGGCAGTCGAGCACGATGCCGTCGACGCCGTATGCGGAGCCGTCGCCGTCCAGCACCGCGAGCGGGCCGTGCGGGAAACGCGGGTCGTCGACGGGCTTCGCGGTCCTCTTCGCCGCCGGACGACTCGGCGACGTCGCCGAGT
>NZ_LIQT01000107.1 GCF_001418415.1 Streptomyces hirsutus
CTCCTGCCCCGCCGCTCCGCACCCGTCCTGGGCCGGTGTCCCTCCACGGTGCGAGGTGCCGCACTTCGCGCCGGTGCGGGTGCGTGGCGGGCTGCTGTGGTCGGGTCGGCCGGCCCGGCACCGGAGGCGGGCGGTGGCGGCCGGTCTCGCCGTCACGGCGGTGGCGCTGGTGGCGGCGGGCGGTCCCCGGGAGGCAGACCGGTCGCGCGGGCGTCCCGAGGGCACTTCGAGCGCGCAGGCCGGAGCGGCGTCCACGGAAGACCGGGTCGCACGGGCACGGCGCGCGGGAGCGCGGGTCACGGCGCCGGTGCGGATCGCCGACGCCGCCACCGTGCGGCTGCTGCGGCCGGGCGACCGGGTCGATGTCATCGCCGCCGAGGAGCGGGTGACAGGTGGTGAGGCCCGTGTGGTCGCGCGTGGAGCGCGGGTCACCGAGGTGCCGAAGCCGCTGGAGGACACGGGCACGGACGGGGCCCTGGTGGTGCTGTCGGTTCCGCGTGCCGCCGCGGCCGACCTCGCCGGCGCGAGCGCCACGGCACGGCTGGCGGTGACCCTGTGGTGAGCGGGTCCTTCTCGGCCGATTTCGCGGGTGTTGTGTCAAGTCCCTTGTTCGAGGGACCCAAGTGGACGGTTCGGCAGGGCGCTGACATAGGTTGCGGAGCGTTTGATTCCCAACGTCACACATATAAGAACGTCACACATACAAGATGGAGCCCTCGGGGTGAGCGAGAAGAACGAAGCCAGCATCTGGCAGGGCTTCAAGGCCTTCCTGATGCGTGGGAACGTCGTCGACCTGGCCGTCGCCGTGGTCATCGGCGCCGCCTTCACCAACATCGTCAACGCGGTGGTGAAGGGCGTGATCAATCCGCTGGTCGGAGCCTTCGGCACACAGAACCTGGACAGCTACAGCTCGTGTCTGAAGGATCCCTGTACGGGCACCGGCGATGCCGCGACGGGCGTCAGGATCCTGTGGGGTTCGGTGCTCGGCTCGACGCTCCAGTTCGTGATCACGGCCGCGGTCGTCTACTTCCTGATGGTGATGCCGATGGCCCGGTACCTGGCCCGGGTCGAGGCCCGCAGGAAGGCGAAGGAAGGCGCGCACGAGATCGTCGAGATCTCCGAGCTCGAGGTGCTCAAGGAGATACGCGACGAGCTGGTCGCGCAGCGCGGCTCGGGCCGCGGCGAGGGCCCGGGATACGGCGGGGGCCCAGGATACGGCGGGCGATAGCGGGCACCGGCCCTCACGGCACCCGGGTCAGATGTGGTGGGGCGGCTTCTCGTCGAGGAAGCGCTTCAGGTCCGACGCGCTGTCGCCGGACGGGCGGTCGCCCCACCCCCGGTCCGTGTCGTCCGCGGACTGCTGGTCCAGCGGGTCGTCGAAGACCAGCGCGGGCTTCGGCTCGCGCGGCCGGGGATCGGGGGCAGTGCTCATACGACCAGAGTACGGCTCCGGCGGAAGCCTCCCCCTACGCCGGCGGCTCCCTGTCGCTGCTCCCCGATATCGCTCCCCGGTGACGGCGCCCTGCTCCGGCGGTGAGCACGCGAGACTGGCGCCATGACTGTTGACGCTCTGACCGATGTGGCCGGCGTGCGCGTGGGCCACGCGACCCGTACCGGAGACGGCCTGCTCACCGGTACCACGGTGGTGCTCGCGCCCGAGGGCGGGGCCGTGGCCGCCGTGGACGTGCGGGGCGGCGGTCCCGGTACGAAGGAGACCGACGCGCTCGATCCCCGCAACCTCGTGCAGCGGGTCGAGGCGATCGTCCTGACCGGTGGCAGCGCCTACGGACTCGACGCGGCGTCCGGGGTGATGGCCTGGCTGGAGGAGCAGGGACGCGGGGTGCGCGTCGATCTGGATCCCACGCACGTGGTGCCGGTGGTGCCGGCCGCCTGCGTCTTCGACCTGGGCCGGGGCGGGGACTTCCGGGCCCGGCCGGACGCGGCCACGGGGCGCGCGGCGGTCGAGGCGGCAGCGGCGACCGCGCCGGGGGCGCGGGTGCCGGAGGGGTGCGTGGGCGCCGGTACGGGGGCCGTGGTCGGAGCGGTGAAGGGCGGGATCGGCACCGCGAGCACGGTGCTGGACTCGGGAATCACGGTGGCCGCGCTGGTCGTGGCCAACGCGGCGGGGTCGGCGCTGGACCCGGAAACGGGGACGCTGTACGGCGAGTTGTTCCGGGGCGGCCGGGTACGCCATCCCGACGCGGAGGTGCACGCGGCGGCGCTCCGGCGGCTCGACGGCATCGCGGAGCGCAACGGGCCGCAGCCCCTCAACACCACGCTCGCGGTGGTCGCCACCGACGCGGACCTGTCCAAGGCGCAGGCGCAGAAACTGGCCGGCACCGCGCACGACGGCATCGCGCGGGCGGTACGGCCGGTGCATCTGCTCAACGACGGGGACACGGTGTTCACCCTCGCCACGGGCGCCCGCCCGCTCGACACCGCGAACCCTCTCGCCCTGAACGAGATCCTCGCGGCGGGCGCCGACTTGGTGACCCGCGCGATCGTACGGGCCCTGCGCACGGCCGAGTCGGTGGACGGACCGGGCGGAGTCTGGCCGTCGTACGGGGAGTTGTACGGACATCTACATACATAGCTGCACGGGTGCGCCGTACGGGGAGTTACATGACGAACCTGACAGGGAGGCGTGTGGCGTGCCGAACGGGGAAGCGTAGGGGTGCCGGGCGGGGCTACGGGGACGTCCGGTGAGCGGAGGAAGCCGACCGCTGAGCGGAGTGCGTGATCAGCAGCCGACGGCCCGGCGAGGAACGCCAGGAGTGGCGTCCGAGCAGGGGATACGGATGACTGCCGGGGACGGACGGGAATTCTTCGCGTGATCGGTTCGTTTTGAGGCCGTACGTTTTCTCAGTTCCCGGACACGATGTCCGCCCGAGAGGCTACGGTATGCACCCACAAGGTGACATGCAGCAATGCCGGGAGAAACCTTGAGCGTTCCGTACGAGACGGCAGCGTACGAACCAGCCGACTCGCCCGAGTCTCCTGAGGAGCATCTCGCGCGACTGCTCGGTCGTGCCCTGAACTCCTTCGAACTGCCCGACGAGGCAGTACGCCTGCTCGACTGCGCGCTGGCGCAGGACAGCTCGCTGCACTCCGCGCACCACAGCGCGGGCCTGCACCGCGAGACGTACCGGCACACCTGGCTGCTCGCCGACGGTTCGGCGCTCACGCTCTGGGAGCTGGTCCACAACACGAGCCCGGGCGGCGAGCCCCAGCACGAGGTGTATCTGGACGAGGAGGAACTGGGCGTGGCCACCGCCCGGCTGCCGCTGCCGCCGGAGACCCCGGACTTCGAACTGCCGGTGGCGGTGCAGTTGTCCCAGATCCCCGCACCCCTGCCCGTCTACGTCCCCGACGCCTCGGCGGACCACGCGCGCCGCTTACTGCGCCGGGCGGAGAACACGGACCGTCCGGGGCCTCGGACGGCCGCGCTGCTGACCACGGCGTCCGCCCACCAGATCACCCAGGCCTTCGGCCGCCCGTCCGCCGCGGGAGGACCGGGGCGCCCGGGGCCGTCCTTCTCCCTGTACGAGCACGCGTTCCTGCTGCGTGACGGTGCGGAGATCTCCCTCTGGGAGGTGGAGCACACGGCCACGCCCGACGGGCGGCACATGTGCGAGGTGTACGCCACCGAGGACGCCGCCCGGGATGCGATGGAGCGGCGCGCGACACAGGTGCCCTGACCTGATCGGGCCGAACCGCCCGACCCGCCGTCATCCCCTCGTCCTCACCCTTCCCGGCCACCGGCGAAGCGCCGTACCAGGACGGCGAACGCCTCCCGCTCGGCCGCAGTGAGCCGCACCTGCTCCGCCTCCGGACCGGTCCGCCGCTGACGCGGAATCGTCCGCAGCGCCCGCGCCTCCGGAACGTCACGCCCCGGATTCGGCTCCGGATTCGGTTTCTGATCCCGATTCCGTTTCGGCTTGTGGGCCGGCTTCCGATCCGGGCGAGGGCCGATGCCCTCGCCCCGCCGTCCCGGCCCTCCGGGCCCCCACCGCGCTCCCGCTCGGGCGAGCGTTCGCATCCGCGTCCGCAAGTCGGCGCCGCTCCCCCGCACCCGCCCGCGGTCCCGCCGCAGGGCACCGGCCAGGCCCGCTGTGCAGGCCACGGCCACCAGGGTGAGGACGGTGACGCCCGTCACCCTCAAGATCGAGTCGTGCTCAGGCATGGGCCCAGTACACATCACGGTCCGGGACTTTGGTCCCGGACCGTGATGAACGTGATCTATATCGCAGTTGACTCATTTGCCTGCGAAAATCCCACATGTACCTATTGGGGAAGTTCGCCGTCGTTGCGTTCTGTGTCGGCGCCGTCCTCCGCCGTTGCCGGCGTCCGTGCTGTCCGCTCTCCCGTCACGCGGCGACCGGCTGCTTCGGTTCCGCCGCCGAGGCCGCCGAGCCCTCGCCGCCGGTCGCGCCGAGCGTTCCCGGAACCGGCTTGCGCAGGCCCTTCAGGATGATCACCAGAGCCGCCGTGACACAGACGCCCGCCGCGATGGCCACCAGGTAGAGCAGCGGGTTGCCGATCAGCGGGACCACGAAGATGCCGCCGTGCGGAGCGCGCAGGGTGGCGCCGAAGGCCATCGACAGGGCTCCGGTGACCGCGCCGCCCACCATCGAGGCGGGGATCACACGCAGCGGGTCGGCCGCCGCGAACGGGATCGCGCCCTCGGAGATGAAGGAGGCTCCCAGGACCCAGGCGGCCTTGCCGTTCTCCCGCTCGGTCCGGTTGAAGAGCTTGCCGCGGACCGTGGTGGCCAGGGCCATCGCCAGCGGCGGAACCATGCCGGCCGCCATCACCGCGGCCATGATCTTCATCGCGGAGTCGCTGGGGCTGGCGACCGCGATACCGGCCGTGGCGAAGGTGTACGCGACCTTGTTGACGGGGCCGCCGAGGTCGAAGCACATCATCAGGCCGAGCAGGGTGCCGAGCAGGATGGCGTTGGTGCCGGTGAGGCCGTTCAGCCAGTCGGTCATGGCGTTCTGCGCCTCGGCGATC
The DNA here is from genome assembly GCF_001418415.1 of Streptomyces hirsutus. Lineage (GTDB taxonomy): Bacteria > Actinomycetota > Actinomycetes > Streptomycetales > Streptomycetaceae > Streptomyces > Streptomyces hirsutus. The sequence continues at coordinate 5,014 of NZ_LIQT01000107.1, forward strand.
GGCTTGCCGATCACCACGAACATCAGGAAGCCGACCACCGCCGAGGAGATCAGCGGGATCACCACCACCGGCATGATGCCGCGCAGCGCCGCCGGGATGCGCACCCGCTGGATCGCCAGCACGACCGCGCCGGCGATCAGACCGGCCGCGAGACCGCCGAGGAAACCGGCGTTGATGGTGAGGGAGATCGAACCGCCGACGAAGCCGGGCACGAGTCCGGGCCGGTCCGCCATGCCGTACGCGATGTAGCCGGCCAGGACCGGGACGAGGAACCCGAAGGCGACGCCGCCGATCTGGAAGAGCAGGGCACCCCAACTGTCGGCCTGGGTCCACACGAAGTGTTCCATCACCGACGGCGCCTTGTTGATCTCATAGCCGCCGATCGCGAAGCCGAGGGCGATGAGGAGACCGCCCGCCGCGACGAACGGGACCATGTAACTGACGCCGGACATGAGCCACTTGCGCAGCTTGGTGCCGTAGCCCTCACCGGATTCGCCGGTGCGTTCCACGGGGGTGCCGCCCGGTGCGGCAGCGGCGGTGGCCTCACCGCGCTCGGCCTTCCCGCGGACCTCGGCGATCAGCTCGGCGGGGCGATTGATGCCCGCCTTGACGCCGGTGTCGACGGTCGGCTTGCCGGCGAAGCGTTCCTTCTCCCGGACGGGCACGTCGTGGGCGAAGATCACTCCGTCCGCCGCCGCGATCACGGCCGGGTCGAGCCGGGTGAAGCCCGCCGAACCCTGCGGCTCGACCTCGATCTCGACGCCCGCTTCCCGGCCGGCGCTCTCCAGTGCCTCCGCCGCCATGTACGTGTGGGCGATGCCCGTGGGGCAGGAGGTGACGGCGACGATCCGGAAGGGACGCGCGCCCTCGCCGGACGTGTCTGCGCCCGCGTCGGATGCGCCCGCATCCGTGGTGGCTGCATCCGTGGTGGCTGCGCCGGTGGTGCCCGTGGCGGTGGTGCCCGTGGCGGCACCGGCGGAGGCCGCCACCGGCGTCACCACGGAGTCCGTGGGGTCTTCCGTGGGGCCTGCGGAGCTGTCGGAGTTCTCGGAGCCCTCAGGGCGGTCGGACTTGTCCGAGGTGCCCGAGCCGGCCGCGTCCGCCGTGGCGGTTCCGGTCCCGTCGGCCGCCGGCTGCTCGTCCCCGCGGATGAGCGCCGCAGCGCCCTCGGCGTCGCCGACCGCCCGGAGCCCGTCGGTGAACTCGGCGTTCATCAGCTTCCGCGCCAGCGAGGAAAGGATCGTCAGGTGGGCGTCGTCCGCACCCGCCGGAGCGGCGATCAGGAAGATCAGATCGGCGGGGCCGTCCGCTGCACCGAAGTCGATCCCGGCGGCGCTGCGTCCGAAGGCCAGCGTCGGCTCGGTGACGTGCTCGCTGCGGCAGTGCGGGATGCCGATACCGCCGTCGAGGCCGGTCGGCATCTGGGCCTCACGGGCGGCCACGTCGGCGAGGAAGCCCTCCAGGTCGGTCACCCGGCCCAGGGTCACCATCCGCTCGGCGAGGGCTCGCGCCGCCGCTTCCTTGGTGTCGGCGGACAGGTCGAGGTCGACCAGGTCCGCGGTGATCATCTCGCTCATCGCGGGCTCCTTTGCGCGCATATCGCCCTTGACGTGGGGTGGGCGGAAGGGAAAACGGGGACAGTGCTGCGGTGGGGGGTCGTGGGGACTGAGGGGGCTGAAAGGGCTGTGAGAACGGAGAGGACCAAGGGGGTTGCGAGGACCAGAGCGGCACGAACATCGGCGCTCATGTCACCGGCTCCTTCAACGCGCGGTCCACCGGCACCGTCGCCGTGACCGTCACCGCGGCCGGGTCCAGGTCTCCCGGCG
>NZ_LIQT01000108.1 GCF_001418415.1 Streptomyces hirsutus
GATGTCCTCGGGAACCCGCAGCCCGCGCGCCCGTACGGCGTCCAGTGCGCCGAGCGCCATCAGGTTGTCGGCGGCGAAGACGACCTCGGGCGGCTCGGCTAGGTCGAGGAAGCCCTCGGTGACCCGGCGGCCGCTGTCGGCCTGGAAGTCGCCCTGACCGATGTAGGCGTCGGGGAGGGGGAGCCCGTACGCGCCGAGCGCCTCACGGAAGGCGTCGACGCGCTCGCGGCCGGTCGTGGTGGCGGCCGGCCCCGCGATGATCGCGAGCCGCCGGTGGCCGAGCCCGTACAGGTGCGCCACGAGGTCCCGCACGGCGGTCCGCCCGTCCGACCGGACCACGGGCACGTCCACACCGGGGATCCAGCGGTCGACGAAGACCATCGGCGTCCCCGCGCGGGCGGCTTCCAGCATCCGGGGCGAACCGCCGTCGGTGGGGGAGACCAGCAGCCCGTCGATACGGCGGTCCAGCAGGGTCGTGACGTGGTGGTCCTGGAGGTCGGGCCGCTCGTCGGCGTTGCCGATGATGACGCTGTAGCCCAGCGCGCGGGCCTCCTCCTCGACGGAGCGGGCCAGCTCGGTGAAGTACGGGTTCATCACGTCGCTGATGACCAGGCCGAGGGTGCGGGTCTGGTGGGTGCGCAGCGACCGGGCGACGGCGTTCGGACGGTAGCCCAACGCCCCGACGGCGGCCAGCACCCGCTCGCGCGCGGCCGCGCTGACCGACGGATGGTCGTTCAGGACACGCGACACCGTGGCGACGGACACGCCCGCCTCGGCGGCGACGTCCTTGATGCCCGCCATCGCCTCCACCTCCTCGTGGAATCGATTACATCGGCTGTGCACCAAGGATTGGAATCGATTACACGAAGGGAAACAAGGGGGTGGAAGTGGCCGACATCAAATCGTGACCGGGGTGCTGAGCGTCGTCGGCGCCCCTCGCGGCGGACCGGAACCGGTCGCTCCCGGTCGGCGTCGTGGTGTTCATGGAGCAGGGCGGGAGCACGATGGGCGAGGAGCCGGCGGGAGCGGAACTGCTGCTCACCTTCTTCCTCGTGGCGGCAATTCCCACCGTCGTCGGAGGAGCGGTGATCCTGTCCCTGGTCGGCCTGACCTCGGCGGCCGGTTCCAGCAGCTGCTCGGCCGTCTCCCCGTAGCCGTCGTCACCGGCGGTCCGTACGGCGGTGAACACCACGGCGTAGTAGGGCGGGGCGGGCAGCGGCGCGGGCGCGGGATCGGTCCCGGAGGTCCTTCCGGCAGGCGACACCGGCAGTACTGCCTCAGACGGTCTCGCACACCCGTCTGAACTCGCAACCTCCCCCGCCCGGTTATCGGCCCACGCTCCTGGAGGGCCTGTCAGGCCGATCGTGCCGGAGTCGGACCTGCCGCGATTACCTGCGCCCTCGGGGCATTGTCATGCGCCGCAAGTATCTTGCGGCGCATGACAATGGCTGACTATCTTGTACCGCATGACAAAGGGGCTGCCCGCTACCGGTGACCAGCGTCGTAGTCAGCTGCTGCGCGGAGTGCTCGATCTGTGCCTGCTGTCGCTGATCGCCGAACGGCCGCGCTACGGCTTCGAGTTCGTGGAGGCACTCGCCGACAACGGGCTCGATCTCGTGAGCGAAGGCAGTATCTATCCGCTGCTCGCCCGGCTGGAGCGGGAGAGGCTCATCTCCTCGTACCGCGCCCCGTCGGCCAGCGGTGGCGCCCCACGCAAGTACTACCGCCTGACCGAAGCGGGACGTGCCGAACTGACGAGCGGCCGGGCCGTGTGGCACGCCTTCAGCGGGCGTGTGGGGCGGATCCTGACCGATACCGGACCCACGGGGGGAAGCGCACCATGACGGACCGGCGCACCATGACGAACCAGCAGGTACTCGCGGTCTGCCGCAGCAACTGGGAGTACCGGGGCATCGACGACGGATCCGTCCGGGAGATGCTCGACGAGCTCTCCGCTCATTTAGAGGACGCGGTAGCCGCAGGCCGCACGCCCCAGGATGTCGTGGGCGACGATGTCAAGGAGTTCGCCGCGTCCTGGGCGCGGGCCCGCGCTCCGTTTCCCCGCCGGCTGCTGCGTACGGCGGCGATGGTCTGCTTCGTGATCGGCTGGCTGATACTGGCCACGTGTCTGCTCCGGTGGACCACCGAACGGGTCGTGAGCGTTGACGATGTCGCCTTCTGGGCCGTCGTCGCAGCGGTCACGGTCGCCTGGGAGCTGCGGCGCGGCAGCCTGGGGCTCGGCAGGAGCCTGGCGGTCGCCCTTGTCGCCGGCTCGGCTGCCGTGCTGCTCTCCCGGTGGCTCGGCGGCGACGGGGAGCTGTTCACCTTGCCGCTGTGGGCGGCCCCGGCGTTGCTCCTTCCCGGACTGCCGTACGCCGTCGCCGAGATGAGGGGCAGGAAGCGCACCGCACCCGGGGTCGACTAGGACCTGCCCGTCCCGTCATGCGGCTGTCCGACTTCGGTCCCCGGCGACGGCGAAGAGTGCGTGGAGAAAGCGAACTCGCCCACCCGCATCGCCGTCCGCGACTCGAAGGCCCCCGCCCGCGCCACCCTCGTCCTCCCGGCCGAGGCCTTCGCCCCCTTCCTCGAAGCCCTCAAGTCGAGTCCCCGCCGCCCCTGACCGTCCCTGCCGTACCGCCGGAACTCCAACGTCTCCACCGTCCATGGCCCGAACGGCACCGAGTCGCCGAAGAGGTACGGCTCCTTGTTGCTGTAGCGCCCCCTGTACGGGTCGGAGTGCACCTGGATCGTTCCGGTGCACGGGTCGACGCACATGTAGTGCGGGATGCCCATGGCCGGACAGCCGGCCGGCTTCTCGTCGTGGTCGTTGCTCGGGTTGGACGGCGAAGCGCACGAAGTTGTGCTTCTTCCACAGAAAATGCAACTGCCGGATGGCGTCCCTCCGGGTAGTACAAGGGATCTGAAGATGGCGTTGCGGGTCGGGATCGGTGGCGCTGCTCGGCGGGGCGGTCGGCTGTTCGTGCGGGCGGTTTTCCTCGGCTGCCCGCGGGATGCGGTCTCGATGTGTGCGATGCCGGGGCGCCCGTCCGCGCCCCGGGGAGCACGCACCGTCCCGAAGTCGTGAGCACTTCGGCCACTACTGTCCTGAGATGGCTCATCTGAGCGTCCAAGTGACACATTCCCGCCGACTGCTCACGGTTCCCGGCAAGGCAGCCGTCTCCGGCCCGCGGCGCTGGGGCCACGCAGAATCCCTGCACCACCCGAAGGGGACACCGTCTGGAGCTCGGGCAATCCTGGAACCCGACAAGGGCTGTGTGCATGAAGCCGAGCGGCTTCTCGACAGTGTCCGCGGGTGGAACGAACGCAAGCGGCGCCTGTGCGCACAGGCCTGTGTGCGCACAGCGTGGCAGCGCCTTTCCGAGACGGGCCTTCTGTCCTCCACGAACCTGGCCCACCCATGTGAGGGAGCGGGACCTGAGCCACGCCACCCACGCCGGCCATGCATCCGGCCGGGGGTGTGCGCCGGACCCGCCGAACCGCTCGAACGGCAAGCTCGCCCTTGAGGAACTCGGTGGTCCGGGGGCGATTTTCCTCGGGGCCATGACGACGGCGCCGTGGCTGAGCCGGGCTCTTGCCGCCGGTCAGCACACGGGTGCGCACGGCCACCCTCTTCCACTCCGCGGCGTCGAGTGGTTTTCCTTGCCGGGTATCGCCCATGACCGCGATGGCGTAGGGCAGAGTGCGGGCCGGCTCGGTGAGGATCGCCCACGTTGTCGGCATGAGCTTCGTGCAGGGGGCGCGGATCGAGCCGTTGCTCCTGGGCCGGACACCGAGACGGGGTGGTCGGCGGAGTGGCCACCGCGAGGTGATCAACGCGATCGCCTTCGAGTGTGGGACCGGGACGCAGTGGGTCCACTCGCCGGAGGAGTACGGCGACTCACGGGTCCGTCGGCACGCGGCCGGAGCCCGGAAGAGGGGGCCCGGCCGGCGCACCGGCCGATCATGCCCGGCCGACGCCGTCCAGTTCGGCCACGTCCTCGTCGGAGAGGGAGAGCCCGGCGCCTGTGATGTTCTCGCGCAGGTGGGCGGTGGACGAGGTACCGGGGATGAGCAGGATGTTCGGCGAGCGCCGCATCAGCCAGGCCAGAGCGACCGACATCGGCGTCGCCTCCAGCCGGCTCGCGACCTGGGAGAGGGCCGCGGACTGGAGCGGCGTGAAGCCGCCCAGGGGGAAGAACGGCACGTAGGCGATGCCGTCGGCGGCGAGGTGGTCGACGAGGTCGTCGTCGTGGCGGTGGGCGAGGTTGTACATGTTCTGCACACACACGATGGGGGCGATGCCGCGCGCCTCGGCGACCTGCTCCGCGGTGACGTTGCTGACGCCGAGGTGGCGGATCAGACCGTCCCGCTGGAGGGCGGCGAGTGTTTCGAACGCTTCGGCGATCGAGTCCGGCCGGGGGCCCTGGGCGTCGCCCATGCGCATGTTGACCAGGTCGAGGGTCTCGACACCGAGGGAGTCGAGGTTCTCGTGGACCTGCTGGCGCAGGTCTTCGGGGCGCCGGGCCGTGGGCCAGCCGCCCTGCGCGTCGCGGGTCGCGCCCACCTTGGTGGCGATGAACAGCGACTCCGGGTAGGGGTACAGCGCTTCGCGGATCAGCTCGTTCGTGATGCGCGGTCCGTAGGCGTCGCTGGTGTCGATGTGGGTGATCCCGAGGCCGACCGCCTCGCGCAGAACGGCCAGGGCGCCGTCGTGGTCGGCGGGCGGCCCCATGACCCACGGGCCGGCGAGCTGCATCGCGCCGTAGCCGAACCGGGTGACGGTCGAGTCACCCAGCCTCCAGGTTCCGCCGGGAAGAGGAGGTGTGAAGGCGGTCTCCATCGCAGTGCCTTTCGTTTCTTGCCGGGGATGGTGTCTCCGTCCCCCTTGCACCAGCATGGGAGACCTGCTTCCCATCGGGAAGTAGGCACTCTGAAGTGCGTAACTACCCCAGAGGTTGGCAGTGAGATCAGTGACGACGACGAAGGCCGAGAAAAGGGCACAGGCCAAGACGGAGTACAACGCGTTCCTGGCGGTGTGCCCCAGCCGTCAGCTCCTCGACCGGATCTCGGACAAGTGGGTCGTCCTGATCCTGTGCGCACTGGGTGGTGACGCGTCCGAACGATCCGGCGCGTCGCACGTCCCGAAAGCGATGCGCTACTCCGAACTCGCCCGGCTGCTGGCGGGCGTCAGCCAGAAGATGCTGACCCAGACCCTGCGCGCCCTCGAACGCGACGGCCTGCTCACCCGTACCGTGACACCCACGGTCCCCGTCACCGTCACCTACGAGCTGACCGACCTCGGCCTCTCACTCCACCACCTGACACGCGGGCTCAGGCAGTGGGCGCAGACCCACATGGACCAGGTCCTCACCAGCCGTGAGAAGCACGACGCGGGAGCTTCCTAGCGAGGACGGTGTTCTCCGTCTTGGCCGAAGGCTGGGATGTGTCCGACCGTGAGGGACGCGCAGTGGGCGGATCGAGCCGCTGCTTCCGGACCGGACACGCGACCGGTCCTGCGGCCGGAACAACGGGCGGCTGATCCGAACGAGACCGCTCAGGCGGTCTGGAGGAGGGCGGCCAGCTCGCACCACACGTACTTGCCCCGGTCGCCCTCCCGGGTCAGCGGCTGCCACCCCCACACGTCGGCGCAGGCCCGAACCAATGCCAGACCTCGCCCCGACTCCCACTCCTCCCGCTCGAACGGCACCGGCGGCTCAGGCGGTTCGGGGTCGGCGTCCCACGCCCCGATCCGCAGCGTCCCCGGCGGCGACCAGCGCACGCGGAGGGCGGCGGGGCCCTTGGTGTGGCGTACGGCGTTGGACACCAACTCCGCCGCCAGCAGTTCGGCGACATCGACGAGGCCGATCAGCCCGTGCATGGTCAGGATCAGCCGGAGGGTGCGGCGACTGATGGTGACGGCGCGGAGATCGTTGGGGATGTGGAGGGAGTACTCCCACGGTTCGTTTTCGGACATGCGTCAACTCCGTTCGGCGGGGGAGGGGTTCGAGGGAGGGGGACGGTGTCATTGCCGCAGGCGTCACGACAGGACGAAGCGGTGCACTTCCGGCGCCCTTGACTTCACAGGGTGTGCAGTGCGTCACCGAGAGTACGGGTTACGTGTAATCCAAGACAAGCCGATCGCGTAATCTGCCCCCGAATGAGCTGCATCGGCAGGCATGTTGAATCAAGGAGCGATCAATGGTCCTCAGGCGTGAGCCGACCGCACGCCATATGCGCCTCGGGGTCGAGCTGCGCAGGCTCCGCGAAGCGGCAGGGCTCACCACCGTCGAGGCGGCGGCGTTGCTTGGAGCGAATCGGGTTCAGATCAGCCAGATCGAATCCGGGCTCGTGGGAGTGAGCGAGCAGCGACTGCGCCGCCTGGCGTCCCACTACGCCTGCACGGACGCAGAGTTCATCGATGCCCTGGTGGACATGGCTACCGACCGGACTCATGGCTGGTGGGAGGAGTACCGAGGGCTGTTGCCGACGTCGTTCCTGGACCTTTCGGAACTGAATCGCCATGCCTCGTTCCGACGTGATGTGGCGATCCTTTACGTACCGGGCCTGCTGCAGACGGAGGGCTACGCCCGTGCCGTCTTCTCCGGCAGAGTGCCCGAACTGGCCGAGGAGGAGCTTGAGGTACGTGTTCGTCATCGAATGGCGGGTCAGGAGATCGCTGTTCCCTACGACTTGGTGATCCACGAGTCGGCGCTGCGGATCAGGGTCGGTGATCGTGCTGCCTCTCGGGCCCAGCTCACCAAGCTCCTCGGGCTTTCCGAAGCGGACAACATCACCATGCGTGTCATCCCCTTCGACTTGGACGGCTTTGCCAGAGCCGGTAGCACGATGACGTACGTGGGTGGCCCCGTGCCCAAACTGGACACAGTTGTGCGTGACGTGCCCCACGGCTCGGCCTTCATCGACTCCGAAGCGCAACTCGGCGCCTTTCGAACCCGCTTCCGTAAGCTGGAAGCCGTGGCGCTCGACCCCCAGCGGTCGCGTGACTTCATCAACCGACTGGTGAAGGAGCTGTGAGAAGCATGGGTAACTGGCGTAAGTCGTCCCATTCGGGACCCGACGACGGCAATGAGTGCGTGGAGATCGCGAACTCGCCCACCCGTGTCGCCGTCCGCGACTCGAAGGTTCCCGCCCGAGCCACCCTCACCTTCCCCGTCACCGCCTTCGCCCCCTTCCTCGAAGCCCTGAAGGAGTCGGCGAGGGAGCTGTGACGCGTACGCGGAGCCGTTGCCGGCGCGGGGCTCAGGTGCGCGTGGGCAATGCCTGCGTCCGTTCCCCGTGTCCGGCGAGGTAGAGCCTCAGGCGTGTCAGGTCCTCGGCCTCGACGAACACCTGTTGCCCCCAGTGCGCGGTGAGGCGGTGTGCGACCTCGACGAGCCGGCGGCGGTCCTCCGGCGTGTACGCCGGGAAACGCGCAGAGCCGTGGTCGGCGATCTCGTTCCCGAGTTCACTGAAGAGCACGGCCCGGAAGCGCCGCTCCTCCTCGTCGGTCAGCGGTGCGGCAGCGGCCTCGGTGGGACGCAACCGGACGTTGTAGAGGTCTCGCGTCACGTGCGGCTCCGCCATCTGTTCGAGTCGGTTCGCGAGAGCCTACCCACTCCGGCCTCTCGGGCGGGCTCCGGGCTGTCACAGCCCACCGGTACCGTCGAACCATGTCCAACCAGTCCGCAGCGGCCCCCGGTGAACGGCGTCTCGCCACGCTCGAAGGTGTGCTGGAGCGCATCACGTACGCCAACGAGGAGAACGGCTACACGGTCGCCCGCGTCGACACCGGCAGAGGCGCCGCCGACCTGCTCACGGTCGTCGGGGCGCTGCTCGGGGCGCAGGTGGGCGAGTCGCTGCGGATGGAGGGGCGCTGGGGGTCGCACCCGCAGTACGGGAAGCAGTTCCACGTCGAGAACTACACGACCCTCCTCCCGGCCACCGTCCAGGGCATCCGGCGCTACCTCGGCTCCGGGCTGGTCAAGGGCATCGGGCCGGTCTTCGCCGACCGCATCACGCAGCACTTCGGCCTGGACACCCTGACCGTCATCGAGGAGGAGCCCAAGCGGCTCATCGAGGTCCCCGGCCTCGGACCCAAGCGGACCAAGAAGATCGTCGACGCCTGGGAGGAGCAGAAGGCGATCAAGGAGGTCATGCTCTTCCTCCAGACCGTCGAGGTGTCGACGTCGATCGCGGTCCGGATCTACAAGAAGTACGGGGACGCCTCGATCTCCGTCGTGAAGAACCAGCCCTACCGGCTGGCGTCCGACGTCTGGGGCATCGGCTTCCTCACGGCCGACAAGATCGCCCAGTCCGTCGGCATCCCGCACGACAGCCCGGACCGGGTCAAGGCCGGTCTGCAGTACGCGCTGTCGCAGGCCACCGACCAGGGGCACTGCTATCTCCCCGAGGAGAAGCTGATCGCCGACGCGGTGAAACTGCTCCAGGTGGACACCGGGCTCGTCATCGAGTGCCTCGCCGAACTGGCCGCCGAGCCGGAGGAGGGCGAGGACCCCGGCGTCGTACGGGAGAAGGTCCCCGACCCGGAGGGCGGCGACCCCGTCACCGCTGTCTACCTGGTGCCCTTCCACCGCGCCGAACTGGCCCTCTCCGCGCAGCTGCTGCGCCTCCTGCGGACCGGTGAGGACCGGATGCCGGGGTTCGGGGAGGTGGCCTGGGACAAGGCGCTGGCCTGGCTGAAGGGCCGTACGGGCGCCGATCTCGCCCCCGAGCAGGAGGCCGCCGTCAAACTGGCGCTCACCGAGAAGGTCGCCGTCCTCACCGGCGGCCCCGGCTGCGGCAAGTCCTTCACGGTGAGGTCCATCGTGGAGCTGGCCCGCGCGAAGCAGGCCAAGGTGGTGCTCGCCGCCCCGACCGGGCGCGCCGCCAAACGTCTCGCGGAGCTGACCGGCGCCGAGGCCTCCACCGTCCACCGCCTGCTGGAGCTCAAGCCCGGCGGGGACGCCGCCTACGACCGGGACCGGCCGCTGGACGCCGACCTGGTGGTGGTCGACGAGGCGTCCATGCTCGATCTGCTGCTGGCCAACAAGCTGGTCAAGGCGGTGGCCCCGGGCGCGCACCTCCTCTTCGTCGGGGACGTCGACCAGCTCCCCAGCGTCGGCGCGGGCGAAGTGCTCCGGGACCTGCTGGCCGACGGCAGTCCGGTCCCCGCCGTCCGCCTCACCCGCGTCTTCCGCCAGGCCCAGCAGTCGGGCGTGGTGACCAACGCGCACCGGATCAACGCCGGACAGCACCCGCTCACCGACGGCATGAAGGACTTCTTCCTCTTCGTCGAGGACGACACGGAGGAGGCCGGCCGGCTCACCGTGGACGTCGCCGCGCGCCGCATCCCGGCGAAGTTCGGGCTCGACCCGCGCCGGGACGTGCAGGTCCTCGCCCCCATGCACCGGGGTCCGGCCGGCGCCGGCACGCTGAACGGCCTGCTCCAGCAGGCCGTCACCCCCGGCCGCCCCGACCTGCCCGAGAAGCGGTTCGGCGGCCGGGTCTTCCGCGTCGGCGACAAGGTCACCCAGATCCGCAACAATTACGAGAAGGGTGAGAACGGGGTCTTCAACGGCACCGTCGGCGTGGTCACCTCGCTCGACCCGGTCGACCAGCGGCTGACGGTGCTGACGGACGAGGACGAGGAGGTGCCGTACGAGTTCGACGAACTGGACGAACTGGCCCACGCCTACGCGGTGACCATCCACCGTTCCCAGGGCAGCGAGTACCCGGCCGTCGTCATCCCGGTGACCACCGGCGCCTGGATGATGCTGCAGCGGAACCTGCTCTACACGGCGGTCACCCGGGCCAAGCGGCTGGTCGTCCTCGTCGGCTCCCGCAGGGCGATCGGACAGGCGGTCCGCACGGTCTCGGCCGGCCGGCGCTGTACGGCGCTCGACTTCCGGCTCGCGGGCGCCTGAACCGTCGTTGTTGCTGCCCTTCGTCCCTCTCCCGGAAGAAAAATGATCGATCAAACGAGTCGGAAACGTCACAGAGGCCTTCCGGAAGGGGAACGCAGGGGGCAGGATGGGCAAGTTGGCGGCACTCAGTGCCGCCGATAGGCCCGATGGTCGACCCCGAGTGCACTCTCCTGAGCCAAGTGGGGGATGGTAGAGACAGTCAGGGCACCTCGAAGATGAGGCACTACGTCGGTGAGGGAAGACGTGAGCGACAACTCTGTAGTACTGCGGTACGGCGACGGCGAGTACACCTACCCGGTGATCGACAGTACGGTCGGTGACAAGGGCTTCGACATCGGGAAGCTCCGATCCCAGACCGGCCTGGTGACGCTGGACAGCGGTTACGGCAACACCGCCGCATACAAATCCGCGATCACGTACCTGGACGGTGAGGGGGGCATCCTCCGTTACCGCGGGTACCCCATCGAGCAGCTGGCCGAGCGCTCCTCCTTCCTGGAGGTCGCCTACCTGCTGATCAACGGCGAGCTGCCGACCGTCGACGAGCTCAGCGAGTTCCGGGGCGAGATCACGCAGCACACCCTGTTGCACGAGGACGTCAAGAACTTCTACAAGGGCTTCCCGCGCGACGCCCACCCGATGGCGATGCTGTCGTCGGTCGTCTCGGCGCTGTCGACGTTCTACCAGGACAGCCACAACCCGTTCGACGAGCGCCAGCGCCACCTTTCCACCATCCGGCTGCTCGCCAAGCTTCCGACGATCGCGGCCTACGCGTACAAGAAGTCGATCGGTCACCCGTTCGTCTACCCGCGCAACGACCTCGGCTACGTCGAGAACTTCCTGCGCATGACCTTCTCCGTCCCGGCCCAGGAGTACGAGCCCGACCCGGTCGTCGTCTCCGCTCTGGACAAGCTGCTCATCCTGCACGCGGACCACGAGCAGAACTGCTCGACCTCCACGGTGCGCCTGGTCGGCTCCTCGCAGGCGAACATGTTCGCCTCGATCTCCGCCGGCATCTCCGCCCTGTGGGGCCCGCTGCACGGTGGCGCCAACCAGTCGGTGCTGGAGATGCTCGAGGGCATCCAGGCCGACGGCGGCGACGTCGACGCCTTCATCCGCAAGGTGAAGAACAAGGAGGACGGCGTCCGCCTGATGGGCTTCGGCCACCGGGTCTACAAGAACTTCGACCCGCGCGCCAAGATCATCAAGGCCGCCGCGCACGACGTGCTGTCCGCTCTCGGCAAGTCCGACGAGCTGCTGGACATCGCGCTCAAGCTGGAGGAGCACGCGCTCTCCGACGACTACTTCGTCTCGCGCAGCCTCTACCCGAACGTGGACTTCTACACCGGCCTGATCTACCGGGCCATGGGCTTCCCGACCGAGATGTTCACGGTCCTGTTCGCCATCGGCCGGCTGCCGGGCTGGATCGCCCAGTGGCACGAGATGATCAAGGAGCCGGGTTCCCGCATCGGCCGCCCCCGCCAGATCTACACGGGCGTGGTGGAGCGCGACTTCCTCCCGGTCGAGGAGCGCTGACCGGACGCGGCACAGGACAGCGACGGACGGCGGGCCCTGGAGGGCGTGCCGTCCGTCGTTCCGTCTCGTACGGCGGGCGGGCGGGCGGGGGTCGGCGGCACCCTGCGGCGAACCGAGTCCGGAAAATCCCGGAAAAGAAGAAGGCGCCCTGCGCCGGTCCCCCCACGGGCCGACGTCAGGGCGCCTTCCCATGTCCCGGTACGGATTCCCCCCACGGGATC
>NZ_LIQT01000109.1 GCF_001418415.1 Streptomyces hirsutus
GGGGGCCCGGCCGGGCCCCCGCCCCGTGTGCGGGTGCGTGCGGTGCGTGCCGGGGACGTTCGGGTACGGCGAAGGGCGCCGGCCGCGAGGAGGGTTCCTCCCCTCGCGGCCGGCGCCCTTCGGTGCGTCGCGGCCGGCGTCCTCCGTACCGGTCAGGCGGTGGAGCGTGCCGGGTGGATGTGCCGGACCAGTTCGGTGACGTTCATCGAACCGCCCCTGCGGTACGGCCGCAGCCGCTGCCGGTGCTCCACGTGGGCGGGGCTCGTCTCGAAGGCGCGGAAGCGGGGTTCGTCCGTCCAGTCGGTCAGGACCCAGTACACGCCCTGCTCCTCGGTGTCCCGTACCAGCGTCTGCCCGAGGTTGTGCGGCTCCCGGGAGATCGCCTCGCCCACCTCCCCCCAGGTCCGCTCGAAGTCCTCGGCCAGCTCCGGGACGATCTCCATCCGGAGGATCACCCTGTGCGTCACCGCTCCCCACTCCCCTCTCGTCGTGTCGTCCCCGCCGCTTCTCCCGCGGCGTCCCGGCCGAGCAGCCGGGCCAGTACCGTGCGCAGGGTCCTGTCGGCGAAGACCGGTGCGTCCGCGCACCGCCAGGCCACCACGCCGTCCGGGCGGACCAGGACCGCGCCCTGTGCCGTCACCCCGTACCGCTCGGGCCAGCGGTCCTCGATGTCGGTCACCTCCGTCCCGATGCCGTACAGCGCGAGCGGCACGTCCAGGTCGTGCGCGACCGCGCGCACCGCCTCCCGCCAGGCCCGGTCGTCGGGACCGGTGAGCAGCACCGGCCGGGAACCGAACAGGTCCAGCGCGGACAGTTCGGCGCCGCCCCTGCGCAGCCGCAGGTGCGGGGCACGGCTGCCGGGCCGGCCGTCGTTCTCGGCGGACCAGACGCCGTGTCCGGGCAGCACGCTCTCGTCCCAGGCGGTGACGGCCGACGAGCGGTACCGCCAGGACAGCCACACCAGGGCGTCCTCGACGATGCCCGGATCGGCGGGGCGGCGCCCGCCCGGTTCGTCGAGCAGCCGCAGCCGGTCGCGGGAGCGGAGCACGGCCTGCTCGACGGTGGCCTCGCTGATCGGCCGGCGCTCCTCGTCGTAGCTGGTCAGCAGCGCGGGACCGGCCCAGCCGTCGAGTACGGCGGCGAGCTTCCAGGCCAGGTTGTGCGCGTCCTGGATGCCGGTGCTGGAGCCGAAACCGCCGCTGGGCGGCATCACATGGGCCGCGTCGCCGACCAGGAACACCCGCTCGCCGTGGAACCGGTCGGCGGTGCGGGCGGCACCCTCCCAGCGGGAGACGGACAGGATGCGCGGATCGAGGTCCGGGACGCCGGCGGCGGCCCGCACCAGCTCCGCGCACCGCTCCTCGGTGAACGAGCCGGCGTCCGTGCTGGCGGCGTCGTAGGAGATGTGCAGGAGCCAGTCGGTGCTGTTGTCGAGCGGCATCAGGGCGCCGCGCACCTGCTCGTTGAAGGTGTAGCACATCAGGAACCGGCGGCCGGCGAGCTGTTCGGTGAGGTCGGCGCGGAAGTGCACGTTGATGTAGTGGCCGAAGACCTCGCCGTCGAAGGGGATGCCGAGCGCGTCCCGGACGCCGCTGTGGGCACCGTCGGCGGCGACCAGGTAACGGGACTTGAGGGTGCGTTCGGCGCCGGTGGCGTGGTCCCTGACGCGGGCCGTGACCTCCTCGCCCTCGGGGCCGTCCTGCTCGAAGGAGAGCAGCTCCGTGTGGAACCGCAGGGCCACGCCGAGACGTTCGGCGCGGTCCCGCAGCACGTCCTCCAGCTCGCCCTGGTGGCACAGGCACCAGGGCGTCGGGGACAGCGAGGCCACGTCGGCGCCGACGTCCATGACGTACTTGTCGTCCAGCGAGCCCAGTTCGGGCCCGGCCAGGGAACGGGCGGCGATCACACCGGAGTTGTGCACGAGCCGGCGGGCGGAGGGCATAGCGCGGATCTCGTCCTCGATGCCGGCGGCCCGCATCAGTTCCATGGCCCGCGGATGGACCCCGCGGGCGCGCGGGTGGCCGGAGAGCTCGGGCTGCCGCTCGACGAGCAGGCAGTCCACGCCCTGCTGGGCCAGGAAGACGGCGGTCGACAGCCCTGCGAGTCCCCCGCCGACCACCAGGACATCGGTGTTCCGGAGCGTGCTCCGGGTGGTGCTCAGCACAGTGTCACCCTCCTTGCTTCGGTTGGTGTTCGACCAGGACGGACGCGTCCTTGTCCCCGTCGCCGGCGGCCAGTACCTGCGCGAACCGCTCCCGCACCGTGCCCAGTACGGGCATGGCGGTTCCCAGTTCGGCGGCCGCCTCCATCGCGATCCGGATGTCCTTCTCCATCAGTTCGGAGCGGAAGAAGGCCGGTTCGTAGGTGCGCTTGAGCATCAGGTCGGCGCGGAACCGCATCACCATGGAGCTGAAGCCGCTCGCCGCGACCACGCCGATCAGCTGGTCGCGGTCCAGCCCGGCCGCGGTGCCGTAGTCGACGGCCTCGGCGAGGGCGGCGACCTGGGCGCCGAGCAGCAGGTTGAGGATGAGCTTCATGCTCGCGGCGGTGCCGGGCGCGCCGACGTGGACGACCTCGTTGCCGATGGCCTCCAGGACCGGGCGGATCGCGTACAGGTCCTCGGCCGCTCCGGAGACGAACACGCGCAGTTCGCCCTTGCGGGCCTGGAGCGGGTTGCCGACGACGCAGGCCTCGACCCGGCGCAGGCCCTTCTCCGCCAGCCGGGCGGCGGCCTCGCGGGCGTAGCCCGGGGAGACGGTGGAGGTGTCCACGACGAGGGCGCCCGGCGCCAGCACCGGCACCACCCGGCCGAACAGGATCTCCTCGACGGCCTTCTCGTCGCTCAGACTGAGCAGGACGACGTCGTGGCCGGCCGCCGCGCGCTCCGGGGCGTCGGCGAGGTGGGCGCCCGCCTCGACCAGGGGGGCGGCCTTGCGCGCGGTGCGGTTGAAGACGGTCAGGGTGTGCCCGGTCTCCAGCAGGCGCCGGGCCATGCCGCCGCCCATGCTGCCGAGGCCGATGAACGCCAACTGGCGGTTCGCCATGGTGAGTTCTCTTCTCTGTGATCTCGGACGTGCTTCTTCGGGCGTGCTCGTCGGGCGTGCTTCTTCGGGCGTGCTCGTCGGAGGTGTGGGACGAAGGGCGGTACGCGCGACGGGCGCCCCGTCGGGGCGCCCGTGCTCAGTAGGTGGCGTCGACCTCGTAGACGGCGAAGGGGGCGGCGGTGCGGGTGTCGCGGAAGGGCCGCAGGGGTGCCGTGTCCTGGCGGTGGTCGGCGCCGGCCTCCCAGGCCAGGAAGGCCTCCATCGACTCCCAGCGGCTCAGCACGGCGAGCGCGCTCGGGTCCTGGGGGCTGCGCAGCAGCTCGTTGCCGAGCATGCCGGGCACCTCCGCGAGGCGTTCGCTCACCCGGTGGTAGGCGGCGCGGACCGCGGCGAGCTCCTTCTCGTCGTACGCGGCCTGGTAGACCACGACCCGCACCCCGCCGCCCGGCCCCCCGCCCACGGCACCGGCACCTCCCTCACCGGGCATCGGCGGCCGCCCTTCCCTCGACGCGGTGCAGCACCTCCATGACGTGGAAGGTGCCGCCCTTGCGGAACGGGTGGAGCGTGGCCCGGTGTTCGAGGTGGGCCGGGCTCTCCTCGAACGCGCGGAACCGCGGCTCGTCCACCCAGTCGCTGACGATGACGTAGGTGCTGCCGGGGCCGTCCTCCCGGGACAGGGTCTGGCCCAGGTTGGCCGGGTGGCCGGTGACCGCGCCGGTCCCCGCCAGCCACGCCTGCTCGAAGGCGGACTCCTTGCCGGGCTCGATCTCCATGCGCAGCATCACGCGGAAGGCCATCAGGAGATCCCCCCGTCGACGCCGATGGTGTTGCCGGTGACGTAGCGGGACAGGTCGCTGGCCAGCCACATGATCGCGCCGGCCACCTCGTCGGGGGTGCCGAGCCGGCCGAGGGCGGTCTTGGCGCCGTAGCGCTCGGCCATGACCTTGCGCTGCTCCTCGGGCATGGCGTGGAAGTTCTCGGTCTCGATGACGCCGAGCGCGACGACGTTGAAGCGGATGCCGCGCGGGCCGAACTCCTTGGCGAGCGAGCGGTTGAGGCCGACCAGGGCGGCCTTGGTGGTGGTGTAGTGGGCGCGCAGCGGTATGCCGGCGTCGACGGCGCGGGAGCCGATGGAGACCACCGAGGAGCCCTCGCCGAGCAGCGGCAGGGCGTGCTGGATGACGAGGTGGGCGCCGGTGACGTTGGTGTTGAGGATGCGCAGCCACTCCTCGAGCGGCAGCTCGGCGTACGGGATGTGGCTGATCGCGCCGGCGTTGTTGACCAGCAGGTCGAGGCGGTCGCCGTGCAGTTCGCGGACCCGGGTCAGCAGGGCGGCGATCTCCTCCGGCCGGGACAGGTCGGCGCGCAGCACGTGGTGGTCGCCGCCGGTCTCCTTCAGCTCGCGCTCCAGGGAGGTGACGTACTCGCTCTCCTTCTGGTAGCAGGTGACGACGTCGACACCGGCGCGGGCGAGCGCCAGCACCACGCCCCGGCCGACACCTCGGGTGCCGCCGGTGACCAGGGCCTTCTTGCCCTTGAGGCCGAGATCCATGGGTGTTCCTCCGTAATCGTCGTACGCGACGTTCTCGATACGTGGGGCGGGTCGGACGGTGGGGCGGAGCAGGGTGGGTCGGAGCAGGGTGGGTCAGAGCAGGAAGCCGAGCGCGGCGCAGTTCACGACGAGCGCGGTGATGGTGAGCAGGCTGCGCCGGTGGTTCCAGGCGCCCCACTCGCGGCGCGGGTCGCGGAAGTCCTCCGGGAGGTGCTCCGGGTCGACGGTCCGCATCCACCGGTTGACCGGGGCGTTCTTGGTGACCGAGATGAGGGCGGTGGCCGCGGCGAGCACCCCGGCCGCGGCGAACAGGGTGCGCGCCGCGGTGTCCGCGGTGCCCACGGCCAGGACGGCGTCCAGAACGACCGTGCCGACCAGGCAGAACGGCATGGCCGGGTCGTAGCGCTGCCCGAAGAAGGCGTGGGCGTGCACGTAGCGGTCGGTGGGCAGCGAGGCGAGGTAGGGGAAGCCGCCGAGCTGGGTGCCGAGGAGGACGCCGGCGGCGAGCCCGTTGAGCAGCAGCAGCGCGGGGGCGAGGACATTCAGCACGGGGTGCTCCTCAGCGGGTGAGGACGCGGGCCGCGGCCTCGACCCGCTCCTTGATGAGCGCCATCTGCACCTTGGTGTTGATGTTGAGGTGCTCGGTCATCGCGTCGTCGGTCGCCGGGGCCTGGGGCTTCATGTGGAAGTCCTGGATCCACCGCATGCGGACCCCGCCGCCGGGCTCCTCGGAGTACTCCCAGTGGATGTTCATGTACGCGAAGGGCCCGGTCTCCACGCGCTCGGCGCGCACGGTGCGGGTGACGGGGTCGCCGGTCCGCCTCGAGACCCAGCTCCACACGTTGCCCTCGTCGTCGGGGCGCATGGTGAGCCGGAAGACGACGGTGTCCCCGTCGCGCTCCAGGACCTCGGCGGAGGCGTACTCGCTGAACAGGTGGGGCCAGTTGGGGACGTCGTTGGTCATCTCCCAGACGATGTCCATGGGTGCGTCGATGACGATGTGGTTGTCGGTGTGGCCGGCCATCACAACTCCTCGATGACGGTAGGGGCGGGGGAGGTCGGTACAGCGGTTTCGGTGGGTTCGGCGGTGTCGGTGGATTCAGCGGCCCAGTACCAGGGCGGAGGTGAAGCCGCCGTGGCCGCGGGCCAGGACCAGGGCGTGCCGCAGCGGCAGTTCCCGCGGGGCGCCGGTGACCAGGTCGACGGTGAGTCCGGGGGCCGGTTCGCTCACGTGGGCGGTGTGCGGGATCACGCCCTCGCGCAGGGCGAGCAGCGCGGTGGCCACGTCCAGCGGGGCGCCGCCGCCGTACAGCCGGCCGGTGAGCGTCTTCGGCGCGGTGACCGGGACGCCGTGCGGGCCGAAGACGGCGGTGACGGCCTCGGCCTCGTCGCGGTCGTCGGCCGGTACGCCGGAGGCGTCGGCGAAGACGACGTCGATGTCGGACGGTGCCAGCCCGGCGTCGGCGAGGGCCTGTTCGGCCGTGCGGCGCAGGGCGCGCGGCCGGCCGGAGCCGGGTGCCGGGTCGAATCCGGCGGCGTAGCCGAGGACCCGGCCGTAGCCGGTGCCCACGCCGCGCCCGGCGGCGGCCTCGGCGCTCTCCAGGACGAGGATCGCCCCGCCCTCGCCGGGCAGGTGGCCCGAGGCCTCCTCGGCGAAGGGCAGGTAGGCCCGCTCCGGGTCCGGGACGGTGGACAGCCGGCCGGTGGAGAGCTGCGCGGTCAGGCCGTACGGGCACAGCGAGGCGTCGGTGCCGCCGGTGAGGACGAGCCGGGAGCCGCGCCGGACCAGCCGTCTGGCCTGGCCGATGGCGTCGAGCCCGCCGGCCTGCTCGCAGGCGAGCACTCCGCACGGGCCGCGCATGCGGTGGCGGATGGACAGCTGGCCGGTGGTGGCGGCGTAGAACCAGGCGATGGACTGGTAGGCGCCGACCCAGCCGGGGTCGTGCTGGTAGAGCGCGGTCATCTCCTTCTGCCCGAACTCCGTGCCGCCGGAGGACGAGGAGGTCACCACGGCCATCTCGTACTCGGGGACGGCCGTGAGGTCGGCGCCGGAGTCGGCCAGGGCGGCCTCGCCGGCGCCCAGCGCGAGGTGCGTCCAGTGGTCGGTCTGCGCGATCAGCCGGCTGGGTACGTGTCCGGCGGTGTCGAAGCCGGGCACCTGGCCCGCGTACCGCACGGGGTAGGAGGACGGGTCGAAGCGGCCGATGCGGCCGATGCCGGACTTGCCGGCCAGCACCGACGCCCAGTGCGCCTCGACGCCGATGCCGGTGGGCGCGAAGATGCCGAGTCCCGTGACGACGGGTGCGGCCTGCGCGGTCATGCTCACTCCCCTCTGCCCGCGGCGGCCGCGGCGGTGCCGGGCCGGGCGAGCACCATCGCGCTCTGGAAGCCGCCGAACCCGCTGCCGACGGAGAGCACGGCGTCCATGGCGTGCTCGCGTGCGGTGACGGGCACGTAGTCCAGGTCGCAGAGCGGATCCCGGGTCTTCAGGTTGGCCGTGGGCGGCACGACCTGGCGGTCCAGCGCCAGGGCGCAGGCGGCCACCTCGATGGAGCCGATCGCGCCCAGGGAGTGCCCGACCATCGACTTGATGGAGCTGACCGGAATGTCGTAGGCGTGCTGTCCGAGGCTGCGCTTGAACGCGGCGGTCTCGTGACGGTCGTTCTGCTTGGTGCCGGAGCCGTGCGCGTTGATGTAGTCGAGCGCGGTCGGGTCCAGCCTCGCCTGGTCCAGGGCGACGGTGATGGCCTCGGCCATCTCCCGGCCGTCCGGCTTGAGTCCGGTCATGTGGTACGCGTTGCTGCGGCCGGCGAACCCGGCGATCTCGGCGTAGATCCGGGCCCCCCGGGCGAGGGCCGCCTCGCGTTCCTCGACGACCATGACGGCGGAGCCCTCGCCGAGCACGAAGCCGTCGCGTTCCCCGTCGAAGGGGCGGGAGGCGTGCTCCGGGTCGGCGTTGTTCGGGGTGGTCGCCTTGATGGCGTCGAAGCAGGCGGAGGTGATGGGCGAGATGGGCGCGTCGGTGGCACCGGCGATCACCACGTCGGCCGAGCCCTCCTCGATGAGCTGCACCGCGTGCCCGATCGAGTCCAGGCCCGAGGTGCAGCCCGTGGAGACGAGGGCCACCGGCCCTTCCGCGCCGGTCTCCCAGGCGACCTCGACGGCCAGCGTGGACGGCACCATGTAGCCGTACAGGTGCGGTACGCCGTACTCGTGGTCGACGAGCCACTTGCGGCCGCTGTCGGAGAGGGTGACGTACTCCTCCTCCAGG
Organism: Streptomyces hirsutus; assembly: GCF_001418415.1. Classification (GTDB taxonomy): domain Bacteria; phylum Actinomycetota; class Actinomycetes; order Streptomycetales; family Streptomycetaceae; genus Streptomyces; species Streptomyces hirsutus. The sequence goes on from NZ_LIQT01000109.1 coordinate 7,868, forward strand.
CCCATGGTGCAGCCGACGGCGCTGCCGAGGCTGACCGCGATGCGCTCCGGGTCGACGGCGGCCGGCGCGAGACCGCTGTCGGCCACCGCCTCCCGCGCGGAGACCACGGCGAACTGCGCGGCCCGGTCCATCCGCCGGATCTGACGCGGGGTCAGTCCGGCGGCGGCCGGGTCGAAGTCGACCTCGGCGGCGACCTGCGAGCGGAACGCCGCCGGGTCGAACAGGGTGATCCGGCGGGTCGCCGTACGCCCCTCGGACAACGTCCGCCAGAAGGCCTCACGGCCGACCCCGCCCGGCACGACCGCGCCGATGCCGGTGATGACGGCGCGTCGGGTCACCGGGCACCGCCCACGTCCGGATTGGCCTGCTCGGGGCGCTGCGCCTGCTCGGTGTCGACGTGGCCCAGCTCGGGGCGGGGCGCGAGCGGGGAGAGGTGGAAGGCGCAGCGGGCGGTGACGTCACCGGTGCTGACGAGGCGGTGACGGACGCCGATCGGCACCAGCAGGGAGTCGCCGGGGCCGAGCGTCACGACCTCCCGCCCGTCCATCGTCATCTCCAGCCGGCCGTCGATGACGTGCAGGAACTCCTCGGAGTACGGGTGGAAGTGCTCGGTGACGAAGTCGCCCGGCTCGAGCGTCATGACGCCGCCGAAGCCGGAGCCGCAGCCGACCGTCTTGGGGCTGAGGGTGACGCGGATGTCGCCGCCGCGCTTGGTGTTGGCCTCGACCTCGTCGGCGGCCACCTTCACGGTGCGGGTGATGGCGGTGGTCACTGGATCCGCCCTCCGTCCTTGGTCCAGATGTAGAAGGGGTCGGCCATCGCGTCCTTGGGCTCTTTCCAGTCCGGGTCGTAGGGCTCCACGCACTCGGCGAGCCGGGTGTTGATGTCGTCGTAGAGCGGGTGGCTGCGGGCCCGGTAGAGGCGGGGGCCGATGTCCTCGTCGGCCTCGACGAGGTGGAAGTACAGGCCGTGGAACTTGAAGAGCGTGCGGCGGCTGACGCCGATCATGTGCGGCAGGTCGGTCGAGTCGGAGTCCTCGAAGATCTTCGCGATGTCGTCCGTCTTGTCCGGCCGCAGCTTGGCGACGATCAGGGTGCGGTGCACGGTGTCCCTCCCAACGGGTCGGTGGTCGCCAGGGAACGTCGCACCGCCGTCTGGAGAGCCACTCGAAATCCCCTCCAGCGAGGGGAGTTCGAGCCCGGCCCGAGGCGGCGCGGCTGTGCTGGAGGGGGACCGGCCGCCCGCCGGCCCCCGACGTGCGGGCACCGACGCACCGGAACCTGGAGAGAAGGGGCGACAGCCATGCCGTTCGCGGCCATCACGTACGACATCGAGCCGGGCTACGAGAAGGAGCTCACGGAGATCTTCGGCAACTTCAGGCGGGTGCCGAGCAGCAGGGTCGAGGACGCCTCGGGTGGGCAGGCCGGCACGATCGTGGCCACCGCGGTGTTCCTGCGCGACGACACCCTGGTCCGGGTCATCGAGTACACCGGCGACCTGGAGGCCGTCGCCCGGCACATGGCGGCGCAGCCGGGCGTCCAGGAGGTGGAGCGCAAGCTGAAGCCGTACCTGACCCGTCCGCGTGAGACGGACACGGTCGAGGGCTTCGTGGCCACCTTCCGGCGCAGCCTGCTCACCACCGTCGCCCAGATCTCGGCCCGGGACGTCCCGGCATCGGCCTGAAGCCCGGACCAACACCGGCCCGGGGGCTCCGGCCGGCCGGGTGTGCGGGGCGCGGGG
>NZ_LIQT01000011.1 GCF_001418415.1 Streptomyces hirsutus
GGCTGTATTCGGCACGGCTGTATTCGGCACGGCTGTGGCCGTCACGGCTGCGCGTGTCGCGAACGGGCGGTTGCTCGATGGTTGCGGTCACGGTGTTCCGCCTCCTCTCGGTCGGGCGCCTTCCGAGTACCCGGAGCGCGCGGCGCCTACCCTGAAGGCCATTCGTTACTGATACTTACCAATAACGGATAGAGGATTTAAGTGGAGCTACGCAGTGATCGGGCAGAGACTACTCTCATGACCTCATCGACGCCCCCCTTCGGCCGCGCCCTGTGCGCCATGGTCACGCCGTTCACCTCCACCGGCGCCCTGGACCTGGACGGCGCCGCGCGTCTGGCCGACCACCTGGTGAGCCACGGTTGCGACGGCCTGGTGCTGTCCGGCACGACGGGCGAGTCCCCGACCACGACGGACGCCGAGAAGTCCGCCCTCGTCACAGCCGTACGGGAGGCGGTGGGCGGCCGCGCCTCGATCGTCGCCGGTGTCGGCACCGCCGACACCGCGCACACCGTCGCACTCGCCCGCGAGGCCGAGAAGGCGGGCGCCGACGGTCTCCTGGTCGCCACCCCGTACTACAGTCGCCCGCCGCAGGACGCCGTCGAGGCGTACTTCCGCGAGGTCGCGGACGCCACGGGACTCCCCCTGGCCCTGTACGACATCCCGGCCCGCACGGGCACCCGCATCGAACCGGACACGATGCTGCGGCTCGCCGGGCATCCCCGGATCGTGGCGGTGAAGGACTGCTCGTACGACTTCCTGGCCGCCCAGAAGATCCTCGCCCGCACCGATCTCGCCTACTACGCGGGCTGCGACGAGCACATCCTCGCCCTGTACGCCGTCGGCGGCGCCGGATACGTCAGCACGGTCGCGAACGTGGTCCCGGACCACCTGCGCGCCGTCCTGGACGCCTTCGACGCGGGCGACACGGCCCGCGCGGCCGGTCTCCAGCAGCGGGCCACCGCCTTGATCGAGGCGGTGATGGCGAACGGCCTGCCCGGCACGGTCACGGCCAAGGCCCTCCTCACCACCCTCGGCCTGCCCGCGGGCCCGGTCCGCCCACCCCTGAGGCCGGCGGACCACGCCACGACCGAGAACCTCAGGTCGCTCCACGAGGCCCTCACGGCGGGCTGACCGCCATCACGGGCGTCGGCCCGCCCCTCACGACGCGAAGGACGTCGAGGGATGCCTGCCCGGATCAACGCGTCCGGCGGGTGCAGGGAAACAGCACGACCAGACACGGTGGGTCGGGGCGTCACCCGTCGCTCATCGGAGTTCCCGCGGTCCGTACCTGGCGCTATCGGCATCGGCCTGGAAGGCCCAGTAACGGTCGCCGTAGGACCAGTGCCACCACTCGGTGGGGTAGTTCACCAAGCCTGCAGCTGTCAGTGCGTCACCGAGCACCCGCCGGTTGGCCCGCGCTTCGGAGCCGACGCCGGCGGCGTCCGTGTAGCAGGCTCCGTCGCTCTCTTCCGGGCTGGCGTTCACCCGGGTTCCCATGTCGAGTTCCCGCTCGGTGGCGGAGATCAACGTGAGGTCCACCGCGGCGCCGGCGCTGTGGGGCGCGATCTCCGGTGGCGACACGTACCGGCTCGCGGCTTCGCGGACCCGTATCGGCGACCAGCCCGGATTGTCGGCTCGCAGACTGTCGGCGTACCGCTCGAAGTAGAAGCGCTGCAGCGCGGGCGGTCTGTACCCCTCGATGAACAGCAGACGCACACCGTCCGGGAGCCGCTTCTGAGCCTCGAGAAGACGGATCAGAACCCCTTCTCGCAGACGCGCGAACGCCCCTGAGCGATCAGCCTTGCGGGAGTCGACGACAAGGGACTCCTGGAGCCGGACGTCAACGAGTGGTTCGCCGCAGTCGGCCACCGGGATCGCCGCGATCTTCGGATCCGACATCAGCACGATCTTGTTCATGCACTGATCATTGCCACCCGTCCCGCTCAACGGTGGCGACCCTGCTCGCCTTGGCCGGAAGTCACCGGCCCGTAGCCGCATGACGGTCTTGGCTGTCGTGCCCCGGACGGCGACACGACGACCGTCGTCCGTCAATCCAGTTCTGGCGGGTGATCCCCAGGTGAACACCCGCACGACGGCATCACGCAACGCCTCAACACACCTGCAGAGAGAACTAGTTGCCCTCCGGCAGTGAGTCCACGACGAACGTCCCCAACCCCACCTCGCCGCGCGTCCAGCCCTCTTCCCGCACATGCCGCATGGCCTTCGCCGCCGTCGCGTTCACGACGCCGAACTCTTGGGCGATCTCCAGCGTGGACGGCACGCGGCTTCCCGGCGGATAGGTGCCGTCCTGAATCCGTCGGATGATCTCCGCTGCAATCTGCCGCCACAACGGGCGCGTGCGGTCAAGCTCCATGCTGCCAGCGTGGGTGACCACAGCTTTCCATGCATCCGTGGATAACCGTGGATAACTACAGATATGGTGAAGCTGGAATCAGAAGCACCCCTGGACGAGCCGGGCAAGGGCTCGTCCAGGGGCTGACCGAAGAAATGGAGCTTCGGCTGTGCGAAACCTTATCGCCGCGCTTCTTGCGTGCTTCCCGCCGTCCCATGCTGCTCATCGGACTCAGGCCCTGCCGGTACAGGGCATCGTCCCCCGCCCGCTGCCTGCCTCCAGGTCGACATGTCCGGCCAACGTGATCGAAGCCGTTGTCCCGGGGGTGCCGGCATGACCGAGCTTCGCCGTATGCCGCTGAGCACCGATGGACGCACCGGATTCTGCCAGCCGGGTGGAATCGTCGCGGACATCTGCGACGCGATCGAGGACGACTTGATCGAGTCGGCGACCGTGGTGCTGGGACTCGTGAAAGCGATGCTGGACGGCCCACAACTCACAGCGGACGAGTCATGGTTCATGCTCCGCCGCACCACTGAATGCCTCACCGACGCACTGAACGTCGCCGAACTGAGAAGAGAACGGTTGATGGCAGACGACGACTCCTGCCTTCCGGATCCTGCCGGGCGCCCAGCACCCGGTGGTGCGTGACCGAGGTCCGGCGTTCCAGTTGCGATCGATGTGAGTGCCAGCTCCAAGGGTCATAGCATCACTGGGGCTGTTCCCGGCAGGAGCCCGGCGGCACCCGGAGTCGGCCACCGGCCATCGGCCCATCGGCCCGCAATCCTTCGGCCCGAGCCCCCGGTCACTTTCCGACCCGGAGCCCGGGCCGTCGGCAGAGTTCCCGCCTCGGGCACCACTCCGCCCCGCGCCGCCGAGGTGGCCTACGCCGTCCCGACGGGCTGTTCCATACGAGCGGGGTCATCGCGACCGATTGTCAGGACCCAGGCGATGATCCGGAGGCTTCCGGGTTTTGGCCGGTGGAGCCTTCCGGCGTCTCGAGGTCCGGCACGTGCGACAAGGTGACCGAGGTGCGGCCCGTCGCCCACGGCCATGACAGGGAAGCCCGCCTGTGGGCAGCTACTGTCCCACTCCTCGAAAGAGCGGGCACGCCCAGCTGATCGGGCGGTGTCGGCCATCGTGCCGACCGATCCTGCAGGACCACCGGCTCAAGGGCGACGGCTCTCCCAGGCCCAGGATGAGCAGCATCCTCCGTCTCCCCAACCTTGCACGGGCCGGCCAGGGTCGAACGGACCCCAGCCTGACCCGTACCTCTTCCACGGGGCGTTCTCCGCTCAGTCGAGCGCATGGGCGAACATGCCCGGCTCGTACGAGCCTCCCTTCTGGTGCACGATCACGGCGAGCCGGTTGGCCGCGTTGATCAGGGCGACCAGGGCGACCAGCGCCGCGGTCTGGTCGTCGTCGTAGTGCTTGCGCACCCGGGCCCAGGTCTCGTCGGACACGCCGTGGTGGGCGTCGCCGAGCCGGGTCCCTTCCTCGGCGAGGGCCAGAGCGGCCTGCTCGGCCTCGGTGAACACGGTGGACTCGCGCCAGGCGGCGACCAGGTGGAGCCGGACCGCGGTCTCACCGGCGGCCTCGGCCTCCTTGGTGTGCATGTCGATGCAGTGACCGCAGCCGTTGATCTGGCTGGCACGCAGCGACACCAGCTCCTGCGTGGACCGGGGCAGCGGCGACTGCTGGATCACCAGGCCCGCGCCCGCGAACCGCTTGGCGAACTTGAGCGCGATCTCGTTGGCGAACAGGTCGAATCGGGCTTCCATGGCTTCGTCCTCACTCGTGGTGTTGCATCGGACGAACACGAGATGCCGGCCGCCGGCTTTGTGTGACAGAACCGCCGTGTGACACAAGCCACGACAGACGGGTGTCACAGGATCGCGGGGACCGGTGTCCCGTGCGCATGACGCAGTCGGAAGCGAAGGAGCGTCCGGTGAAGAGCGAACGAAGCGAGCCCACGGCCGGGCGCCCCGCGGGCACCGCGGGGACGGATCCCGCCACCGAGGCGTTCGTCGACCATCGCAACCTCCTGTTCACGGTCGCCTACGAGATGCTGGGCTCGGCCGCCGACGCGGAGGACGTGCTGCAGGAGACCTGGCTGCGGTGGTCGGGGGTCGATCTCGGCACGGTGCGGGACCGGCGGGCGTACCTGGTCCGGATCACCACGCGCCAGGCGCTGAACCGGCTGCGTACGCTCGGCCGCCGCAAGGAGTCCTACGTGGGCTCCTGGTTGCCCGCGCCGCTGCTCACCACGCCCGACGTGGCCGAGGACGTCGAACTGGCCGACAGCGTCTCGACGGCGATGATGCTGGTGCTGGAGACGCTCACGCCGACGGAACGGGCGGTGTTCGTATTGCGTGAGGTGTTCGCCCTGGAGTACGACGAGATCGCGGAGGCCGTCGACCGGAAACCGGCCGCGGTCCGCCAGATCGCGCACCGCGCACGCGGCCATGTGGCGGCACGCCGACCGCGCGAACACGTGTCGTCGGCGGACTCCCGAAAGGCGCTCGACGCGTTCCGTCGGGCGGTCGAGACGGGGGACCTGCAGAACCTGCTCGACATCCTCGCGCCGGATGTCGTCCTGCTGGGCGACGGCGGCGGAGTCAAGCAGGCCGTGCTGCGGCCCATCGTCGGGGCCGACAAGGTGGCCCGCCTGCTGGCCGCGGGCCTGGGCAGGATCCCCACCGGTTCGTCGTTCCTGTTCGCCCAGGTCAACGGCCGCCCGGCACTGCTCCTCCGGGTCGACGGCGAGCTCGACACCGTCCTGACGGTCCGCGTCGACCACGGCCTCGTCACCGGCCTCTACGCCGTACGCAACCCGGAGAAGCTGTCCCACATGCGCCGGGAGACGGCCCTGAGCCGATGAGGCAGGGACCCGCGCCGATCACGGCGCCCGGGTGAGTCGACCGCACCCGGGCTCAGGGGAACGTCCCGTCAGTTGTGGCTGTGCAGCACGTCGTTCAGGCCGCCCCAGACCGCGTTGTTCGGGCGGGCCTCGACCGCGCCGCTGATCGAGTTGCGGCGGAAGAGGATGTTGGAGGCGCCGGACAGCGCGCGGGCCTTGACGACCTCGCCGTCGGGCATGGTCACGCGGGTGCCCGCGGTGACGTAGAGGCCGGCTTCGACGACGCACTCGTCGCCGAGCGGGATGCCGACGCCCGCCTCGGCGCCGATCAGGCAGCGCTCGCCGATGGAGATGATCACGCTGCCGCCGCCGGACAGCGTGCCCATGGTGGACGCGCCGCCGCCGATGTCCGAGCCGTCGCCGACGACGACGCCCGCGGAGATGCGGCCCTCGACCATGGAGGTGCCGAGGGTGCCCGCGTTGAAGTTGACGAAGCCCGCGTGCATGACCGTGGTGCCCGCGGCGAGGTGGGCGCCCAGGCGGACCCGGTCCGCGTCGGCGATGCGGACGCCCTTGGGGACGACGTAGTCCGTCATGCGGGGGAACTTGTCGACGGACGTGACGGCCAGGTGCAGGCCCTCCGCGCGGGCGTTGAGCCGCGCCTTCTCGACGTCGTCGACGGCGACGGGGCCGAGCGAGGTCCAGGCGACGTTCGCGAGGAAGCCGAACATGCCCTCCAGGTTCTGGCCGTGCGGCTTGACCAGACGGTGGGAGAGCAGGTGGAGACGGAGGTAGACGTCGTGCGCGTCGGTCGGCTTCTCGTCGAGCGAGGAGATGACCGTACGGACCGCGACCACTTCGACGCCCCGGCGCGCGTCCGGTCCGATCGCCGCGGTCGCGCCGGCGCCGAGGAGTTCGGCGGCCTGCTCGGCGGAGAGCCGCTCGGTGCCGGACGGGCCGGGCGCGTCGGAGAGTTCGGGGGCGGGGAACCAGGTGTCGAGGACGGTTCCGTCGGCGGTGAGGGTGGCGAGGCCGGCGGCCACTGCGCCGGTGGTGCTCTGAGCAGTCGAGTCGGTCATGAGGGCAACCTAACCGGCTCGGGCCCGGCGACGCGAACCGGCGCCGGGCCGTCTCAGGTGCCGGGCGGGCCGTGCCGGAAGCGGGAACGGCCCCAGGTCGGAGCGGTGTGCCGACGGCCCCGCTCAGTTCCCCGGCAGGATGCGCCCCAGCATCTCCCGCGCGTACTCCTCGTCGTACGGCGTGCCGGCCAGCAGGGCCTGGAGGCAGATGCCGTCCATCAGCGCGACCAGGGCGCGGGCGGTGACCGGGTCGGTGCGGTGGGACAGGAGTTCGGCGACGTCCTCGCACCACTCGGCCGCGACGGGGCGCAGGGCGGGCCGGCGCAGGGCGGCCAGGTACAGCTCGTACTCCAGCTCGACGCCGGTGCGCTCGCCCGCGAGCCACTCGCCGAGCAGTCCGGCGAGTTCGGTCGCCAGGTCGGTGCGCGGGTCCTCCAGGCCGCCGTGCGAGGCGACGGCCTTGGCGAACCCCTCGTTGGTCTGGCGCAGCGCGGCGACCAGCAGCTCGTCGAGGGTCTTGAAGTGGTACGTCGTGGAGCCGAGCGGCACATCGGCCTCGGCGGCGACGCTGCGGTGGCTGAGTCCCGCGATGCCGTTCCTGCCGACGACGCGGATCGCGGCTTCGATGATCCGCCGGCGCCGCTCGGGGTCGTACCGGCGGGCCATCAGTGCGCGCCGCCGAGGTTGAGCACGACCACGCCCACGATGATCAGCGCGATGCCTGCGGCCTTGGCCGCGGTGAGCCCCTCCCCCATGAACATGATGCCGATCGCGGCGATGGCGGCGGTGCCCACTCCGGCCCAGATGGCGTACGCGGTGCCGATGGAGAGGGTGCGCAGCGTCTGGGCGAGCAGGCTGAAGGAGACCACGTAGCCCACCAGGGTCAGCAGTGAGGGCCAGAGCTTGCTGAAGCCGTCGCTGTACTTCATGGCGGTGGTGGCGCCCACCTCCGCGGCGATCGCCCCGGCGAGCAGAAGGTATCCCATGCGTACGAGCGTACACAGCGATGCGTACGGCTGTACACAACGAACGGCTCGTCCGACCGGACACGACGACGGCCCCCGGTTCCCGCGAATCCAGTGGATTCGCGGGAACCGGGGGCCGTCCCGTGCCCGTACGACCGGGGTCTCAGACGTTGAAGCCGAGTGCCCTCAGCTGGTCGCGGCCGTCGTCCGTGATCTTGTCGGGGCCCCACGGCGGCATCCACACCCAGTTGATGCGCAGCTCGCTGACCAGGCCGTCCGTGGCGGACTTGGCCTGGTCCTCGATGACGTCGGTCAGCGGACAGGCCGCGGACGTCAGGGTCATGTCGATGGTCGCCACATTGGTGTCGTCGACGTGGACGCCGTAGATCAGGCCGAGATTGACGACGTCGATCCCCAGTTCGGGGTCGACGACGTCCATCAGGGCCTCGCGGACTTCCTCTTCCGAGGCCGGCTTCATCTCCACGGTCTCGCTCATGCCGTTGTCCTTTCGGCGTCGGAGCCCAGTGCCTGGGCCGTCGCGTCCTTCCACGCCATCCAACTGAGGAGGGCGCACTTGACGCGGGCGGGGTACTTGGACACCCCGGCGAACGCGATCGCGTCCTCCAGGGTCTCCTCCATCGCGTCGTCCGGTTCCACCTTGCCCTTGGACTGCATGAGCTCCAGGAAGGTCTCCTGGATCCGCTGCGCCGTGGCGAGGTCCTTGCCGACCAGCAGGTCGTTCAGCACGGAGGCCGAAGCCTGGCTGATGGAGCAGCCCTGCCCCTCGTACGAGACGTCACTGATCGTCGTGCCGTCGTACTTCACCCGCAGCGTGATCTCGTCGCCGCACGTCGGGTTGACGTGGTGCACCTCGGCATCGCCGTCCCGCAAGCCCCGCCCGTGCGGGTTCTTGTAGTGGTCCAGGATGACTTCCTGGTACATCGAATCAAGCTTCACGCGCAGCAGCCCCTCAGCCGAAGAAGTTCCGTACGTGCTCCAGACCGTCGACCAGAGCGTCGATCTCGGCCGGCGTGGAGTACAGATAGAACGACGCTCGCGTGGTCGCGGGAATTCCGTACCGCAGGCAGACCGGCCGCGCGCAGTGGTGGCCGACCCGGACCGCGATGCCCTGCTCGTCGAGGACCTGGCCCACATCGTGCGGGTGGATGTCGCCCAGCGTGAAGGAGATCGCGGCGCCGCGGTCCTCGGCCGTGTCGGGGCCGATGATGCGCAGGTCCGGGACCTCGGTCAGGCGCTTGACCGCGTACTCGGTGAGCGCGTGCTCATGGGCGAGGATCTTGTCCATGCCGATCGCGCTCAGGTAGTCGATCGCGGCGCCGAGGCCGACCGCCTGGGCGACCGGCGGGGTGCCCGCCTCGAACTTGTGCGGCGCGGGGGCGTAGGTCGACGAGTGCATCGACACAGTCTCGATCATCTCGCCGCCGCCGAGGAACGGCGGCAGGTCCTCGAGCAGCTCCTGGCGGCCCCACAGGACGCCGATGCCGGTCGGGCCGCACATCTTGTGGCCGGTGAAGGCCACGAAGTCGGCCTGGAGGGCCTGTACGTCCATCGGCATGTGCGGGGCGGCCTGGGAGGCGTCGATGCACACCAGGGCGCCGACCTCCTGGGCGCGGCGCACGATCGCCTCGACCGGGTTGACGGTGCCCAGGATGTTGGATACCAGCACGAAGGAGACGATCTTCGTCTTCTCGGTGATGACCTCGTCGATGTTGGACAGGTCGAGGCGGCCGTCGTCGGTGAGGCCGAACCACTTCAGCTTCGCGCCGGTGCGCTGCGCGAGCAGCTGCCACGGCACGATGTTGGAGTGGTGCTCCATCTCCGTGATGACGATCTCGGTCTCGTGGTCCACCCGGTAGGGCTCGTCGGCCCAGCCCAGCATGTTCGCCACGAGGTTGAGCGACTCCGAGGCGTTCTTGGTGAAGATCACCTCGTTGCGGGAGGGCGCGTTGATGAACTCCGCGACCTTGTCGCGCGCGCCCTCGTACAGCGCCGTGGCCTCCTCGGCGAGCACATGCACACCGCGGTGGACGTTGGCGTTGTAGCGCTCGTAGTACTCACTGAGTGCGTCCAGCACCTGACGCGGCTTCTGGCTGGTCGCCGCGTTGTCCAGGTAGACGAGTTTCCGGCCGTCGTGGACCTGGCGGTCCAGGATGGGGAAGTCGTTACGGATGGCCTCGTCAAGGAGCCTGGGCTCGGTGAGGAGGCCCGGCAGCTGTGTCACGCGGATGCGCCACCCTTCGCGTATGCCTCGTAGCCCTCGTTCTCCAGCTTGTCGGCGAGCTCGGCGCCGCCGGACTCGGCGATCCGCCCGTCGGCGAACACGTGGACGTAGTCGGGCTTGATGTAGCGCAGGATGCGCGTGTAGTGCGTGATCAGCAGGGTGCCGACCTCGCCGGACTCGCGGACGCGGTTGACGCCCTCGGAGACGATGCGCAGCGCGTCGACGTCCAGGCCGGAGTCGGTCTCGTCGAGGATCGCGATCTTCGGCTTGAGCAGCTCCAGCTGGAGGATCTCGTGGCGCTTCTTCTCACCGCCGGAGAAGCCCTCGTTGACGTTGCGCTCGGCGAAGGCGGGGTCCATGTGGAGGCGCTCCATGGTCTCCTTGACCTCCTTCACCCAGGTGCGCAGCTTGGGGGCCTCGCCGCGGATGGCGGTGGCGGAGGTGCGCAGGAAGTTGGAGACGGAGACGCCGGGGACCTCGACCGGGTACTGCATGGCCAGGAACAGGCCGGCGCGGGCGCGCTCGTCGACGGACATCTCCAGGACGTCCTCACCGTCGAGGGTGACGGTGCCGCCGGACACGGTGTACTTGGGGTGACCGGCCAGGGCGTAGGCGAGGGTCGACTTGCCGGAGCCGTTGGGGCCCATGATGGCGTGCGTCTCGCCCTGCTTCACGGTGAGGTCGACGCCCTTGAGGATTTCCTTCGTGGCGTTGTCGGCCTCGACGGTGACGTGCAGGTCTCGGATTTCAAGCGTTGCCATGGGGGCCTCAGGACTCCTGGGTGACGGAGACGAGCACGTCGTCCCCTTCGATCTTTACGGGGTATACGGGAACGGGGCGCGTGGCCGGAAGACTGTCGGGCTTGCCCGAGCGGAGGTCGAAGCGCGAGCCGTGCAGCCAGCACTCGATGTGGCAGTCGTCGACCTCGCCCTCCGAGAGGGAGACGTTCGCGTGCGAACAGATGTCGTTGATCGCGAACACCTCGCCCCCGGTGTGCACGAGGGAGACCGGCGTGCCGTCGAGTTCCACCCTTTTCGGGGTGTCCTCCTCCAGCTCGCTCAGTCCACAGGCGCGTTGGAAGGTCATCCGACCGATGCCTCCAGCTCCTCCTCGATCTTGGCGATCAGGCGCTCCTCGATGTCCTGGACGCCGATCTGCTGGACCAACTCGGCGAAGAAGCCGCGGACCACCAGGCGTCGGGCGTCCTGCTCGGGGATGCCGCGGGCCATCAGGTAGAAGAGCTGTTCGTCGTCGAAGCGGCCGGTCGCGGAGGCGTGGCCGGCGCCGACGATCTCGCCGGTCTCGATCTCCAGGTTGGGCACGGAGTCGACGCGGGCGCCGTCGGTGAGGACGAGGTTGCGGTTCATCTCGTAGGTGTCGGTGCCCTCGGCCTTGGCCTGGATGAGCACGTCACCGATCCACACGGCGTGCGCGTCGTCGCCTTGGAGCGCGCCCTTGTAGGCGACGTTCGACTTGCAGTGCGGAACGTTGTGGTCGACCAGGAGGCGGTGCTCCTGGTGCTGGCCGGCGTCGGTGAAGTACAGGCCGAACAGCTCGGCCTCGCCGCCGGTGCCCGCGTAGGCCACCCGGGGGTGCAGCCGGACCAGGTCGCCGCCGAAGGTGACGACGACCGACTTGAAGGAGGCGTCGCGGCCGATCAGGGCGTTGTGCTGGGCGACGTGCACGGCCTTGTCGTCCCAGTCCTGGATGGAGACGACGGTGAGCTTGGCGCCGTCGCCGAGGACGTACTCGACGTTGGCGGCGAGCACCGCGTCACCGGTGTGGTCGATGACGACGACCGCCTCGGCGAAGGCGCCGAGCTCGATCACCTGGTGGTTGTAGGCGGCGCCGCCCTCGCCGTGCACCGCGATGCGGATCGGCTCGGTGAGCACGGTCTCCTTCGGCACGGTCACGACCGAGGCCTGCTCGAAGGCGCTGTACGCCTGGGCGGCGACGCGGTCCACCGGCTTGCCCGCCCGGCCGAGCCGCGCGTCGTCGCGGCCGACGACCTCGACGCGAACGCCCTCGGGCGCCTCGACGGCGGTCTTGACGCCTTCGCCGGTGGCGACGGCGGTGCCGTCGTGCAGGCCGCGCAGGCGCTCCAGCGGGGTGAACCGCCATTCCTCCTCGCGGCCGTGCGGGACCGGGAAGTCCGCCACGTCGAAGGACGGGGGCGCGCTCATACGGGTGGCGACGGTCGACTCGGCGGCCACCGCGATCGAGCCGGCGGTGGTGGAGCCCACCGGTGGGGGTCCCCCCGCCGCAGCGAAGCCGGAGGTGGGGGAATTCTGAGCCTCAGCCATGGCTGTCGTAGTGCTCTCTTTCTGAGTGAGACGTGTGCTGTCCGACGGGGCGGGCCGAGCCGACCCGCCAACAGGCGGGTCGGGTCGACCGGCCGACGGGGGCGGGGCGGCGGGTCAGCCGACCGCGCCCTCCATCTGCAGCTCGATCAGCCGGTTGAGCTCCAGCGCGTACTCCATCGGCAGTTCCTTGGCGATCGGCTCGACGAAGCCGCGGACGATCATCGCCATCGCCTCGAACTCGGACAGACCGCGGCTCATCAGGTAGAAGAGCTGGTCCTCGGAGACCTTGGAGACGGTCGCCTCATGGCCCATGGACACGTCGTCCTCGCGGACGTCCACGTAGGGGTAGGTGTCCGAGCGGGAGATGGTGTCCACGAGCAGCGCGTCGCACAGCACGTTGGACTTGGCGCCGGGGGCGCCCTCACCGATCTCGATCAGACCGCGGTAGGAGGTGCGGCCACCGCCGCGCGCCACCGACTTGGAGACGATGTTCGACGAGGTGTTCGGGGCCATGTGCACCATCTTGGCGCCGGCGTCCTGGTGCTGGCCCTCGCCGGCGAAGGCGATGGACAGGGTCTCGCCCTTGGCGTGCTCGCCCATGAGGTAGACGGCCGGGTACTTCATCGTCACCTTGGAGCCGATGTTGCCGTCGACCCACTCCATGGTCGCGCCCTCGTAGGCCACGGCGCGCTTGGTGACCAGGTTGTAGACGTTGTTCGACCAGTTCTGGATGGTCGTGTAGCGGCAGCGGCCGCCCTTCTTGACGATGATCTCGACGACGGCGCTGTGCAGCGAGTCCGAGGTGTAGATCGGGGCGGTGCAGCCCTCGACGTAGTGGACGTAGGCGTCCTCGTCGACGATGATCAGCGTCCGCTCGAACTGGCCCATGTTCTCGGTGTTGATCCGGAAGTAGGCCTGGAGCGGGATGTCCACGTGGACGCCCTTGGGGACGTAGATGAACGACCCGCCGGACCACACGGCCGAGTTCAGCGACGCGAACTTGTTGTCGCCGACCGGGATGACGGTGCCGAAGTACTCCTGGAAGAGCTCCGGGTGCTCCTTCAGCGCGGTGTCCGTGTCGAGGAAGATGACGCCCTGCTCCTCCAGGTCCTCGCGGATCTGGTGGTAGACGACCTCGGACTCGTACTGCGCGGCGACACCGGCGACCAGGCGCTGCTTCTCCGCCTCGGGGATGCCGAGCCGGTCGTAGGTGTTCTTGATGTCCTCGGGCAGGTCCTCCCAGGAAGCGGCCTGCTTCTCGGTGGAGCGCACGAAGTACTTGATGTTGTCGAAGTCGATGCCCGACAGGTCCGAGCCCCAGTTGGGCATGGGCTTCTTGTCGAACAGCCGCAGGCCCTTCAGCCGCAGCTTCAGCATCCACTCCGGCTCGTTCTTCTTCGCGGAGATGTCACGGACGACGTCCTCGCTCAGACCGCGCTTGGCCGCGGAGCCTGCCGCGTCGGAGTCGGCCCAGCCGAATTCGTACGTACCCAGGCCCTCGAGTTCGGGGTGGGCAGTCTCCGTGGGGAGAGTCATGCGGGGTTCCTCCCGGCCGTGCTTGCGGATGCGGTTGCGTTGTGGATGTGGGGCGAAGGCTTCTCGGGCTTCGTCCCGGACGTTCTCGGGGGTTTCGAGGGTTCCGGTGGCTTCGGGGGCGGTGAGGCCCCCGAAGCCCTCGAAGCCGTCGAGGACTTCGGGATGAAGGTGGTGCAGACACCGTCGCCGTGGGCGATGGTGGCCAGCCGCTGGACATGCGTACCGAGCAGCTCGGCGAAAAATTCCGTCTCCGCCTCGCAGAGTTGCGGAAACCGCTCGGCGGCGTGGGCGACCGGGCAGTGGTGCTGGCACAGCTGCTCACCCTGCTGCGGGTGGGGGGCGCTGCGCGCGGTGGCAGCGTACCCGTCCGCGGTGAGCGCCCTGGCCAGGGCCTGGGCGCGCTCCTCGGGAGCCGCCGCCGCCACCGCCTCGCGGTACGAGCCGGCCTGGGCGGCGATCCGGGCGCGGGCGAACGCGGCGATCGCCTCGTCGCCGCCCTCCCGCTCGCCGATCCACCGCAGGGCGTCCACGGCCAGTTCGTCGTACGACTGGTCGAAGGCGTCCCGCCCGCAGTCGGTGAGGGCGAAGACCTTGGCCGGGCGTCCGCGCGTGCGTGCGCCGTAGACCCGGCGCTCGCGCGCCTCCACGATTCCGTCGGCGGCCAGGGCGTCGAGGTGGCGGCGGACGGCCGCCTGGGTCAGCCCGAGCCGCTGGGCGAGATCGGACACGGTCGACGGGCCGTGGTCCAGGACGGAGCGCACGACCCGGTTGCGGGTGGACCGCTCACCGGTCGCAAGTTCCTCCTGCGGAGCCTCGCCGACGTTTTTCACAACGCCATTGTTGCGTAATTCATCCGGCCCGGGCAAGCCGTGCATGATCCACTCCGGGGTGCGCTGCATCACTTAGGCAAACCTAAGGTGACCTGCGGAAACGATCTTTGATCGATCAAACCGGTGGCACCCCCGGGCCGCTTCCGGGACACTGCCGGGCATGCCCGCACCCCTGCCGACCGGCCCTCTTGTCACCCGGGACACCCTCGCCGCCGGTCTCGCCGAGCTCGGTGTGCGGCCCGGCGAGACCCTCCTCGTGCACTCCTCGCTCAGCTCCCTGGGCTGGGTCAACGGCGGCCCGATATCCGTCGTCGCCGCACTGCTCGACGTGCTGGGTCCGGACGGCACCCTGGTCGTCCCGGCCCAGTCCGGCGACCTCTCCGACCCGGCGCTGTGGGGCGATCCGCCGGTGCCGAATGCCTGGTGGGAGACCATCCGGGCCACCATGCCCGGCTACGACCCGGCGACCACTCCCACCCGCGGGGTGGGAATCGTCCCGGAGACGGTACGGACCTGGCCGGGTGCCCGGCGCAGCGCCCACCCGCAGACCTCGTTCGCCGCGCTCGGACGGCGGGCGGCGGAGGTCGTCGCGGTGCACGCGCGGGACTGCCGACTGGGTGAGCACAGCCCGCTGGCGGCCCTGGAGCGGCTGGACGCCCGGGTGCTGCTGCTCGGCACCGGCTACGACACCTGCACCTGCTTCCACCTCGCCGAGTACCGGATACCCTCCCCGCTCGTCGCGGTGGGCCGCCCCGGCCCGGCGGGCTGGGAGACCCCGACCGAGGTGTCGATCACCTCCGAGCGCTTCGACGAGCTGGGCCACGACTTCGAACGGGACCGCCCCGCGGACCGCCCCGTCGTCCGCGGCAGGATCGGGGCGGCCGGGGCGCGGCTGTTCCCGCTCCCGGACGCGGTGGCCTACGCGGAGAGGTGGCTGGAAGTGCACCGGCCCCGTACGGAGGAGCTCTGAACCCGAACCCCGGCAGTTCCCCACCCCCCGGCCTGAGTCCTCCGGCCCGTCCCTAGACTCGTGACCCATGCGAAGCGAGCCCGTGGTCCAGGTGCAGGCCCTGGTGAAGCGGTACGGCACGAAGACCGCGGTGGACGGCCTCGACCTGGTGGCACGGCAGGGCGTGACGGCCGTGCTCGGGCCCAACGGGGCGGGCAAGACGACCACGGTGGAGACCTGCGAGGGATACCGGCGGCCGGACTCCGGCACGGTGCGCGTCCTGGGCCTGGACCCGGTGCGGCAGTCGGCCGCGCTCAGACCCCGCGTCGGCGTGATGCTCCAGTCCGGCGGCGTCTACTCGGGCGCGCGGGCCGACGAGATGCTCCGGCACACGGCCAGGCTGCATGCGCACCCCCTGGACGTGGACGCGCTGATCGAGCGCCTCGGACTCGGCTCCTGCGGCCGTACGACGTACCGGCGGCTCTCCGGCGGCCAGCAGCAGCGGCTCGCGCTGGCGATGGCCGTGGTCGGGCGCCCGGAACTGGTCTTCCTGGACGAGCCGACCGCCGGACTCGACCCGCAGGCCCGCCGCGCCACCTGGGACCTCGTACGGGATCTGCGCGCCGACGGGGTCTCCGTCATCCTCACGACGCACCACATGGACGAGGCCGAACAGCTCGCCGACGACGTCGCGATCATCGACGCCGGCCGGGTGGTGGCCCAGGGCAGCCCCGAGGAGCTGTGCCGGGGCGGCGCCGAGAACACCCTGCGCTTCTCGGGCCGGCCGGGGCTGGACGTGGTCTCCCTGCTCAAGGCGCTGCCGCCCGATTCCCAGGCCGACGAGCTGACCCCGGGCTCGTACCGGGTGGTCGGCGAGGTGGACCCGCAACTGCTCGCCACGGTCACGTCCTGGTGCGCACAGCACGGCGTGCTGCCGGACCGGATCTCGGTCGAACGGCACACCCTGGAGGACGTCTTTCTGGAACTCACCGGCAAGGAGCTGCGCTCATGATTCCGGCACCCACCGGGACCGGCCGGGCCGGTGGCACCGGCGCCTACGCGCCGAAGCCGGGCGCGGCGCCGCTCTCCCGCATGATCGCGGCGCAGGCGGCGCTCGAGACGAAAATGCTGCTGCGCAACGGCGAGCAACTGCTGCTCACCGTGATCATCCCCACCCTGCTGCTGGTGCTGTTCAGCACCGTGGACATCGTGGACACCGGCGCCGGCGAGGCCGTGGACTTCCTCGCCCCCGGCATCCTCGCGCTGGCGGTGATGTCGACGGCGTTCACCGGGCAGGCCATCGCCACCGGCTTCGAGCGCCGGTACGGGGTGCTGAAGCGGCTGGCCTCGTCGCCGCTGCCGCGCTGGGCGCTGATGACCGCGAAGACGCTGTCGGTGCTGGTCACCGAGGTGCTCCAGATCGTCCTGCTGACGGTGATCGCGTTCGCGCTGGGCTGGTCGCCGCAGGGCAACCCGTTCGCGGTGCTCCTGCTGCTGGTGCTGGGCACGGCCGCCTTCTCGGGACTCGGCCTGCTGATGGCGGGCACCCTGAAGGCCGAGGCGACGCTCGCCGCCGCCAACCTGGTGTTCCTGCTGCTGCTCGTCGGCGGCGGGGTCGTCGTGCCGCTGGAGAACTTCCCGGACGCCGCGCAGGGCGTCCTCGGGCTGCTGCCCGTCTCGGCGCTGTCGGAGGGCCTGCGGGACGTGCTCCAGGACGGGGCGGGGCTGCCGTGGGGCCAGGTCGCGATCCTCGCCGTGTGGGCGGTCGCGGGGCTGGCGGCGGCGGGCCGGTTCTTCCGCTGGGAATGAGCGGGTGGGGTGAGGAACACGGACGGGGGACAGGGATCGGCGGAGCGTCCGGACGGACCCTCGTGAAAGCGTGCACAAGCGGAGCCCTACGATGGGTCGCGTGCCAAACCTGACCCGCGCCGACGCCCAGGCGGCCCTGCGCAACCCCCTCGCCTTCATCGCCGCACGCTGGACCCCGGACCCCCGGACGGTCCGGCGGGCGGTCCTCGCCGCGCTCGTCATGGCGGTGGTCATCGTGGTCACCGGCGGTGCGGTGCGGCTGACCGGCTCCGGCCTGGGCTGCCCGACCTGGCCCAAGTGCACCGACGATTCCCTCACCTCCACCCGCGAGATGGGGGTGCACGGTGTCATCGAGTTCGGCAACCGGCTGCTGACGTACGTGCTGTGTGCCGCCGTCGGCTGGGCGATCGTCGCCGTGCGCTCCGAGAAGCCGTTCCGGCGCAGCCTGACGCGACTGGGCTGGGCGCAGTTCTGGATCGTGATGGGCAACGCGATCCTCGGCGGCATCGTGGTCCTGGTCGGCCTGAACCCGTACACGGTCGCGGCGCACTTCCTGCTCTCCTCGGCGCTGATCGCGGTGGCCGCCGTGATGTGGCAGCGCGTCCGCGAGGGCGACGGGGAGCCCCGGCCGCTGGTCGGCAAGCCGGTACGGCAGCTGGTGTGGTTCCTGGTGGTGGCGTCCGTGCTGCTGATCGCGGTCGGCACGGTGGTGACCGGCGCGGGGCCGCACGCGGGCGACTCCAGCGAGGTCGCGCGGATGCCGGTGGACTCGGCGATGGTCAGCAAGCTGCACGCCGTGCTGGCGTGGGTCGTGGCGACGCTGACGTTCGCCCTGTGGTTCGTCCTCAAGGCGGTGGACGCCCCCAAGGACCCGCTGCACCGCACCCGCGAGCTGTTCCTGATCATCCTCGCGCAGGGCGTGATCGGCTACGTCCAGTACTTCACGGACCTGCCCGAGGTCCTGGTCGGCGCCCACATGTTCGGCTCCTGCGTGATGTGGATCTGGGTGGTGCGGGTCCTGCTGTCGCTGCGTGAGCGGCCGGATGCGCCGGCGGCCGATCTGCCGGTGCCGTCCGATCAGCCGGCCCGCGCCACGAGCGAGTCGATCGCCGGCCCCAGGTAGTCCCGGGTCAGCCGTGCCCGGCGCAGGACCCATTCCCCGTCGGGCGGTGCGGGATCCTCGTAGCGCCGCCTCCGGATGTCCGCGACGACCTCGCCGGGGGCCCCGAGGTCGGCCAGTACCTCCAGGGCCTCCCGCTTGGAGATCAGCCGGCCCTCGCGCACCGTGACCGTGGCGCGGGCGAAGGTCAGCAGACCCAGGTCGACCCATACGGCCTGCGTCCAGTGGGCGTCCCGGTCCACTTCCCGCCGCCAGAAGTCGCGCTGGTCGCGCACCACGAACGCGGCGAGTTCGCCGTCCGGCACCGGCGGCAGCACGTCCGCGGGCGGCGCACCGCGCAGGACCCGGCCGAAGCGGTGCAGCTCGGTCCGGGTGACCGGGGTGACCGTCCGTGCGAAGAGCTGCTCGTGTGCCCAGGTCAGGTGGCGCCGCTCGGCATCCGGGGCGGTGTCCGGCGTCAGATAGGTGCAGTGCAGCCGGTCGGCGAGTGGCTCATTGCGCAGGCGGGCGTGCAGCAGCGCCACCCGCCACGCCGTCCGCGCCGTGACCGGGCGGTCCAGGACCGTGATCAGGTCCAGGTCGCTGCGGCCCTCCCGGTAGTCACCGCCGGCCAGTGAACCGTGCGCCCAGACGGCGACCGGGGTGAGCGGCGCGAGGCCGGTGAGGAAGCGGTCGAGCAGGGCGTCGGTCGGCATCCGCCCAGTCTCCACGCCTCACTCCGGCCCGTACACTCCCGCGTGCTCGCCTCACTCCAGCCCGTACACCCTGCTCGCGTTCCCCGAGGCGATCATTCCGGCCACCCGCCGCGCGTCGTCGAGCGCCCACGCGCCCTCGGCGACCCAGCCGCCGAGGACCCGGGCGAGCGCCTCGCGGAACAGGCGTGCGCCCACGACGTGCAGTTCGGGCAGTCCCCGGGCGCCGCTGGAGAAGAGGACCTTGCCGAAGGGGGCGAGTTCCAGGACCTCCGCGAGGACGGTCGCCGCGCCGGCGCCGGTGCGGGCCAGGGCGGCACCGGAGTCGACGTACACATGCGGGTAGATGCCTGCCAGGCGGGCGGCGTGCCGGTGGTCCGGGTAGCCGTGCAGCAGGACGAGGTCGGTGCCGAGCCCGGCGGTGGCCCGGAGGAAGCCGCCCAGCAGCGCCGGGTCGGTGGCCCCGGGCCGGGTGCCGGGTGCGCCGGGCCCCACGTGCAACTGCAGGGGCCGGCCCGAGGCGACGGCGGTCCACAACAGGTGCCGCAGCAGCACCGGGTCTCTCAGCTCGTCCCCGGCCCGGCGTGCGGCCAGCCAGCGCGCGGCCGCGCCGCGCACCTCCCCCGGCCCCGGCGGCTGCGGGGCCAGTGCCGGACCCTGCCGTAGGCCGGCGACGGAGGTGAAGGCGACGGCGTGCGCGGCGGCTCCGTGGACGGACTCGGCGAGGTTGGCGAGGAAGGACTCCACCGTGCCGGAGGTGTCGGCGACCTGCTCGGCGAGTTGTTCGAGGCGCACGATCTCGTGGGCCTCGGCGGCGCCGGCCCTGGCCAGTTCCGCCGTTCCGGTGAGGTCGCCGGGCAGTCCGGTGTCGACGAGGTAGGTGGTGATGCCGCTGGCCCGCAGCAGTCGGCGGCCCGTCTCGGCGGCGCCCAGCTCACGGCGCCGGGCCAGGTAGCGGGCGGGCGGGCAGTGCGGCTCCAGGCCGAGCAGGGGCGGGCACCAGCGGCGTACGGCGAAACCGGTCTGGGTGTCGAAGAGGGTGGTGCCCGGGGCGGGCGGGCCCCCGGTACGGGCGAGCTGGGCCTCGAAGGTGCCGAGGCCCAGCTCGGTGCGCAGCACGCCGTGGCAGTACTGGTCCACGAGGGACGGCGGGTCGATCATCCGGGCTCCCCAGGTGGGCGCTGCGCTGGCTTCGCAGGGCCTAACGGTGAACCGGTGAGTAGGTGTTGCCCGGCCGCGGGGCTGCCGTGGCGCGGCCCGGCGTCCCCCGCCGGGCCGGCGCCGCCCGAGGGCGTGGTTCAGCCGTTGGCCGGGCCGCCGATCTGGAGGCCCGCCATACGGGTCCACTCGTACCGGCCGGTCCTGACCTTGGCCGCGAACTCGCCGTCGAAGTCGTCGTGGAGGGTGATACCCGCCCGCTCGGCCGCCTTCTGGGCGATGGGGTAGGAGTGGGCGACCAGGTCGCCCCAGTCGCCGTCCTCGCCGACGAGCACGATCCGGGCGCCGCGCTGTCCGAGGTACGCGATCTGGCCTTCGGCTCCGCCGTGGGCCGTGGCGAAGCCACTGATCCTTTTGGCGAGCTTGGCCGCCTTCCGGTCGGCCTTGCGCTCGGCCTTCTGTTCGGCCCGCTGCTCGGAGGTCTGCTCGGCCTTCGGGTCCGACTGCTGCGTGTCTGCCATGACCAGGATGCTACCGACGGGTAGATCGAATCGCGACGGGCGGGGTCCGTGGCCTTGGCCACGGACCCCGCCCGGGGAACGCGTCGGAAGGGGCCGCCACGGGAGGCGGACTGCCGCGGGAGGGGCCTACCGCAGGAAGGGGTCCACCGCGACGGCCACGAAGAGCAGCGACACATAGGTGATGGACCAGTGGAACAGCCGCATCTCCTTGAGCTTGCCGCCGGTCACCTCGGACTTGGCCCGGTTGAGGAGCGCGTGCGCCTCCCAGAGCCACCAGCCGCCCGCGGCCAGCGCGACCGCGGTGTAGAACCAGCCGGTGTAGCCGAGGGGCGTGAGCAGCAGCGACACCGCGACCATGACCCAGCTGTAGATCACGATCTGCTTCGCGACGACCTTGTTGGAGGCGATCACCGGGAGCATCGGCACGCCCACGCGCGCGTAGTCCTCCTTCACCTTCATGGACAGCGGCCAGTAGTGCGGCGGCGTCCAGAAGAAGATGACGAGGAAGAGGACGACCGGCGCCCAGGACATCGAGTTGGTGACCGCGGACCAGCCGATCAGCACCGGCATGCAGCCGGCGATGCCGCCCCACACGATGTTCTGCGACGTACGCCGTTTGAGGATCATCGTGTAGACGACGACGTAGAAGAGGAGCGCGCCGAGGGAGAGCCAGGCGGACAGCCAGTTGACGGCGAGGCCGAACAGCAGGGTCGAGACGACGGCCAGGGCGATGCCGAAGGCCAGGCACTCGCGCGGGCTGACCATGCCGGTGACCAGGGGCCGCTGCGAGGTGCGGTCCATCAGGGCGTCGATGTCGCGGTCGAGGTACATGTTGAGCGCGTTGGCACCCCCCGCCGACAGGTAGCCGCCGACGCAGGTCAGCAGCACCAGCCTCAGGTCGGGCACCCCTTGCTGCGCCAGGAACATCACCGGAACGGTGGTGATGAGCAGCAGCTCGATGATCCGCGGCTTGGTCAACGCCACGAACGCCTTGACACGGGCCCCGATCGGCCGGTGACTCGGGCTCTGGCTCGTCCCGATAACCCCCGCAGGACGGGATTCAACGGCCGTCACTCGCACCCCTGACAGAGACATCCCAGCAAGCCCTCCCGATGAAGTGGCGGTAAAGGCTCGCGCGTACCACGCCACCTTAGACGTTGCCCAGACCCGGACATTCGCGGGGGTCGGCTCGTGTTGAACATGGTCGCTCATCGCGGAGATCCGAGCTCGATTGAGCATCCGGATGAGCGGCTCCGTATTCATCTGCCGAATGCGAATACTTCCCAGTCAGAAGGCGGATTGCCGGGAGCCTGGGCACTCTGGAAGGACTCGGGGGAAGCGTGTCCTGCGGGGGTAGGCTCGACACCGCCGGTATGTACCCATCCGGCTTCCGAATGCATGTGGAGAGGAGCCCTGACTCAGGGTGAGCACCAAGCCGACCACCACAGACCTCGAGTGGACCGAACTGGACCAGCGGGCCGTGGACACCGCCCGCGTCCTGGCCGCCGATGCCGTACAGAAGGTCGGCAACGGCCATCCCGGTACGGCGATGAGCCTGGCGCCCGCCGCGTACACCCTCTTCCAGAAGGTGATGCGGCACGACCCCTCGGACGCCGACTGGGTCGGACGGGACCGTTTCGTCCTGTCCGCCGGCCATTCGTCCCTGACTCTCTACACCCAGCTGTACCTGGCCGGTTTCGGCCTGGAACTGGACGACCTGAAGGCGTTCCGCACCTGGGGTTCGAAGACGCCCGGACACCCGGAGTACGGGCACACCACCGGCGTGGAGACGACGACCGGGCCGCTGGGCCAGGGTGTCGCCAACGCGGTCGGCATGGCGATGGCCGCCCGCTACGAGCGGGGTCTGTTCGATCCGGAGGCCGACCCGGGCGAGTCCCCGTTCGACCACTTCGTCTACTGCATCGCCGGTGACGGCTGCCTGCAGGAGGGCATCTCCGCGGAGGCGTCCTCGCTGGCCGGCCACCAGAAGCTCGGCAACCTGGTCCTGCTGTGGGACGACAACCACATCTCGATCGAGGGCGACACCGAGACGGCCGTCTCCGAGGACGTCACCAAGCGGTACGAGGCCTACGGCTGGCACGTGCAGCGGGTGGCCCCGAAGCCGGACGGCGACCTGGACCCGAACGCGATCTACGACGCCGTCCAGGAAGCCAAGAAGGTCACCGACCGGCCGTCGTTCATCGCGATGCGCTCGATCATCGCCTGGCCGGCCCCGAACGCGCAGAACACCGAGGCCTCCCACGGCTCGGCGCTCGGCGACGACGAGGTGGCCGCCACCAAGCGGGTGCTGGGCTTCGACCCGGAGCAGACCTTCGAGGTGACCGACGAGGTCATCGGCCACACCCGCGGGGCGCTGGAGCGCGGCAAGCAGGCGCGGGCCGAGTGGGAGAAGTCGTTCCAGGAGTGGCGGAGCAACAACGCCGAGCGCGCGGCCGAGTTCGACCGGATCGCGGCCGGTGAGCTGCCCAAGGGCTGGGAGGACACGCTTCCGGTCTTCGAGCCGGGCAAGGCGGTCGCCACGCGTGCCGCGTCCGGCAAGGTGCTCCAGGCGCTCGGCGCGGTCGTCCCGGAGCTGTGGGGCGGCTCGGCCGACCTGGCGGGCTCCAACAACACGACGATCGACAAGACGTCGTCCTTCCTCCCGGCGGACAACCCGCTGCCCGAGGCGGACCCGTACGGCCGC
The DNA here is from genome assembly GCF_001418415.1 of Streptomyces hirsutus. Lineage (GTDB taxonomy): Bacteria > Actinomycetota > Actinomycetes > Streptomycetales > Streptomycetaceae > Streptomyces > Streptomyces hirsutus. The sequence goes on from NZ_LIQT01000011.1 coordinate 23,122, forward strand.
ACGATCCACTTCGGCATCCGCGAGCACTCCATGGCCGCGGAGATGAACGGCATCGCGCTGCACGGCAACACCCGCATCTACGGCGGCACCTTCCTGGTGTTCTCCGACTACATGCGCAACGCGGTGCGGCTGTCCGCCCTGATGCACCTGCCGGTGACGTACGTGTGGACGCACGACTCCATCGGTCTGGGCGAGGACGGCCCGACCCACCAGCCCGTGGAGCACCTGGCCTCGCTGCGCGCCATCCCCGGTCTGAACGTCGTCCGCCCCGCGGACGCCAACGAGACCGCGATCGCCTGGCGGGAGATCCTGAAGCGCTGGACGAAGGAGTTCGGCAAGGGCGCCCCGCACGGTCTGGCCCTCACCCGCCAGGGCGTGCCGGTCTACGAGCCGAACGAGGACGCCGCGCGCGGTGGCTACGTGCTGTTCGAGGCCGAAGGGCCCTCCGGGCAGAGCGCGGAACCGCAGGTGGTCCTGATCGCCACCGGTTCCGAGGTGCATGTCGCCGTCGGGGCGCGCGAGCAGCTGCAGGCGGCCGGCGTGCCGACGCGCGTGGTGTCCATGCTCTCGGTGGAGTGGTTCGAGGAGCAGGACCGGGAGTACCGGGACAGCGTGCTGCCGCCGGCCGTGAAGGCCCGCGTCGCCGTCGAGGCGGGCATCGGCCTCACCTGGCACAAGTACGTGGGGGACGCCGGGCGCATCGTGTCCCTGGAGCACTTCGGCGCGTCCGCCGACGGCAAGGTGCTGTTCGAGGAGTACGGCTTCACCGCCGAGAACGTGGCGGACGCCGCCCGGGAATCGCTGGCCAACGCCCAGCGCTGACGCTCACACAAGACACGAAACGTAGGAGATGGAATTTCCATGACAGACGCACTCAAGCGCCTTTCCGACGAAGGCGTCGCGATCTGGCTGGACGACCTGTCGCGCAAGCGGATCACGTCCGGCAACCTCGCCGAGCTGATCGACCAGCAGCACGTCGTGGGCGTCACCACCAACCCGTCGATCTTCCAGAAGGCGATCTCCGAGGGCGACGGCTACGAGGAGCAGCTCGCCGACCTCGCCGCCCGCGGGGTCACGGTCGAAGAGGCCATCCGGATGATCACCACGGCGGACGTCCGCGACGCCGCCGACATCCTGCGCCCGGTCTTCGACGCCACCGACGGCCAGGACGGCCGGGTCTCCATCGAGGTCGACCCGCGTCTGGCGCACAACACGCGTTCCACCGTCGCCGAGGCCAAGCAGCTGGCCTGGCTGGTGGACCGGCCCAACACCCTGATCAAGATCCCGGCGACCGAGGCCGGCATCCCGGCGATCGCCGAGACCATCGGCCTGGGCATCAGCGTCAACGTCACGCTGATCTTCTCCCTGGAGCGCTACCGCAAGGTCATGGACGCGTTCCTGACCGGCCTGGAGAAGGCCAAGGAGCGCGGCCTGGACCTGTCGAAGATCCATTCGGTGGCGTCGTTCTTCGTGTCCCGGGTGGACACCGAGATCGACAAGCGGATCGACGCGCTCGGCACCGACGCCGCCAAGGCGCTGCGCGGCAAGGCCGCCCTCGCCAACGCGCGCCTGGCCTACCAGGCGTACGAGGAGGTCTTCGCCACCGACCGCTGGAGCGCGCTGGAGCGCGAGGGCGCCAACAAGCAGCGTCCGCTGTGGGCCTCCACCGGTGTGAAGGACAAGGCGTACAAGGCCACGCTGTACGTCGACGACCTGGTGGCGCCGAACACGGTGAACACCATGCCGGAGGCGACCCTGGTGGCCACCGAGGAGTCGGGCGAGATCACCGGCAACACCATCGCCGGCACCTACGAGCAGGCCCGCGCCGACCTCGACGCGGTGGAGAAGCTCGGCATCTCGTACGACGAGGTGGTGCAGCTGCTGGAGAACGAGGGCGTCGACAAGTTCGAGGCGGCCTGGAACGACCTGCTGAAGTCGACCGAGGCGGAGCTCGCGCGCCTCGCCCCTTCGGAGGGCTGACATCTTGTCGAGCAGCAATCCGCTGCGTGACCCGGCAGACCGACGGCTCCCGCGTATCGCGGGGCCGTCGGGCCTGGTCATCTTCGGAGTCACGGGCGATCTGTCGCGCAAGAAGCTGATGCCGGCGGTGTACGACCTCGCCAACCGGGGTCTGCTGCCGCCGGGCTTCTCGCTGGTCGGTTTCGCCCGCCGTGAGTGGGCGCACGAGGACTTCGCGCAGGAGGTCCACGACGCGGTCAAGGAGCACGCCCGCACCCCCTTCCGTGAGGAGGTCTGGCAGCAGCTCATCCAGGGCATGCGGTTCGTCCAGGGCACCTTCGACGACGACGAGTCCTTCGAGCGGCTGCGCGGCACGATCGAGGAGCTGGACAAGGCCCAGGGCACGGGCGGAAACTTCGCGTTCTACCTGTCGGTGCCGCCGCGGTCCTTCCCGGTGGTCATCCAGCAGCTGAAGAAGCACGGCCTCGCCGACCAGTCGAGCGGTTCCTGGCGGCGCGCGGTGATCGAGAAGCCGTTCGGCCACGACCTGAAGTCGGCCGAGGAGCTCAACGCGATCGTCC
>NZ_LIQT01000110.1 GCF_001418415.1 Streptomyces hirsutus
GACAGGACCTGGTCCTGCCTGACCCAGTTGCGCAGCCCCTCGGCGCTGACGCCGAGTTCCCGGGCCACCTCGGTGACGGTCCTGCCGGAGGAGCGGACCAGGGCGACCGCGTCCCGCTTGAACTCCTGCGTGTACCGCCTACTGCGGTTGCTCTTGTTTCCCACCTGGCACTACTTCCTCTGGAACCTCACGTCCCAGTCTCCAGGTGTCCAACATCAAGGGGAAGCTTCAAAGGGAAAGCGTCTCCCATGGCGTCAGATCTCTGCGGATGACACACAGTCGGTCACTCGCCGATCGCTGAGTGGGGTGGATGCCATACGTCCTGCGCATGGCAATATGCCGCGCATGCGCGACGGCGGGCAGCTCGGGACGGCTCAGCGCAGCACGTCCGCCCAGTTCGTGGGGACGCGGCCCGCCGGGCCGGGCGCCGGCTGGTCCGCCGGGTGGCTCACCGGCGGCGCGAGTTCGGGGCCGGTCTCGTACAGCTCGTTCGTGTCGTAGTTCCAGAACCAGCCCTCGCCCGGCTCGTAGCTGCGGATCACCGGGTGCCCGGTGGCCCGGTGGTGGGCGGTGGCGTGCTTGCCGGGGGAGTCGTCGCAGCAGCCGATGTGGCCGCACTGCGCGCAGCGCCGCAGATGGAACCACCAGCCGCCTGCGGCGTCGCACTCGACGCAGCCGGTGCCGCTGGGCTGGACGCGGGGGTCGATTCCGGTGTCGCTGGTCATGACGGCTCCTGGGATGTCGTACGGTCCTCGGACGTGAGCGGCGGCCCGTCGGACGAGGCGGAGGAGAGTGCCGTTCCGTCGGGTTCGACGGCTGCCAGGGGCAGCAGTACCCGGAAACGGGTGTCGCCGGGCGCCGACTCCACTCCGATGCCGCCGTGGTGCTTGTTGACGACGATCCGCCGGGAGATGTCCAGCCCCAGACCGGTGCCCCGGCCGACCGGCTTGGTGGTGAAGAACGGGTCGAAGATGCGGTCGCGGATCTCCGGCGGCACGCCGGGCCCGGTGTCCCGGAACTCGACGAGAAGCTGGTCGTCGTGGAGCGCGGTGCGCACGGTCAGCGTGCCGTCGCCGTCCGCGCCGTCCATCGCGCAGACCGCGTTGTCGATCAAGTTGGTCCACACCTGGTTCAGTTCCGCCGGGTAGGCGGGGATCCGCGGCAGCGTACGGTCGTACTCCTTGACGATCCTGATCCGCGGCCCGATCTTGCCGGACAGCATCAGCAGCGTGCTGTCGAGGAGCTCGTGCACGTCGGCGACCTGGTAGGGGGCACGGTCCAGCTGGGAGTACTGCTTGGCGGCGTCCACCAGAGCGGAGACTCGGGTGGTGGAGTCCGCGATCTCGTCCATGAGCAGCTCGGTCTCCACCGTGTAGTTGAGCCAGCCCACGGCGCCCGGCAGGATCTCCTGCCCGACGGCCGCCGCGACCTGCTCCAGCCAGTCCACGTCGAGCCCGGCCTGTACGAAGGTCGGCGCGATCTGCCAGCCCTGCTCGATGCCGTGGTCCTCCAGCCAATCGGTGAGGGCGTCCTCGCGGTCGGCCACCTCCAGCGGGGTGAGCACCGGTGCCTTGGCGACCCGCTCGGCGGTTCGTTGCTGGATGTCGATGAGATTCGCCAACTGGTCCCTGGAGAAAGAGCTTTCGGCGATGAGGGCGAGCTTGTGCCGCATCCTGGCCACCCGCTCCCGCAGCGTCGCGGTGGCCCGGACGGCCGCCGCCGCCGGGTTGTTGAGCTCATGGGTGAGCCCGGCGGACAACGACCCGAGCGCCAGCAGCCGCTCCCGCTGCCCTACGGCCGCCTGGGTGCTCTTCGCCCCGAAGAACAGCCCCTCCAGCAGATGCACCGCCATCGGGAACCACTCGCGCATGATGTCCGCGAACGTCTCGGCGGGCAGCACGAAGAACCGCGTCGGCTCCGTGACACGCATCGAGTTGTTGTAGACCTGCCGCAGCCGGCCCCCGAGGTACGCCTGCATGGCGCCCGAATAAACCCCGCGCTGCGAGGACCGGATGACCTCCACGTCGTCGCCACCGACCCGGCGGGAGAGCACCACCGTGCCCTCCAGCATCACGTAGAAGCAGGCGGCCGGCTCGCCCTCGGTGTAGACCGGGCCGGGATCGAACCGTTCCATCCGCCCCTCGCGGCACAGCCGGCCCAGCTGTTCGCCCGACAGCTTCTCGAACAGGAACAGCGAGCCGATCTCCTTCGGGCTGCACGGCATCGGCCGGCCGCTCATGACTGCTCCAGATACCGGTGGACGAGCATCACGGCCATGGCTCCCTCTCCTACGGCGGACGCGACCCGCTTGGCGGACTCCGCGCGCGCGTCACCCGCGACGAACACGCCGGGCACATTGGTCTCCAGGTGGTACGGCGGCCGGTCCAGCTCCCACCCGGGGGGCGGACGTCCGTCGGGCGTGAGGTCGGGCCCGGCCAGGATGAACCCGCGCCCGTCCCTCAGCACCATGCCGTCCAGCCAGTCGGTCAGCGGGGCCGCGCCGATGAACACGAACATCCACTGGGTGTCGACCAGCTCGCTCCGCCCGCTCGCCGTGTCGCGCAGGGTCAGCTTCTCCAGGTGGCCGGAGCCGTGCGCGGCCTCCACCACGGTGCCCGTGCGCACCGAGATGTTGGGGGCCTCCTCGATCTGCTGGACCAGGTAGTACGACATCGACGCCGACAGGGAGGAGCCCCGCACCAGCAGGGTCACCGACTTGGCGCCCCGTGCCAGGTACATCGCCGCCTGCCCCGCCGAGTTGGCGCCGCCCACGATGTAGACGTCCTGGCCCTGGCAGGACGGCGCCTCGGTCAGAGCCGAACCGTAGAACACCCCGCAGCCGGTCAGGTCCCGCGCGCCGGCCGCGGGCAGCTGCCGGTAGGACACCCCGGTCGCCAGGATCACGCTGTGTGCGGCGACCGCCGAGCCGTCCGAGAACCGTACGGTCCGGGCCGCGCCGCCCACCTCCAGGCCCGTCACCTCGCGCGTGGTGAGGATCTCGGCGCCGAACCTCGCCGCCTGCCGGCGGGCCCGGTCGGTCAGCTGGGCGCCGGAGACGCCGTCCGGGAAACCCAGGTAGTTCTCGATTCGGGAGCTCTGCCCGGCCTGCCCGCCGGTCGCCGAGCGCTCCACGAGCACCGTCCGCAGCCCCTCCGAGGCCCCGTACACGGCAGCGCCGAGCCCGGCCGGGCCGCCGCCCACCACGACGAGGTCGTAGAAGTCGGCCGCCGGTGTCGTCGCCAGCCCCACGTGGGCCGCGAGCTCCGGTGCCTCCGGCTCCAGCAGGGGCGTGCCGTCCGGGGTGACCACCAGCGGCAGCCGCTGCCCGTCCTGCCCGGCGGCGGCCAGCAGCCGCCTGCCCTCGGGCTCGTCGGAGGAGTACCAGCGGTAGGGCACCTGGTTGCGGGCCAGGAACTCCCGCACCTGGGACGACCGCGCCGACCAGCGGTGCCCGACCATCTTGGTGCTGGGCACCGGCCGGTAGTCACTGCGTCGCCAGGCCTGCAGCAGGTCGTCCAGGACCGGATAGAGCTTCTCCTCGGGCGGGTCCCAGGGCTTGAGGAGGTAGTGGTCCAGGTCGACGACGTTGATCGCGTCGATCGCCGCGTTGGTGTCCGCGTACGCGGTCAGCAGGACCCGCCGCGCGCCCGGGTACACGTCCAGGGCCTGTTCGAGGAACTCGATGCCGTTCATCTGCGGCATGCGGTAGTCGGCCAGGATGACGGCGACGAGGTCGCCGCGCAGTTTCAGCTCGCGCAGCGCGTCCAGCGCGGACTCGCCGGACTCCGCGCGCACGATCCGGTACGAGGCGCCGTAGCGCCGCCGTAGGTCCCGGGCGACGGCGCGGGAGACCCCAGGGTCGTCGTCCACGGTCATGATGACGGTCCGCGTCGGCTCCACGGCCTGTGCCATGTGTCTGCCACCCCGCGTGGTCGGATAGGCGGCCCGGTGCGTCCTTGCGGCACCGCGCCGGCTTTCGCCCATCGTATGTTCGATCGTCCCGATTTGTCTTAGTGTGCGGAGGGGCGGGACAGGCTGGCGGAGGGGGACCGGTGGCGCAAGGAGCAGGAGGAGCGCGCTGCCGCCGAGGCCCTGCAGAGGATGCCGCTGCGCGAGCAGCTCCCGCCGTTGTTCGAACCCGATCCTGCTGACTCTCACTTCCCTGCCATAGATGATCCTCGTTCCGATGTCATTTGAGATAGCTCCATGGCCCGCTAAATGTAGGAGAGACACGGGGTTGCTTCAGACATGACATGAGAACTGTTGATACAGGCATCTGAGAATCGCCTGTTCATTCCACTGGGAATCACAATACGAAGATGGTTGTGACCTGCTGTTTCACTCTGAAGGTGTTCAGTGAGGTGACCTTCACACGGCTCCATGCCGACCGCGTGTGCCGCCCGAATTCGCAGGCCTATCAGCAGGCTGTCCGAGGGTCGATGCGTATGGCACTGACGACTGTCGCTCGCGTGTGCTGCACCCTGAACCGATCGACGACGAGTCACTCCCGCTCGCGCGGGCTCTACCCTTTCTGGCCTGGTCATTCTGGCGCACTTTGCCTGTCATTCGCTCGCGACTGCTAGGGAAATGATGCCACATCAGGAATTGGGCCATACGGGGATAGACGGGCAGGGCGAGTGTGGATTTTAGTGGGCGTGAGGCTGTTTGCTCTGTTTTTCAGGCGATCAGGCTGCCGCGGGTTCAGGGGGTGGCAGCGTGTGGGGATGGGAGCTGTTGAGGATGCCCGGTACGACGGTGTAGACCTTCGTCCGTGGGGGAAATTCGATCATACGAGGGTGTATTCGCTGCTGTTCCACCTGATCGATGTGGGTGCGGTGGCCGCGGTGCTGTGGGGCTGGCTTTTGACCCCGAGCCAACGCAAGGTCATCAGCGCCGGGCTCGACATCCCGCAGGAGAATGCGCGTTCGCTGGTTTCTTTCCTGGCTGCCATGCATGACATCGGAAGGCACTGTCACGTTGGCTGACCCGGTGGGATGATCTTCGGGTTGATCACGCTGGGGAGGGATTGTCCGTGGACAGCGCGCCGCCGTCGTACAAGGGGCACCGGTACCCAGTCGAGATCATCTCCCACTGCGTATGGCTCTACTTCCGCTTCCCGCTGTCGTTCCGGGAGGTCAAGGAGCTGATGCTCGAGCGCGGTGTGACCGTCTCCCACGAGACGGTCCGCCGCTGGTGCGCCAAGTTCGGGCAGGCCTACGCCAACGCGCTGCACTGTCGGCGGCCTCGGCCTGGGGACACATGGCACCTGGACGAGGTCTTCATCAAGATCAACGGAGAGCGGAATTACCTGTGGCGGGCCGTGGACCAGGATGGCAACGTGCTGGACATCCTCGTGCAGACCCGCCGGGACAAGGCCGCGGCCAGGCGCTTCTTCCGCAGGCTGCTGAAGAGGACCGGTGCGGTGCCGCGGGTGGTCGTCACGGACAAGCTGCGTTCCTACGGCGCGGCCCACCGCGAGGTCATGCCCTCCGTCGAGCACCGCTCGCACAAAGGCCTGAACAACCGGGCCGAGAACAGCCACCAGCCCACCCGGCAGCGCGAACGCGCGATGAAGGGCTTTTGCTCCACCGGTGGAGCGCAGCGGTTTCTGTCCGCGTTCAGCGGCATCTCATCCCACTTCCGGCCCCGCCGCCACTTGATGGCCGCACCCGACTACCGCGCCGAGATGGCCCTCCGCTTCGCCATCTGGGAGCAGGTCACCGGCGTCGCCGGCCTGCCTGCCACGGCCTGAGCACAGGCCCCGAACCGGGCCCACCACGCCCCGACGACGCCATCAGACACTCACGCACCCAACAACGTGACAACGCCCCGCGTTGTACTTCGAGGGCCTTGCCATATGGATCTACACCTTCCTGGACCTACAAGATCCATTCTCAGTGTGTCCACATCCCAGGGGTCACCTCAGTCGTCGCCCTGGACCTTGCGGCACGGCAGCGAGTGACGATCATCTCGGCGCCCCGCGGGCAGCGGGAAGGCCTCCTTGTTGCGGGGCTGGGCTTCTCGGTCCGGTCGGGAGTGTCCAATCGCGTTCGTCTCGGTACTCGACCGACACGACGCCCAGCTGTTCTGGCTCGACCTGATCGGCGTGATCCGCGGTGCTCTGAACAAGGCGGCGGAGCTGCCGCCCGCAACGCCCGGCTTCGATGGCAGCGCCATGGTGGACCGGGTGCTGTCGGAGCTCGCCGAGACCGACAACCCCGTCACGCTGGTGCTCGACGATCTTCATGAGCTGGGCTCGGCGGAGGGCCTCGAACAGCTCACCTCGCTTCTGACCCGCCTTCCCGGCCGCGCGCACGCGATCCTCGCCACTCGCCGCGATCCTCCCCTGCGGCTGCGCAGGCTGCGTCTCACGGGCGATCTGGCCGAGAGCCGCGGCCCGCGGCTGCGCTTTGCCGAGGCCGAGACCCGCTCGCCCGCCTCAATCGTGAAGGCCGCGGCACCCGGGTGGCGATCCACCCGATCAGTCGGTCCCAGGTCGACCGGCCCCGCCAGTGTGTCGTGGAGTTCCGTACGCTCAACATCCGGCAACGGACGATCATGCCCCAGTGCGGCCGTCATGCCTGGCCAGCTCCGCCAAGCGCGACGGCTGGCAGCCGGTTGAGGATCTCGGTGTGCAGACGCGGCCACAAACCGGCTTTCGTCCAGATGGTGAACCGGCGTCCACGGTGCCGGGGTGACCGTTTCGTCAGTGCTGTGGTGTGCGCAGCAGGGAGTTGGGCAGGTAGGCGGACCGGATGCCCAGCTGCCATCCGTGTGCGAGGGAGGCGAGCGCGGCCAGCGCGGCGGTCCTGGCCGGCAGCAGGCTGCGCGGCGCCGGGTCGGTACCAACGCCCGCACGGTGTTCCAGGAGCCGTTCGGGCAAAGCATGTTCGAAGGCGGGCTGGTCGTCGTCGAGCAGTACGCGCAGCAGCTCCTGGTCCGGGTCCAGAGCGCCGGCCGCGTCGAGCCGTTCGGCGGCGCGGGCCCGCACTTCGGCGTCGGGCTTGTCCAGCGGGACGGGGCCGGGGAGGGCGCCGGGACAACGCCCGTGCACGATGGTCAGGTAGTTGCACAGCGCGTCCATCTCGGCGAGGTCGGCCGGGGTGCTTACCGACTCCCGCTTCGAATAGGGCACTCCGTCACGGATGGCAGGCGCGTAGTCCTCGTGCAGCAGCGGGCCGATGACCCGGCTGCGCTCCCACACGAGGCCGCTGATCACGCACAGGGCGAAGGCCCGGACCCAGGTCTGCGCCGTGGTCGCCGGGGACGCCGGTTCCCAGGTCTCCTCGTAGTGCATCTCTTCGCTGGTGAGCGTCTCGTCGACGAGGGGGAGGGGGACGTCCCAGTCGCCGCCGGGGAAGCAGCCCAAGCTCAGTTCTCCGAGGGCGCACTCCGCTGCGGTGAGCAGGACCGTGCGCGATGCCGGCGTGTCCAGGGCGGGATCTTCCAAGGTGCGGGCGGCGGCGAGGTCGAGGAGGTCGCCGCCCATCTCCCGCAGTCCCTGTCGCAGGGGACGCCCGTTGTGGCGCATGTCGGACCAATGCCCGATGGCCCGGCGGATCCCGCGCTGGAGGGTGTCTTCTATCCGCTGTTCGGCAACATCGTGGCGTGTCACGTCCTTGATCGTCATGCCCGCCATCCTGTCAACGGCCACCGACAGCGCCGTGCGTGGCTGCTGATCCTGACGCTGGACGCGGACTGTCCGCCCGGCGCTTACAAGCGGCTGCCGGACGGCCGGCACGTACCCGACCACGGAGACAACTCCGCAGGGGTCAGGCTCGGGGGAGTATCGGAACTCGGAAAGGTAGCTGGTGGAGTCAGCACGGATCAGCGCGTTCGGGGATCGGCCGCGGCGGTCGTCGCGGTTGCGGTGGTGGCCTGGAGGATCAGGTCGGCGACGGCGTCGGGGCGGGCGATCAGGGATACGTGGCAGGTATTGATCTCCACGGTGTGGGAGTGGGCGCGCTTGGCCTCGAAGCGTTCCTGGTCCGGGTTGATGGTCATGTCCTGCCGGCCGACGAGGGCCCATGAAGGGATGTTCTTCCACGCTGCGACCTTGGCCTTCTCCGAGAAGGCGGTGGTCGCTGCAGGCCGCTGGGCAACCGCCAGCAGGTTCGCCTCACTCGCCGGCAGGCAGGCCGCGAAGACCGGATGCACTTTGTCGCGCTTGAGGTACAGGTCGGTTCCGCTGACGCCGTCGGCCTGGTACGGCACGGACGTGGTGGCGGTGCCGAGGGCGCTGGGGAACCGGGCGGACAACGACATGCCGCTCTCACCGACGTCGGGCATCAGCGCCGAGATGTACACCAGGGACTTGACTTGGGGATTTCCTGCCGCGGCCGTGCTGATCACTGCTCCGCCGTAGGAGTGGCCGGCCAACACGATGGGCCCCTTGATGCTCTTCAGCACGGAGGCGATGTAGGTGGAGTCGCTGTACAGCCCGCGCAGGGGGTTGGCCGGGGCCATGACCGTGTAGCCGCGGCGTTCGAGCCGTTCGATCACTCTGTTCCAGCTCGAGCCGTCGGCGAAGGCGCCGTGCACCAGCACGATGGTGGGCTTGGCGCCGCCCGCTCCACGGTCCGCGAGGGCCGGGGTCGCCGGGGCCGTGCACAGGGCGGCGACGGCGCACCCCGCCGCCGTGACGTGGAGACGTCGTGTGCGGCGTCGTATGCCATGGACCGCAGATGCCGCCATGCTGTACTCCCTTTCCACCGGGGGCATGGCACATCAGCGTTCACGCATCGATGGCGTCGCGCCCGCCCATCCAGTGCAATCGGGTGAAAAAGAGACAGAACCCGGCCATCCAGGCAGCCGAGTGCAGCGTCGGGCCGGTAGGGCCCGCGCGCGTCGACGCCCTCGGTCAGCGCATGCAGGGCGACGTCTCGCGGTACGCCTTTCCAGGGCGTTTGCCGGCCATGTGGCAGCCTCCGACGTGCACAGCGGCGGGCGGTGAGCCGCGGTTGAGGCCGCTTTCGAGGATCCAGTCGTGTATGGGCGGCCGGGTCTGCTCTCTCCGCTGCCGCTCCTGCTTGCGGCGTTCGGCTGTGGAGATCTGCTGCCGTACCTGCTCGAGGGTGAGGACGAGTCAGGTCTCCAGGGTGCGGAGGCGGGGCAGGTCAGGTGGCAGATCGGTCTCATGTTCGACTCTGTGTTCGGGGTGGAAGACTGCAATCCAGAGGGCCGAAGATGCTGCACCGCCTCGCCGTGGACCCCGCCGACCTGACCCCGGCGCCACCCCGTCAGGTCCACCGGGAGGCAGCAGCCCGTGCCGTGCCAGGCCGTGCGACGGGCATTATCAGACATCCCCGGCTACGGCCGCCGATGGCTCCCATGTGTCCGTTGCCGGAGCGCCTGCGCAGGGGGACAGGGGCAAGCCGATGTGGTCCCTCATGAACAGCACGCTCATCTCCGGCGCGCACGACGCCGTCCTGGTGGACACGACCGTCACCTTCGGCCAGGCTGGCCGATTGGGCCGAGGGCCACTCCGCCCGTCAGGCCCTGGCCAAGCGCGACTGAGTGGGTTGTCGGCACCTGCGGAGTCAAACTGATCCAATCACGGCACCGCGCGCGTCGGCGTGACCGGCTGCCGCCGCGATGGGCGACTGGAGCCGCCGCACTGCTTCCAGATGGTCGCCGGTCCAGATGATGCGGATGCCAGTCCCCGTCGCCCGCCCGTCCGCATCACGCAGGTCCTGGCGGATCGCCTCGACCAGCCGGGCGTTGTGCTTCCGGTCGGACTCCAGCGGCTCCGGCACCGGCCCTTCGCTCTCCAGCCCCTCGGCCAGACTCTCGTACCACCGGAAGACCCGTTCCGCCATGACCAGCAGCTCCCTCTGCGCGGCGGCGCGGTCCTCGAGCGGTCGGCCGCCCGGGGCCCGCCGCCACAGCTCCAGGACCGCGTCGGCGGCCAGACGGAGCCCTACGACACCGGTGATCAGAGTCGTCGTCTGGCACAACGAGACGTCCTTCGCTCCGCGCTCGGCCAGGTAGGTCCTGAAGGCGTCGTCCAGTCGGCGAGCCGCGGCCGCCGCCCGGCGGCCCTCCTGCGGGCGCTCGATGGTTTCGGGCCTGAAAGTACAGCAGGACACCGCATAGCCCACTGCCCCGAGCACATAGCGCGCGCTGTCGACATACGCCTCCGCCAACGCCCTGGCGAGGGCGGCGGACGCGCCGCGCGGCCAGAAGAGCAGGCCGACGACCAGGCTCACCGCACAGCCGAGCGCGATGTCCTCGATACGGAACAGGATGACCGACAGGTCCGCTGGCTGGGCGATGTCGAACAGGATTACCAGGGTAAGCGTGAAGGCCGCCTGCCCGGCGGCGAACGAGATCGCGGCCGGGACGACGCCCGCGGCCATCACTGCGACGGGCAGCAGGATCCACAGCACGGTCGTGTGGTGTCCGATGAGCTGGAGCAGACCGGCGCCCAGGATCGAGCCGGCCAGGGTGCCGCCGAGGGCGCGGAAGACGTTCTGCCCGGTGCTGAGAGCGTTGGAACGCAGCACCGACAGGGTGCCCAGCGTGATCCAGAAGCCGTGCTGGACGCCGGTCACGTCGGCCAGCGCGATGCCGATGCCCAGGCCGATGGCGCCGCGGATGCTGTTGTGCAGCCATACGGAGTGCGGCTCGATATGTGCGGCGGCGCGTTCCGTGGCGCTGGTCAGGCGACTGGTCGGGGATCCGGGCTCGCGGCCGAGCAGGCGGTCCGGCCAGCTGCGGTGATCGGCGGTCCGGGCGATGTCGACGTGCCGGGCGATCTGCAGGACGATGAAGGCCACCTCCTGAGCCCGGAAGGTAACGTCGAGGCTGTCGACCAAGGTGTCGAGGCCACGCCTGCCACCGGAGCCGCCGCCCGGCATCGGCAGCCGGTTGACTGCCCCGTCCTCCAGCGCGGTCAATGCCTGACGGAGCTCCTCCACCCCGGCGCGCAGGCGGTCTGGCGTGATGCGCGGGTCATCGAGCATCTCCGCCGCCAGTTCCAGTACGGCGGCAGCGACCCTGCGCACCACCGAGGACTGCCGGGTGCCCGTCGAACCGTCCTCGACGGCGGGGGCGGCCTCCGCGAGGATCGCGCTCAGCCAGGTCAGCTCGTCGACCAGGCGGACCAGTGCCCGGGACTCGGTGGACAGGCTGGTGGGCCGGTAGGGGGTGGCGGTGAACGCCTGCTGCAGCTTCTGTGTGCTCGACCTGGTCTCCTGGGCGCAGGCACGGCACTCCCCGAAGGCGGGGCCAGCGGCACGGCCCGTGAAGTAGTCCGCATCGGTGCACAACTGCATCGCCGCAGCCCGGCAGACCCGAGCCGCCGGCGCGCTGAGCGGATCGGCCTGAGTCCTCGCCCACAACAGCCGGACCGCGATCACGGACGTCCCGGCCGCCAGCACCACGCCGATCAGCCGGTCGGGCAGCTGGGCCAGGGGAGCGGGCGCAGATACCGGCAGGATGAACGCCAACAGCAGCGACGTCGTGGCGCCGGCCAGGACCGAGCTGACCACGCCCGAGAAGAGCACGACGAAGCCCACCACCAGCGTTGCAGCAGTCGCGATCCAGACCGACCGCGACGCGAGGGTGCCCAGTGAGACCAGCACCAGCCAGGCCGCGCCGAGCGCCGCATGCGCACGCAGCCGCTGCACCACGGGGCCGGTGTATTCGACCAGCAAGAGCATCGCGAACGCGCCGAACGCGGCGAAGGTGCCCGTGACCGGCGCGTGGAAGACCTGGGTGCACAGCGCGAAGAGGGACGGCATCACCACCGCGGTCCTGGCCGCCCGCCGCATGGCGGCGAGGCCCGGATCCCGGCGGCGCAACCACGCGGTGAACTGACGCATCTGAATCATCGCAATCCGCCTCGGCGAGGTGGTGGCACGGCAACCAAGCAGTGTCTTCCATCCATCCTGAGCCGCGATGCGCCGCAGTAGGGCGAGAACCTCGGGGCGACGCCACAGGCAGCGGCCACGGACACGGAGTGTCCGTCTTGATAGACGGACAGGGCGCTGGCGGCAGAGTCGTAAATGAGACGGGTGCCGTTGTCGGCCACCTGCTGGACATGGAACGCCGCAGGACGGGAGATGCGCCGGCATCCGGCAGGAACCGGACCAACTCCCTGGAGACGGACGGGATGTCGACGAGCAGCCAAAGCCGGCAGCAGACATTCGGCTGCCCGACCGAGGTGCAGTTTAGGGTCGTCTACAAGATCCGTACCGGGCTCTCCCGGCGCGACCTGCCGGAACGCTACGGGCCGTGGCAGACGGTGTACACCCGCTTCCGCCGCTATGCCTTGGACGGCGTGTTCACCTGAGGGCGCTGTCACGTTGTATGAGTGTCTGATGGCGCCGTCGGGGCTTGATGGGCTTGCGCTTAGGGCCTGGGGTCAGGCCGTGGTGGACCGGTCGGCAGCGCCGGTGATCTGGTCCCAGACGGCGAAGCGAACGGTCATCTCGGCTCGGTCTCCGCAGTCTGCGGCCACCCGCCTGCGTCCTGCGGAACACTCCCGCGTCGGCGGGGAGGGCAGCTTGCAGTACCGCTGCGCCTCCTTGGCCATCGGCACGATCGCCGCGGCCATCGACGGTCCCGTTCTGGGAGTGATTCCCGCCCCGGTCATTCCGCTCATGCTGGCCCTGACCCTGCCGGCAACCGCGGCCGCCTTCACCACCAAGCTGCTCGGCACCCACCTCGGCCCCGCCGGACTTCCCGTCGCCACCTCCTGCTGCTCACCGTCGGCAACGCCACCAGCGGTGCCACGATCGGCGCCGACCTGCTGCCCTCCGCAGCCCGAGCCGTCTCCGCGCTGCTGCCCCCGGCGCCGCCGTTCGCATCATCACCGATCTGAGCTACTTCGACGGCGCGCATGCAGCAGGCCCCGTTGTCACACTGGCGCTGTGGGCCGTCGGCGCCGCGCTGCTGCTCGGCCTGTGCGGCAGTCCACCGCGGCGGCGCACGACGACCACCGCCTGACGCGTGCACCCGAGCTGCACCAGCGGCTCCCGCTCCGCTACTTAGCTACTCCCGAGGAGATCGACCAATGGCTGCCAGCAACCTTGTTCTCATCGCCAACGCCGGTGGCGTCGGCCGTACGGTCCTCGAGCAGTTGCGCGGGCAAGGCGTGCCGGTACGTGCCTTGGTTCACCACGACGACGATCGTGCGGCCGGGTTGCGGGTGCTCGGCGCGGAAGTCGTCGTCGGCGATCTGACCCGACCCGAATCAGTCGCGGCCGCGCTGCAGGGCGTCCGGCGGGTGTACTTCGCCCTGCCGGTATCGCCGGACCATCTGCTGGCGACGACCGTGATGGCCAGCCTGGCACGCGAGCACCGGGAACTGGACGCTCTGGTGGGCATGTCGCAGATGACGGTGTCCCAGATGACCTCCACCAGCACCACGGAGTCCCACCAGCAGCGGCTGCACTGGCTGGCGGAACAGGTCCTGAACTGGTCAGGCCTGCCAGTGGTGCACATCCGGCCGACGTCGTTCCTGGACAACCCGCTGTTCACCTCGCTGGCGGCACAATCTATCCGGAGGAACGGAACGATCGAGCTGCCGTTCGGGACCGGGCGCACGTCGCCGGTCGCCGTGGACGACGTCGCCCGGGTGGTCTCCACTGTGCTGCGCGAGCCAGCCCGGCATATCGGTAACGTCTACGAGCTGACGGGGCCCCGCACGGTCAACATGAACGAGATGGCCGAAGAGTACTCACGGGCGTTGGGACGTCCGGTGTCCTACGTGGATGTGCCGCTGGAGTGGTGGCGAACCGAGGTGCTCGCCAAGGTGGGCCTGCCGCCGCACACCGAAGAGCACATCGCCACCATGGCTCGGCTGCACCGTGAGAATCGCTACGACCGTGCGTCCGACGACGTCGAGCGTGTGACGGGTGTACCCGCCCAGACGATCGAGGCGTTCGTGGCCGCCCACCAAGACTTCTACCTAGGCTGAACCGCACGGACCGTGTGCCGATCGAAAAGTCATCGTCGCCGGTCAAGCGATGTAGCGGTACTCACTGATCACGCCGCCGAGGATCTGGGTCCGCAGCACTCGGCGGGCGTTGAGGTCGTGCACTGTGGCGTCGGGCCGTTCCTTGGCATCAGGCGGTAGTTGCTGTCGGGCTTGGTGAGGTCGGTGGGCGTTGTAGTGCCGCTGGCAGGCGGCCAGGACCTGGCGGGCGTGGGCCCCGTTCACGATCAGGGCGTGGTCGAGGGCCTCGCGCCGGATGCTGCCGCTGATTCTCTCGCCGTGGGCGTTTATCCGAGGAGCCCGTGGCACGCTCTTGACGACGTCCAGTCCCCTGGCCTCGAAGACCGCGTCACACGCCGCACCGTACTTGCCATCACGATTCCGCGGCAGGAACCGCAGAGACTCCATGCGCATGCCCAGGTCGGCGGCGAGGTTTCGGGCCTGTTGCACGGCCCACTCCCGGGTGGGCTGGGCGGTGGCTTTCGGTGATGTGCAGGCGTCTTGTGCCGTGCTCGAGGAACGCCGACGCGTACAGCCTCTTGCCGAGTGCGGTGTCGAGGTGGGAGAAGTCTGCCGCGATGATGCCCTCGGCCTGGGTGGTGAGGAACTCGCGCCAGGTCGGGCCGGAGCGGCGCGATGCCGGGTCGACACCCGCGGCGTTGAGGATCTTCCAGACCGTCGAGGGGGCGATCCGATGTCCGAGTCGAGCGGGCTCCCCTTGGATGCGCCTGTGCCGCCGCCTCGGGTTCTCCTGGGCCAGTCGCAGGACGAGCGTCTTGATCGCCGCTCGGGTGGGCGGGCGTCCGGTGCGTCGGCGTGCGGTGCAGTCCCACGTGGCGGCGATGAACCTGCGATGCCAGGCGAGCAGGGTGGCGGGGGTGACCGGGAAGACCTCGCGCCGGCACCGTCGGGGCATCGCCCGCAGAGGGCGGCGAACCAGAACCGGTCGGCCGGCTCGTAGCGGACCAGCCGCCGCTGGGGAGGCGTACAACCACCTGCGTGACAGGCCCGTGCGGGATTTCGTCCCCGTCCTGGTGGAACGCCGAGCCCGCCGTATCCTGGCCGACCTCCCTGATCCGGGCGAAATGGACTGATCGGGCGGTCACCTCTGAGTTGGCACGCCGACCTCGTGGCCTGTGCCGGTGGGGCTGTGGTCTCACTTGGGGAGCCTGCCCCAGGCGCTGCTCCTCGCGGCGCCCTCGCTGGCCCCTCTCCCCGCTGATCACTTCGGTGGCTGCGCCGACGGCAATCGCGACGGGCCACTCCAGCGCTCCAACCACGCCGAAGGCACCGAGCAGGCCGTAAAACGCCAGTTGGCGAGGGGACGGCCGAGGCGAGCCTCCCCTCTTAACGTGGAGACACCATGGCGGAAGGGGAAGTCGGGAGTCATGGCGTCGGGGAAGCGGAAGTTCGATGCGGAGTTCCGTGAGGGGGCAGTACGCATCATGACCGAGTCCGGGAAGCCGGTCCCGGAGGTCGATGGGGGCGTTGTCACGTTGACGGGTGTGAGCGGCCGGCGGCGTGTTGGGGCCTGGCCGGTGTGCTGAGTCAGGCCGCCGCGGCCAGGCCGGTGCTGCCGGTGACCTGATCCCAGATGGCGAAGCGGATGATCATCTCGAGGCGGTGTTCGCCGGCGGTCATCAGGTGGCGGCGTGCCCTGAAGTGGGGTGAGATCCCGCTGAAGGCGGACAGGAACCGCTGGGCTCCGCCCACGGAGCGGAAGCCCTTCATCACCCGTTCGCGCTGCCGGGTGGGCTGATGGGAGTTCTCGGCCCGGTTGTTCAGGCCCTGGTGACAGCGGTGCCCGACCGAGGACATGACCTCGTGGTGGGCCGCTTCGTAGGAGCGGAGCTTGCCGGTGACGACCACGTGCGGCACGGCGCGGGTCGTCTTCAGGAGCTTGCGGAAGAAGCGCCGGGCCGCGGCCTTGTCCCACCGGGACTGCACCAGGATGTCGAGCACGTTCCCGTCGGCGTCGACGGCCCGCCACAGGTACTTCAGCCCGCCATTGATCTTGATAAGACCTCGTCCAGGTGCCATTTGTCCCCGGGCCGGGACCGGCGGCGGCGCAATCCGTTCGCGTAGGTCTGGCCGAACTTCGCGCACCAGCGGCGGACGGTCTCGTGGGAGACGAGCACGCCGCGCTGGAGCATCAGCTCCTCGACCTTCCGGAACGACAGCGGGAAGCGGAAGTACCGCCACACGCAGGGCGCGATGATCTCCACCGGGTACCGGTGCCCCCTGTACAACGGCGGCGCGGACGACACGAGCGAACCCCTCCCCGGCACGACCAACCAGAAGATCACCCCAGGCCGGTCAGCCAACGTGACAACGCCCCTGAGTAGCAATGATGACTTTCCGAGCCCCACAAGGTAATCGGGGCGGCCGCGTAGCTCAGGAGGCTTACGGTACGTTCGCGCTCATGGCGCGGAAACAATGGCTGTTGGTGGGGCTCGCCGCGGTGCTGACCGCTTGCTCGGTTGCGGACCGGACTCCTGAGGACCGGGCCGTGGCGATCGAGGGGATATGGCAGAGCGCCGGATACGGCTACGTCTTCGACATCGCCCGGGACGGTGCGGGGAAGACGCGGCTCACCTCCTACGAGCAGACATCGGTGAGCTGCCTCCGGGGGGACTTGTTGGCACCGGTGGGCCGCGATGGCGAGGCAACGGCCTTTGGTGAGGAGGGTGAGGTCGAGCTGGTCGTCCGCAGGCAAGGAGGCCATCTGATCGTGCGGGAGCCGGGGTCGGCCGGGCACATCCGCATGAACCGGCTCGAGAAGCTGCCCGGCTGCCCGTCCGCGGTCTCGAGGAACGCGGCCGACCGTCGTCTGCAGACCTTCGACGTCTTCTGGCAGAACCTCGCTGAGCACTACCCGCCCTATGCGCACCGGAGGCTTGATGCGGCGGGCAGAAAGCGCGACCGGGCGGCCCTGGCCATGCACAACACCGACCGGATGCTCGGCAAGCTGCTGGGTGACACAGTCAGCGAGCTCGGCGACATGCACACCGGTATCGAGGGGGAGGACCTCAGCCTGTACGGCAAACGGCCGGGCACACGCGACTCGGCCGACATGAACACGGATGCCTTCCGGCCCGCGATCGAAGCAAGGCTGGGCAAGCGGCTCACTCCCGTCATCGACGACAAGGTGGAGTACGCGAGCGGGCTGCCGGGCCACCTGGGATACCTGCGCATCACGCAACTCGACGATTTCGCGGACGAGTCGTACGACGTCGACCGGGAGAAGTTCGAACAAGCCCTGGACACGGTGTTCGCCGTCGCGGAGCAGGACGGCTGGCGCGGCCTCGTGCTCGATCTGCGCCTCAACGAGGGCGGTTTCGACGGCCTCAGCCTCGAACTCGCCTCCCGGCTGACGGACACGCCCCATTTCGCGTTCCAGAAGCGGGCGCGCGACACGCAGGCGGCCTCCGGGTTCACGCCGTACGAGAAGCTGCAGGTGTCTCCCAGCGCTCGCCCCGGCTTCCACGGACCGATCGCGCTGCTGGTCAGCGACCTCACGGTGAGCGCAGGCGAGACGGCGGTCATGACGCTGCTGAACCGCTCGCCGAAGCCCACGTTGATCGGCCGCCCGACGCAGGGCATCTTCTCGGACCAACTGTCGCGGACACTGCCCGGCGGCTGGTCCCTCGACCTCAGCAACGAGGACTACCGGAACGCGGCCGGGCAGAGCTTCGAGGGCCGTGGCATCCCGGTGCCGCAGGAGTTCCGTACCCCTGTCTTCACGGCCACGGAGATCGGACGCCGCTGCGATTCGGCCGTCGCCCGCGCCCTCGACCATCTCGCGAACAAGCCGCCGGCAACGACAACGCCATGCCCCCGCGGATCCACCTGATGGCATTGTCACGTTGGCCGACCGGCCTGGGATGATCGTGTGAGGGCTCGGAAAGTCATCGCCGCAGGTCGGGACGGTGGAGCGTTCTCGGCTGGGACCATGTCCGCCGTGATCTTCTCCATGCTGTACAAGGTGGCCCGCAAGCTGCTGTCCGTCCCCGGTGCGCTGCTGCGCCGTGACACTGCGAAGGACGCGGAGGTGCTGGTGCTGCGGCACGAGAACGCCGTGCTGCGCCGCCAACCGGACGGCCCGGTCCGCTACGAGCCGGCGGACCGGTTCTGGTTCGCCTGTAGGGTGCCAATACTCACGCATAGCCCCTGAGCAGGCACTTTGCTGCTTCAGGTGATCATGGCAAGCTCGGACTGCATGGCGTTGCGCATGCTCTACCTGATCTTCCTCCGACTCCTCGCACTGCTCGTGCTGCTCTCCCGCTCGGCGGAGGCCAAGGACATCGAACTACTCGCGCTGCGCCAAGAGAATACGGTGCTGCGCCGCCAGCTCGGCGTCCGGCCACGCCTTACCTGGCCGGACCGCGCGGTACTCGCCGCCCTCGCCCGGCACCTGCCGAGCAGGCTGTGCTGAAACCGTCTGGTCACCCCGGAACCCTGCTGTCCTGGCACCGCTGGCTGATCCGCTGGAAGTGGGAGCAGAAACCCGCGCGCACCGGGCGGCCGCCGATCTCCGAGGAACTCACCGCCCTCATCCTGCGCCTGGCCCGCGAGAACCCGGCTTGGGGCCATACCCGCATCCAGGGTGAACTGCGCCGCCTCGGCCACCGCGTCGGCGCATCCACCGTCCGCCGCATCCTGCGCTGCGCCGGCCTGGGCCCCGCACCCCGGCGCAGCCCCAGCGGAGGTCCGGCCTGGCGCGAGTTCCCGCGCGCCCAGGCTTCCGGCCTGCCGACCGCAGACTTCTTCCACGTCGACACCGTGATCTTGAAGCGGCTGTACGTGTTCTTCGCCCTGGAAGTCGGCACGCGCACCGTGCGCATCCTCGGCGTCGCCGCCCACCCCACCGCGGCCTGGGCCACCCAGCTCGCCCGAAACCTCATGGCCGACCTCGGCGGCCGCGCCGCCGGCTTCCGCTACCTGCTGGGTGACCGCGACAGCCGCTACCCCCCAGGCGTTCGATGCCGTCTTCACCGCCGACGGCATCGAGATCCTCAAGACCACACCGCAGGCACCAAGGAGGAACGCGCACGCCGAGA
>NZ_LIQT01000111.1 GCF_001418415.1 Streptomyces hirsutus
TGACGTTGGTGCCGCCGGACCGGCCGGCGTGCGAGGCCCAGACGACGGTGAGCGAGGGGCGGTGCTCGGCGATGCCGACGTGCTCGGTGGGGTTGCCGACGACGAGGTCCGCGTAGACGTCCGTGGTGAGGTCGGCGCGCCGCGACCTCGTCTACGGCGGCACCAACGACGTCGACCGGGAGGGCGGGACCGTCAACGTGCTCCACGGCACCGCCGGCGGCCTCGACACCGCACGCGTCCACCGGATCCACCAGGGCAGCCCCGGTGTCCCCGGAACCGGTGAGGAGGACGACTGGTTCGGCGAGACGTCGGCGAGCGCCGACCTCAACAAGGACGGCTACGCGGACCTCGTCGTCGGCAACCCCACCGAGCACGTCGGCAGCGCCGAGTACCGCGGCTCGGTCACCGTCGTCTGGGGCTCGAAGGCCGGCCTGTCCGGCGGCACCAACGTCAGCCCGGCGTCCGGCGCCGGCGGCCGCCACGCCCAGTTCGGCAGGGACGTCGCCACCGGCGACTTCACCGGAGACGGTTCACCCGACCTCGTGGTGATCGGCGGCGGCGAGGCCTGGCTGTACCGCGGCCCGTTCACCAAGGCCGGCGCGACCGGCAAGGTCAGCCGGATCGACAAGACGGGCAGCGGCTGGTACTCGCACGGCCTCGCCGCCGGCAAGATCAACGGCGACGGGAAAACGGACCTGGTGATCCTCGGCACACAGTTCTACGGTTCCGAGCAGCGCCACCGCATCTGGTCCCTGACCGGCTCCTCCTCGGGCCTGTCGTCCGGCCCGTCCAAGACCTTCAGCAGCGAACCCTGGGCCGCCGCGATCGGCGACTTCGACAAGAACGGCTACGGCGACATCGCCGTCGGCCTGCCCGACCAGGGCAACGGCCGGGGCGCGGTCACCGTCTGGCGCGGCACCTCCTCCGGCCCGAGCGGCTCCACCACGTTCACCCAGGCCACGGCCGGCGTCTCGGGCTCCCCCGAGGCGGACGACAACTTCGGCTACGCCGTCTCCGCCGCCGACGCGAACGGCGACGGCTACGCCGATCTCGCGGTCGGCGTGCCCCACGAGGACGTCGGCGGCCACGACGACCAGGGAGGCGTCCACCTCTTCCGCGGCGGCTCGGGCGGCCTCTCCGGCGCCCGCTCCTCCTGGATCCCGCAGACGGTCGTGGGCCCCGCCGACGATCACCTCTCGTTCGGTTTCGCCGTACGTCTGCGCGACCTGACCGCCGACGGCCGCGCGGACCTGGCGCTGGGCGCCGCGCAGCGCGGAGTCGTGCTGCGCGGCACCAGCGCCCTGCCGACGACCGACGCCACCACGCCCCTTCCCGATTTCGAGGGCGGCTTCACCGACTGACCCCGGCTCCGTCCTGCGGAGGACCGGACCGGCGCCGGACCCTCCGCAGGACGGACCACCCGGCTGACGGCCCCTTAGGGGATGTCACAGCTCGGCCGCAAAGCCGGGCCCGAAACCCCGGGCCCGGCACGCGGCCCCCCGGGACCAGGTACGTTCGACAACGTGGCTGGATTCAGGATCGGACGCGGCCGGGACAACAACGGCGCTCCTCACGCGCGACCGCAACAACCCCCGTACGGACAGCAGACGCCGCCGGGGCCGTCGTACGGCTCCCCGCAGGCGCCTCAGCCGTACCCGCCCCAGCAGCCGCCCTACGGCAGAGGCGGCCACAGCGGCGGCGGCAACGGCGGCGGTGGCTGGCCGCAGGTGAACCGCGGGCCGGGCGGTCCGGGCGGGCCGGGCGGCTACGGCGGCCAGCACCGCCCCGGGCCCGGCGGCGGCCACGGCGAGCCCGAATACTTCGGCGACGGCGGCGCGTACCCTCCCGGCCCGCACGGCCACCACGCCCCCCACGACCCGTACGCGGCCAACAATCCGGGGCACACCCAGGCCTTCCGGATCAGCGACGACCACTACCACGACGACGCGGCCCCGCTGCCGGGCCCGGTGGGCCCCCGCCTGCCCTGGAAGGACCTGCTCAAGGGCATCGTCACCGCCCCCGACCAGACCTTCCTGCGGATGCGCGACTACACGGTGTGGGGCCCCGCCCTCACCGTCACCTTCCTCTACGGCCTGCTGGCGGTCTTCGGCTTCGACGGCGCCCGCGAAGAGGCGATCGAGGCCACCATCACCAACGCCATACCCATCGTCCTGATGACGGGCGTGGCCATGGTGATCAGCTTCCTCATCCTGGGCGTGGTCACCCACTCCCTGGCCCGCCAGCTCGGCGGCAACGGCGCCTGGCAGCCCACGGTCGGCCTGTCCATGCTGATCGTGGCCCTCACGGACGCCCCCCGCCTGATCCTCGCGATGTTCGCCAGCGGCGACGCCACCTTCGTCCAGATCGTCGGCTGGGCCACCTGGGTCGCGGGCGGGGCGCTCCTCACCCTGATGGTCAGCCGCTCCCACGACCTCCCCTGGCCGAAGGCCCTGGGCGCGTCCGCGATCCAGCTCCTGGCCCTGCTGTCCCTGGTGAAGCTGGGCACGCTCTGACCACGAGCAGCACACGGGAAAGGGGGCTCCCGCCGGGAGCCCCCTTCTTGTCGTCCTGCCCTCGACCGCCGGCCGCGCGCGCGTCCCTCTACGCGTCGAGAACCTGCCCGGCCCGCTTCACCACGGGCGGCTGGACGGACCACGGGAAGTTGATCCACTCATCGGTCCGCTTCCAGACGTACTCGCACTTCACCAGGGACTGCGTCTTCTCGTACACGACGGCGCTGCGCACCTCGGCAACGGCGTCGAGGCAGAAGTCGCGGACGAGCTTGAGTGTCTTGCCGGTGTCGGCGACGTCGTCGGCGAT
The DNA here is from genome assembly GCF_001418415.1 of Streptomyces hirsutus. GTDB lineage: Bacteria > Actinomycetota > Actinomycetes > Streptomycetales > Streptomycetaceae > Streptomyces > Streptomyces hirsutus. The sequence goes on from NZ_LIQT01000111.1 coordinate 2,821, forward strand.
CAGCACCTTCTTGTCGGTGAAGTCGATGACGCTGGGCACGGGCGCCAGCATGACCGGCATCTCCAGCGTCGTCCCCACCCCGGTGTAGAACTCGACGTTCACGAGATGGATGTTCTTGCAGTCGAGGGCGTAGGCGAGCCCGCCGGCGACGAAGACACCACCCCGCGCGATGCTCAGCACGACGTCCGGCCGGTACCCGTCGTCCGCGATGGCCTGCGCGAGCTCGCGCACGGCCACACCGAACTGCTCGTAGCTCAGGTTCTCCCGCACCCCGCTCACGTCACCCACCCCGCTCACACCTGGGTCCGGTGGAAGTTGAGGAAGGACCGCGAGGCGGTGGGCCCGCGCTGCCCCTGGTAACGGGAACCGGACCGCTCACTGCCGTACGGGAACTCGGCGCGCGAGCTGAGCCGGAACAGGCACAGCTGGCCGATCTTCATCCCGGGCCACAGCTTGATCGGCAGGGTCGCGAGGTTGCTGAGCTCGAGGGTCACGTGCCCGGAGAAGCCGGGGTCGATGAACCCGGCGGTCGAGTGCGTGACGAGCCCGAGCCGCCCCAGCGAACTCTTCCCCTCGAGCCGCGAGGCGAGATCGTCGGGCAGCGAGATGACCTCGTACGTACTGGCCAGCACGAACTCACCGGGATGCAGGATGAACGGTTCGTCCCCCTCCGGCTCCACGAGCCGGGTCAGCTCCGCCTGCTCGACGGAGGGGTCGATGTGCGGGTACCGGTGGTTCTCGAACACCCGGAAGAAGCGGTCGAGGCGCACGTCGACACTGGACGGCTGCACCATGGATTCGTCGTAGGGATCGACCCGTACCCGCCCGGCGTCGATCTCGGCCCGAATGTCCTTGTCTGAGAGAAGCACTCCCCGAGGATACGCAAGACGCGCAGGCCGACCACCACCGCGCCGCCCCACGCGCCCACGCCCGAGGTCTCCGTACTGCCCCGGCCCACCGACCGCTCTCACGACCGGCGGCCCGGACACAGCCCTGCCGCTACCGCTCTACCGCTTCCCGAAAGTCACCGGTACGACGCTGCGAAGCCGCGCACAGCGCGGACAGCGCAGCAACCGACCGGGGCCGAGCCGCTCGGCCTGCTGCATCGGGAACGATGTGGCGGCGAATACGTGCCCATCGGCACAGCGGACGACGGTGCGCTCCATCAAGTCCAAGAGTCCCTTCCCAAGAACCGCATCTGGCTTCCTACCCTGACGACAAAAGCCACATTACGGGATCAAGGAGACGCCCTCGCGGGGGGACTCCCCACCCCGCACACCCCTCACTCGGAGCCCCACCGTACGCCCCAACTCCAGCCCTCCGCACACGCTTCCACCCCTGAAACGACATCAGGTCCCCGGCACGGAAAACACCGGAGACCTGGCATGGGGTACAGTGGGCGAGCATCCGGACACCGTGTCGAGATCAGTGTTCTGGATCACACGCGGGTGTAGTTTAATGGTAGAACATCAGCTTCCCAAGCTGAGAGCGCGAGTTCGATTCTCGTCACCCGCTCCACGCGAAACCCCCAGGTCGACGACCCGGGGGTTCTTTGTTGTCCAGACCGGTGGGCGGGGCGCGCACCACATCCGCACCATAAGGGCGCGGCTAGTGTCCGTCGGCGCGCTTCCGGGTGGCGATCACGGTGGCGGCCGTGCCCGCCGTTCCGTACAGCGCGTACAGCAGGCCCTGGCCCAGGAGGTCGCCGCGCTTCACCTCCTGGGCGTACTTGAGCTGGTCGTACGTGGCCGTGCCGGTCGAATAGCCGCCGTGGACGCTGTAGTCGAGCGCGCAGGTATGGCCCTGCCGCATGGGACCGGGGTGGTCCTCGCCGTCCTCGCCCAGCTGGAGCCCCGGGCAGTCCGGGACGCCGTGGGCCGCCCCGGCCCTCAGCAGGGTGATCACCCCCCACGCCAGCGGGACCAGGAAAAATGCGATGAACACTCCGCGTAACCTCATTGCGGCACCCTAGGTGACCGGAAAGGTTCACCGGCTCGCGACGCCCGGCACGGCACTAGCTTCCCGTGGGCCTCTCGTTGTGGTGCGCGGGGTCATGATCCTTACCCTTGTGGTGCCTCGCACGCTCGGCTCGGACCAGGTCGTCGAGGCCGGCCGCCAAGTCACGCTGACGCTCCTCATCGGAGTGCTGATAGATCAGCGCGGCCTTCTCGGACGACTGCCCGGCGCGGACCATCGTGCCCTTGGGAGTGGCCCCGGACCGGGTGGAGAGCGTGTGCCCGGTGTGCCGGAGGTCGTGGAACCGGAAGCCCTCGGGCATGCCGACGACCTCCCGCGCCCGCCGCCGCTTCCGCCCGAAGGTACTGCGCCGGAAGGGTGCCCCCCTCTCCCCCACGAAGACCAACCCGTCCGGCCCCGGTTCGGCGTACGACTCCAGATGTCACCGGAGCTCCCGGCGGAGAAACCCGGGAAGAATCACAGTCCGGGTGCCGGCCTCCGACCTGGTGTCGCCCTGGACTCGTCGCCCGTTCATCCGCTCCGGCTCGGCGAGACGGATCCGGATGCGCAGGTTGGCGATGCCGACGTCCCGGCGGCGGAGGCCGGCCGGCTCCTCCGACCGCATCGGACCGTAGGCGCCGAGGTACACCATCAGCCGCCACCGCATCCCCACCGCGTCGGC
>NZ_LIQT01000112.1 GCF_001418415.1 Streptomyces hirsutus
GGCCGGCTCGTAGCGCACCGGGCCGGCAATCTGCCGGCGCAGGACTGCGTTCTCATGCCGCAGCACGAGCAACTCGGCGTCCTTCGCGGTGTCACGGCGCAGCAGCACCGACGGGACGGACAACAGCCTCCGGGCCACCCTGTACAGCAGAGACACGATCACGCGGACATGATCCCAGGACCGAACTGCATCACTCCCACCTGCGCCGATGACTTTTCGAGCGGCACAGGACCAGGACGGCACCGTGCTGGACATCCTGGTGCGGTCCCGGCGCAACGCGACGGCCGCGAAGCGGCTCCTGGCCAAGCCGATGAAGAAGCAATGCCGGGTGCTCCGGGTGCTGGTCACCTACAGGCTCCGCACTTACGGCCTCGCCCACCGGGAGCTGATGCCCTTGGTCGGACACCGGCAGTCGAAGTACCTCAACAACCGGGCGGAGAACTCCCGCCAGCCCACCCGGCAGCGCGAACGCCCGATGAAGGGCTTTCTGCTCCGCCACCGGGACACGGCGGTTCCTGTCCGTGTTCGGCGTGATCTCACCGCACTTCAGGCCCCGACGCCACCGCCTCACCGCCCCTCAGTACCGCGCCGAGATGCACCGCCGCTTCGAGACCTGGAACCAGATCACCGGTAGCACCGGCCTGCCCACCGAGACCTGACCCGGCCCCGGCACCCGGCTCACCACACCCTGACATCCCATCAGCCAGACACGTCATGGACAACTTGACAACGCCGCTCAGCTGTCTGGGCCTACTGCCGTGCGGGCTGCCTGCTGCGGCTCCACCGCCCTCCTCGGCACCAAGACGGCAAGGGTGCTGCGTGCTTCACGCCGCAGCGTGCGGCGCCGAGCAAAGGTCGCAGTCAGAGCGAGGATCGAGACCGTGCCCCCGTAGAACACAGCAGCAATCGTGGAGAGGAGCCCGACCGTCATCGGGCACGCACCTTTCTTCCCCCGTTCGGCCCGCCCGGCTCACAGCCCGGGGTGGGCGTTGATGCGTTTCCTCCCCACCATACGTGAGCCGTCAACTCTCCCTGCGTCCAAACTCATCACTGTCCGGGAGCCGTCTATGGCTACGGCCGCGTGCCGATTCCCGCCGAGGGGCGCGTCGGGCGGACGCCTCTCGGCGGCGCTGGCGGCGAATCGTCAGAGCTGGCCGGACTCGGCGATAGTGATCTTCGCGGAGGTACGGCCGCTGGAGGAGCCAAGGGCCTCGATCTTCTTGACGAGGTCCATGCTCTCGGTGTCGGCGACCTCGCCGAACACCACGTGCTTGCCGTCCAGCCAGCCCGTCACGATGGTCGTGATGAAGAACTGCGAGCCGTTGCTGTTCGGGCCCGCGTTGGCCATGGACAGCAGGCCCGGCCGGTCGTGCTTGAGGGTGAGGTTCTCGTCGGCGAACTTCTCGCCGTAGATGCTCCTGCCTCCGGTGCCGTTGCCCCGGGTGAAGTCGCCGCCCTGGAGCATGAAATCGGGGATGACACGGTGGAACGACGAGCCCGCGTAGCCGAAGCCCTTCTCGCCGGTCGCGAGGGCGCGGAAGTTCTCCGCCGTCTTGGGAACCACGTCGTCGAACAGGTTGAAGACGATCCGCCCGGCGGGCTCGTCGTTGATGGTGATATCGAAGTAAACCTTGGTCGTCATGCCCCCATCCTGACATTCCGCCGGGTACCGCTCGCCTACTACCCTGCCGTCGCCCGGGCCCGGCGGTAAGACCGCTGTGCAGACCTGTGCAGTGGCCCTGACCCGGTGTACAGCATGAGCGCATCAGTCACCGAACGAGCGCGGACACGCCCGCTGGCCCGTCGCCGACCCGCGCTGCCCGGTCTGCTCCCAGGCCGTCCTGCCCGGCAGGGCGTGCGGGAACAGGCTGTGCACCGTGCCGGTCGAGCAAAGGGGCTTCTCCCGCGTCGACACCGTAGCCGTGTACTCCGGAGCCCTCCGCGACAAGATCCACCGACTCAAGTACGCCGGGGCATACGGCTGGGCGATCATCTTCGGCCGGCTCCTCGTCGGCTGGATGGAGACCCCCGAGCAGATGGAGGGTGTCGACCACGTCGTCGGCAACCCGACCCAAGCCGGCCGCCAACCCTTCCAGCACACCGAGGTGATCATGGACGCGGCCTACACCAAGAACGTCCCCCGAGCATTTCCGCTCAGCCCGCCGGGCGCGCATCGCCTGGTCAAGCAGACCGAGACGCTGCCCCTGCCGAAAACCTCATCCACCCTGGTGGGAGGCGGTGCGCGGGGTCTCGCGCGCGGGCGCTCGAGGGGGTGCTCTCGCGTACCTGGTGATTGTCCCGACATGATGGTCGGTCGTGCTGCTGCGACTGGCTTACCCGACCGGACCCAAGCGTTCGCCATGGTCCGCCTGTTACCGATGAGCGACCGGGACAAGGACGCGGAGCTCCTCGCCCTGCGCCATCAGATCACGGTGCTTCAGCGTCAACTCGGCAAAGACAGGGTGCGGTTCGCCCCGGGCGACCGGGCGTTCCTGGCGGCGTTGCTGCACCGGCTGCCGCCGGAGGTGCTGCGCCGGATACGGCTGGTGGTGCGGCCGGATACGGTGTTGTGCCGGCACCGCGATCTGGGCGCACGCCGCCACGCTGCCGCTTCCCGGCCGAAGCGCTCGGGAAGGCCGCGGACCGTGCGCTCCATCCGGCTCTTGGTGTTGCGGCTTGCGCGGGAGAATCCTGGTTGGGGGTATCGCCGCATCCACGGCGAACTCCTCGTTCTCGGGATCAAGGTGGCCGCCTCCACCGTCTGGGAGACCCTCCAGGAAGCTGGGATCGACCCGGCACCAAAACGTGCTTCCCGCACGTGGGCGGACTTCCTGCGCTCCCAGGCCGACGCCCTGCCGGCGTGCGACTTCCTGGAGACGGTCACGCTGTCCGGGGCGCGCCTGTACGTGTTCGCGGTGATCGAGCATGCCGGCCGACGGATCCGGATCCTCGGCGCCACCGCGCACCCGAGCGCCTCCTGAGTGACGCAGACCGCGAAGAATCTCGTCATGGACCTCGAAGACGCCCGCTGCCGGGCACGGTTCCTGATCCGGGACCGCGACGGGAAGCTCCCCTCGCTGTTCGACGCGGTCCTCGCTGAGGTGGGGATTGAGGTGGTGCCCAGCGGGGTGCGGATGCCGCGCATGAACTCGATCATGGAACGGGGGGATACAGACCTGTCGGCGCGAGCTGCTGGACCGCATGTTGAGCTGGAACCAGCGGCATCTGCTGCACGCGCTACGCGAGCTCGAGGACTTCTCCAACTCCCATCGGCTCCATCAGGACATCGACAACGCCCGCCCTCTGCACCCGTTGCCGGTCCCGGACAGCGATCCGGAGCAGATCGCTCGCCTCGGCATACGGAGACGTGAACGGCTCGGCGGCATCCTCCACGCGTACCAATATGCCGCATGACCTGCGCGGATGAGGTTTTCGGCAGGCGCACGGCCGGCTCGTAGCGGATCGGGCCGGTCGGCTGCCGGCGCAGCACGGCGTGCTCGTGCCGCAGCACGAGCGGCTCGGCGTCCTTGGTGGTGTCCCGGTGCGGCAGCACCGACGGGACAAAGAGCAGCTTCCGGACCATCGTGTCCGTCGGTGAGACGATCACGCGGACATGCTCCCAGCGGCCGACCCACACCACTCCCACCTGGGGCAATGACTTTTCGAGCGGCACAGGCTGGATGTGGCGAGGGGCCCGGCTGACGCCGGGCCCCTCGTTCTCGTAGCGGGGACAGGATTTGAACCTGCGACCTCTGGGTTATGAGCCCAGCGAGCTACCGAGCTGCTCCACCCCGCGTCGGTGATGCCACTCTACACAGTCACTCTCGCGGGGCAGTGCGCAGTTGCCTTCGTCAGCCGCGCACGATGTTCTCGGCCTGGGGACCCTTCTGGCCCTGGGCCACCTCGAAGGTGACCGGCTCGCCCTCGACCAGCTCCCGGTAGCCGTTGCCGGTGATGTTGGAGTAGTGGGCGAAGACGTCCGGGCCGCCGCCGTCCTGGGCGATGAACCCGAAGCCCTTTTCGGCGTTGAACCACTTCACGGTGCCGCTGGCCATGCTGCTTGTCCTTCGATATCGCCGAGAGGTCCCGGCTGGTCTGTGGGCAGGGCCGTCCGTAGCCGAAAGGCACCCGGCGTCCGTTCTACCCCGTCGGCGCGCGGTTATCCGACCTCTCCGCCGGTCACAGCGTGCCGGGTGCTGGCGCCCGGGACGGTGCAGCGCGCCACGACGGGCGGCACGACCCTCACCAGGCCTGCGCCGGCACCTTCTCGGTCTCCTCGGCGCCGGCCGTCTCGGTCGTCGGGGACGCTTCTGCGGCTGCGTCGTCCGCGGCGGGCGCGGACTCGGTCACGGCGGTGTACAGCACGGTGTTCTTCTGCTTGGTCCGCTCGATGCGGCTCTTGGCGACCAGCCGTTCCAGGGTGTTGCGCACGGTGTTGATGTCCCGGGCCCGTTCGGGGTACTCCCGCTCCAGGTCGCCGGCGACCTCGCCCGCGGTGCGCGGCTGCCCGGCGTGCTTGCCGAGGACGGTCAACAGCAGCTCTCCTAGGGGCGGTTCACCGGCCTTGGCCGCTGTCGTCTTCTTCGCCGCAGGCGCCTGCTTCGCTGCTGTCTTCTTCGCCTCCGGCTTTTTCGCCGTGGCCTTCTTGGCCGTCGTCTTCTTCGCGGCCGTCTTCTTGGCCGTGGTCTTCTTCGCGGGTGCCTCGGCCGGCTTGTCCTGCCGCTGCTTCGGCACAGCCGCGGAAGCCTCAACATCGGTCGCTTCGGACGGCTCGGCCGCTTCGGTCGGCTCGGACGTGTTGTCCTGCGGCGGTGCCGGCTCGCCCTCGGGTGCCTGGGCGCCGGCGTCGGCCTCGGCCGGGGCGGACACCGTCTTCAGTGCCTTCACCAGCCAGGCTTCGTCCGTCTCGAGCTGCTCAAGACGCTTGCGTAGACGGGCCTGTTCCTCCCGGTTGGCCGCGAGGTGGTCGGCGAACTGGGCCGCGTATTGGCTCTGCAGGCTCTGGGTGGTGGGCTCTTCCGGCTCGGTGGCCACGCGGCACGCTCCTTCATACGGGGGTTGTTGCTGCCGGATGCTACTCACCCAAACGGGACCGTCGCCGCTGTCCCGGGCACACACCACCCTTGCGGACAGCCGCCCACGGCCTGCCGCACTTGCCGGCACCGGTCCGCCGGAAGGGGCACCGGACGCGAGACCACCTCATCGTCTCCCGCTTCACGGTCCGCCCGGAGCCGGCCCGCACAGACGCCCTGCCCGCGCAGGCGACACTGCCGTGACCACCGGCACGCGCCGTTTCGTGCCGCCGCGACGCACAGGCTGAGGTGGGAAAGAGCTTGAGATCGGAGTGGCCGTGATGCGTGAGGCGCACGACGGGTGCCCGGCAGCGGGCCGACTGAAGGTGCCGGCTGCGGCCTGGCGGTGGGTGGCGGCCTCGAACCTGGCCCCGGCCGCCCATGCTGGAGTGGGTTGGTGGGCGCGTGGTCGTCGAGGCCACAGATGCGGACGGCGCTGCGGAGACCGGCCGTTAGCCTGTCGGTGTGTCAGAGCATGTCATCCCGGGCCGTACGGGCGGCCTGATCACTCTGGGCGCCGCGGACGCTCTGTGGGCCGGCTTGACGGCCCACAGCACTGTGCCGACGGCTTCTGCAGCGTTCACCCGCTCTCCCGCCGATGCCCCGGCGGGCTACGTCCTGCTCGGCGGCCATGTGGTGGCGACGGTGAAGACAGGCGACGGCCAGTGGAGCGTTCCGGAGCCTGAGGTGCGCCGGGCGGCAGCGGAACTGAACGCGGTGGAGATGGACCGCCAGGACCTGGTCCGCATCGGCCCATTCCGTGACGGGCCCAAGCAGGAGTACAACGAGAACACGCCGCTGCGATGGCGCCGGCGCATCGCCCGGGAACTGCAGGAACCGGACGAGTCCGAGCGGGCAGCACGATGTGATGGCGGCCGGCCGTACCATCTGGCGGGGATCGACTGGCGGCGGATCCTCGTGGAGAACACCCGCGACCGGACGGCGCGGACCTGGTGGCTGCCGCGCGCCGTGGTCAGGCTGCTGGATGTGGCCGAGCACACCGAAACGCGGTGGCTGAAAGCCGCGCGGACCTGCCAGGCAAGCGCAACCGTCACCGAGCCGCCCTCCCACCACCGGCAGGCCCGAGCCGCCGACGGCCCGCAGACGACGAGCCCCGACCGCCCAACCGCCCCACTGCGCCCGTACAACGAGGAACTGAAAGGCCACCGGTACTCGGTACTCAGCAGGAAACCCGGCACCTCCCGCAAGGTGGCCGGGTGGACGTGCGCCATCTGCCGCACCGCACCCGCCGCCGTACTCGACCACTGCCACGAACACGGCTACGTCCGCGCCCCCGTCTGCCACTCCTGCAACACACAAGAACGCCCCGACCACCTCTACAGCAACGACATCCGCGTGGCCAACCGCTACACACGTCTCTTCCACACCCACACCGCCGACTGGCTCTGCCACTGGCACCGCTGCCCCGGCTGCCGCACCCGCACCACCCTGCCACTACCCCACCTCGCCGCATGGACCGCCCACATAGCCTGCCGATCACTGCGCCCGACCCACCGCGACCCCAGCGGCTCCCGCGGGCGCAAACCCTGCGGTGCGCTGCGCGTGTCCTGGACCGGCAGCCACAATGCGCCCGGTTCCTGCCTGCTCACTGTCGCCGTCGACCTGTGCCCCTCCGGCGAGCACCGTGTCCTGGCGCAAGTCCCCTACCGCGAAGCCGCCGAGCGGTTCCGTACCTGGCTGGCCGAGACCGCCCCCGCCGTGGCCGCCGCGGCCGGACCCGACCGCCTGGACGGCCTCCCAGCCCGGTCCCGGCCAGTCATCGCGGACACCAGCGGTGAGGGCCTGGCGCTTTTCTGAGCGAACAGCGAGAGACCCGACACCAACGCCGACCGGATGATGACGAGATGACGAGGGCCATGATGACAAAGCCGAAGGGCAGGGCTGTCAGGCGCCGACGCAGAGCGGCGCTGTCGGCGGCTGGTAGAAAATCCCCACGCACGGCCGGCTCGATTCCCCCTCTGGCAGTCACACTCAGTAGCCTCGGTGCCGGCTCGCGGACCTGGCGTATGAAGGGGTTGTGATCGTGGCACGTACCTGGCTGTCCATCCGGGTGGAGTTGGTCTCCGGGCACGGTGCGGACCTGTGGCCGCGCCCCGGCCGGATCTTCGCCGCCGCGCGATCGCACTCCTTCGCCCAGTTCGCCACGGCCATCGATCTCGCCTTCGGCCGTTGGGACCTGGCCCACCTGCACCTGTTCACGTTGTCCGACGGCACCCGGGTCAGCCCCCTGGACTGGTGGGACGACGAGGCCCCGGACGGCACCGTGGACGGCCATGCCACCAAGCTGAGCAGGCTGCAGGCCGGCGAGCAGTTCGCCTATGTCTTCGACATGGGCGACGACTGGGCCCACCTGTGCACGGTGGCGGACAAGCGCATCGACCCCCTCGACGAACTCGGCGAGGCACCCGGCCGCCCGGTTCCCTACTGGGGCTGGGGCAGCCTCCCGGACCAGTACGCACGCCGCTGGGACGGGGACGACGGGGAGTCGTCGATGCCCAAGCGGCCGGCGCGCGGGCTCAGCGACCTGCCTCCGCTCCTGCCGTGGTGGGGCGAGCACCGCCGAGGATGATCTCACGCTGCGTACACGAAGTGGCCGCCAGCGGGGAATCGAGGTGGCCACAGTGGGGAGCGGAAGTGGCCACGAGCGGGGAAATCTAACAGGCCGCTGACAGTCGGCCTTCGCTTCGGCCATGGTGCTATCCACCCCGACCGTTCGGGAGCCCTAACTGGCTGTTCTCTATCCGCTCGGGTGGTCGGTGGGGTTCGAACAGGGGCCTGGTCCGGGTGAGTTGGCCGGTGCGGAGGCATAAAGGAAGGGCCTCTTGGTAGCTCGCGGATGTCGAGTCCAGCGAGGAGCAAGAGGCCCTGTTGTCGAAGTGTCGCGTGGTCACGGTTGCCGGGTCCAGTCCGTCCACTCCTGGGTGTGACTGTCTCGCCCACAGGTTCGGGAACGCGGCCGACCGTCCGGGGCGCCGGCCCCGGTACGGCTCGGACATGAGCGATGACGAGTGGGCTCTGGTGCGGGATCTGCTGCCGGTGCCGGGATGGCTGGCCGGCCGGGGCGGACGGCCGGAGGGCTACTGCCACCGGCAGATGATCGACGCGATCCGCTACCTGGTCGACAACGGCATCAAGTGGCGGGCGATGCCGTCGGACTTCCCGCCCTGGCCGCGGGTGTACGCCTTCTTCGCCCGCTGGCGGGACCTCGGTCTGGTGGCCGAACTGCACGACCGGCTGCGCGGTGCCGTCCGCGAGGCCGAAGGCCGTGATCAGGAGCCGAGCGCAGGCGTGGTGGACTCGCAGTCGGTGAAGGCGGACGCCACCGTCGCCCTCACCTCGCGGGGCTTCGACGCCGGCAAGAAGATCAACGGACGCAAGCGTCACCTGCTCACCGACACGCTCGGTCTGCTGCTGGCCGTGCTGGTCACCCCGGCCTCGACCACTGACCGGGACGCCGCCCGCATCCTGCTGCCGGCGGCCAAGGGTCGCTTCGGGCGGCTGACACGGGTATGGGCCGACGGCGGTTACACCGGTCATCTCGTTGACTGGAGTACAGCACAGCTCGGAGTGGTCCTCGACATCGTCCGCCGCAGCGACGACACCCGCGGCTTCCAGGTCCTGCCCCGCCGCTGGGTCGTGGAACGATCGCTCGCCTGGTTCCTGCGCAGCCGGCGCCTGGTGCGGGACTACGAGCGGCGCACCGACACCAGCGAAGCCGTCATCTGGTGGTCGATGACCATGCTCATGAGCCGCCGCCTGGCCGCCCGGCACCGGTGTCCTGTTCCGGTGCCGGGCGGCATGAACCTGCCCGGCTTCGCCTCGACCAGCCAGCCCCGTTCCACCAGCCGCTTCAGCCGTGCCCTCGCTCCTTCGACCCGGGAGGCAGACGCGCTGTCCCAGCCCAGCACCACCGCGGCCCGCCGGGCACCCAGCCCGTCGGCTCCCGCATCGACCGCGGCGGCCATCAACGCCTGATAGTCCGGCGACAGCTCCGTCACCTCGCTCGCGTGTCGCCGGTGCGGCACCGCCCGGCGCGGTCCGACCGGCTTCCTCCGCGGCACCTCGTCGGCCACGTCGGCGGGTGCATCCTCCTCGGCCAGCGCCTCCAAGTACTGCTCGAGGCCGATCACCCGGCGCCGGTGCACCTCTTCCGCGTCCGCCAGAGCCGTCCGCACCCGTTCCAACTCGGCTTCGAGCTGCTTCACCTGCGCGGCTGCGGCCTTCTGCCGTGCCTCCAGAACCGCCCGCATCGACGGCATCCGCCACCCCCACGACCTCTCGCCCGGCAACAAGCCAAGGCTCCCGCGGCAGCAGCTACTTCACACCTGACCAGCGAGGACATCACACAAGGTTCGGAAAGAGAACGACCTCTAAGCTTGGCGTTTAACATCGCGGGTCACTCGTCCTGCTGACCTGCGGTTCTTCCCAGGACAGCAGAGGCGGCCGTTCTTCACGCTTCGAGATGTCGAGTAACGAAGCACGAGAGAACGGCCGCTGCGTATGAGTCTGCCCGTCGAGGCGCCCGCAGGCGAGGCATTGGGCGTGTTGTCCCGCTTTCGGGTCGAGTTCTACGACTGCCTCTACTCCCGCGCGGACGCACTCTTCGAGCTCACCGACGCGGTGCTGTGCGCGGACGGGCCGGTGAAAACCCTGGTCGAACTGTCGCTGGCGGTCGAGCACCGGCGCGGGCACGGCGCCCTGTACGCCGCCCTGGACCGGGGCTGGCTGGAGCCGACACGGTTGCGCCGCACGCTGGCCGGGCTGCCGCTGCCGAGGGCGGCCGACGGGCGCATCGTGCTCGCCGTGGACGTCAGCAACTGGCTGCGGCCCGACGCTCCCACCAGCGACGACCGACTCTTCTGCCACGTCTACGGACGCGGCGACCGCAGCTCGGACCAGCTGGTGCCCGGCTGGCCCTACTCCTTCGTCGCCGCCCTGGAGTCCGGCCGCACCTCCTGGGTCGCCCTGCTGGACGCCGTACGGCTCGGGCCGGCGGACGACGCGACCACTGTCACGGCCGCCCAACTCCGCGATGTCATCGAGCGGTTGATCGCAGCCGGGCACTGGCGGCCGGGCGATGCCGAGATCCTCATCGTCATGGACTCCGGCTACGACACCGCCTACCTCACCCACGCCCTGGCGGACCTCCCGGTGGTGTTGGTCGGACGTCTGCGCTCGGACCGTGTCATGCTCCGCGATGCCGGCCCCGCCCGCTCCGGACCGCGCGGCGGGCGTCCCCGACGGCATGGCGGCGTCCTCACGTTCAAGAAGCCCGACAGCTGGCACGAGCCGGATGTCACGACCGCCACGGACACCACCCGTTACGGCACGGCCACCGCGACGGCCTGGGACCGGATGCACCCCCGACTCACCCACCGCGGCCCCTGGCTGAACCATGCCAAGGAAGAACTCCCCATCCTGCACGGCACGTTGATCCGCCTTAAGGTCGAGCGCCTGCCCGGCGACCGCGACCCGAAACCGGTCTGGCTGTGGTGCTCGGCCACCGCCGCCGCACCGGCGGACGTGGACCGCTGGTGGCAGGTGTTCCTGCGCAGATTCGACCTGGAGCACACCTTCCGGCTGATGAAACAGACCCTCGGCTGGACCGCCCCGAAGGTCCGCCACGCGGACACCGCCGACCTGTGGACCTGGCTGATCATCGCCGCCCACACCCAGCTCCGTCTGGCCCGGCCGCTCGCCGAGGACCTGCGCCGCCCCTGGGAACGGCCTGCCGCACCGCGTCACCTCACCCCGGCCCGGGTGCGGCGGGGGTTTCGCAACGTCCGCGCGGCCACGGCCCGTCCGGCGGCCGCACCGAAACCGTCCCGGCCGGGGCCAGGACGGCCTGCAGGCTCGAAGAACAAACACCGGGCCAGGCACCACGACGTCGGCAAGACCGTCAAACGCGCCGAATCGATCAAGGAACACCGAGGTCATCAGCGTTAAACGCCAAGCTAAGGGCTTGCAGATCAATAACACGCCGATTTCGTTTCTGCGCCTGCGACGTGTGCTAAAAGTGGCTGACCTGCGGTGACGTCGCACCGAGCAGGCGCCGAGGTCGGCACTACCGGGGCGTAGACCCGCGTGTTGTTCGGAGGCGCGCCCTAAGCGCTGTCCCGTAA
>NZ_LIQT01000113.1 GCF_001418415.1 Streptomyces hirsutus
GAGCAGCAGCTGCTGCTCGACGAGCTGCTGAAGAAGTACGGCAACGACACCGAGGTCCTCGCCGACCTGATGTCGGTGGACCACACCGGCAGCCAGTTCAGCCGCCGGGCCAAGGGCATCTCCGTCCTGTGCGGCGGATGGCTGGGCCGGCGTGACGGCGCGGCGACCGTGTACGACGTGGCGCGCAGCGCCCAGGGGCGGATCAAGGACTTCAACCGGGTCGGCATCCACGCCCAGGTCAGCGTCTCCGTCTCCACCAAGGCCGTCGAACCGGTGGCCGTCGTGCTGGCCGAGCTGCTGGACAACGCGACCACCTACAGCGCTCCGGGCACGCCGGTCGAGGTCAACATCCAGGCCGTTCCGACGGGTGTGTGCTTCATCGTCGACGATGCCGGGCTGGGCATGGACCAGGAGACCAAGGACCGGGCGGCGGCGCTGCTGTCCCCCGAAGGCGCGGTCGACATCACGAGCCTGGGCGATCCGCCCCGGTTCGGGTTCGCGGTGTGCGGCATGCTCGCGACGCGTTACGGCTTCGCCGTCTCCGTGGGCTCGGTGTCCCCCTACGGCGGAGTGCGTGCAGTGATCCGTGTACCGGAAAGTCTCCTTGCCGCCGAGGCGCCCGCACCCGCCGAGCCCGTCCAGGAATCCTCCGAGGAGGCCGCCCCGCAGCGGCTCGCTCCCGTTCCGGTGGGTCCCTCCCATGTGGTGGGCAGGACCAACGGCGGACTTCCCAAGCGGCGCCGGCGGCAGGGCCCCATCTCGGTGGTGCCCTCGCCGGACGCCACGGCCCCTGCCGACGAGCCCACGCCCGAGCAGGCCAGCGAGGTGACCGCGTCGCGCCTCGGCGCGTTCGCCCGCGGCACCCAGCTCGGCCGGATCACGAACACCATGGAAGGACCTGATCAGCGGTGAACACCGACCTGTCGTGGGTGCTGAACGACGTGCTCGAGGTGCGCGGTGCCCGTCACGCCGTCCTCGTCTCGGGCGACGGCCTGCTGCTGCAGCGTTCGGACGACATCTCGCGCGACGACGCGGAGACGAACGCCGCGGCCATGAGTTCCATGCAGTCCCTCAGCCGCGCGGTCTCCGGTTTCGTCGGTTCGGGCAACGGCGTCTGGAAGCAGACGCTGATGGAGTACGACGGCGGCTGGATCTTCCTGAGCGCCGCCGGCCAGGGCGCCTACCTGGCCGTCTCGGCGGCTCCCGACGTCGACATGGAAGCCGTGTCCTTCCGCATGCAGAAGACGGTGGTGGCGCTCAGCAAGGCGATGAGCGTCGCACCGCGCTCGGCCACCGGTGGCGGCTCATGACGGCTCCCGGCGAGGAGGAACCCGTCTCCAGCGACTTCGTCCGCTCCTACGTCATCACCGGTGGCCGGAGCCTGCCGTCCTCGGACGAACTTGCACTGCACACCCTCGTCACGCTGGCTCCCGAGCGGACTCCTCCGCTCGGGGCCGGGCCCGAAGTGACGGCGATCTGGGACCTGTGCGCGGGGGGCTACCTGTCGGTGGCCGAGGTGGCCGGCCACCTCGGGCTGCCGGTCGGGGTGGCCCGCCTGCTGCTGACCGACCTGTCCGAACAGGGGCACCTGCTCCACCGCGCCGAGCCGCCCCGGGCCCAGAACGTTGACAGAGCGACCCTCGAGAAGGTTCTGCATGGACTCCAATCCCTCATCAGCTGAGACGGCCCAGGGCTCCATCTACGTCTCCAGCGCGGTGACCAACGCCGCCAAGATCCTCGTCGTCGGGCATTTCGCCGTGGGCAAGACGACACTCATCGGGTCGCTGTCGGAAATCACTCCGCTGCGTACCGAGGAGAAGATGACCCAGGCCTCGGTGCACGTCGACGACCTGCGGGGCGTGACGGGCAAGACCACCACCACGGTCGCCCTGGACTTCGGTCGTCTCACCCTGAGCGAAGACCTGGTGCTGTACCTCTTCGGCACGCCGGGGCAGCAGCGCTTCATGCAGCTGTGGGAGGACATGGCCCGCGGTGCGCTGGGAGCACTGCTGCTGGTCGATCCCGCGCGACTGGAGGAGACGTTCCCGGTCATCGACCTCGTCGAGGGGTACGGCCTGGAGTACGCCATCGCCGTCAACACCTTCGACTCGTCCGCCACCTACAGCGAGGCGGAGGTGCGTGAGGCGCTCGACCTGCTCCCGGACACCCCCGTCGTCTACTGCGACGCCCGCGACCAGCGGTCCTCCGCCGAGGCGCTGATCGCGCTGGTCCGGCATCTGCTCGAGCGCGCGGCCTGATCGCCCCGCGCCCACCCCGTCCGGGAGCTGACGCTCCCGGTTCATCAAGGAAGACTTCATGGATCTTCAGCAGACATCTGCGCCCGCGGGCAGCAGATGCCCCATGCACGACGCCTCGTTCGCCGCCGATCCGCAGGCGCTCTACGACCAGTTGCGGGCCCACGCTCCGGCCGGCCCGGTCGAGCTCGCCCCGGGCGCGGACGCCACACTGGTCGTGGGGCACGAAATGGCGCTGCGCGTCCTGCAGAACACCGAGCTCTTCGCCCGCGACTCCCGCCGCTGGAAGGACCTGAACGAGGGGCGCATCGGGATGGACAACCCGGTGCTGCCGATGATGGCGTACCGGCCGAACTGCCTGTTCACCGACGGTGCGGTGCACCTGCGGCTGCGCAAGGCGGTCACCGACAGCCTGGCCAGGCTCAACATCACCCGGGTCCGCCGCGACGTGGAGCCGATCGCCGACTACCTGCTCGACCAGTTCAGCGAACGGGGCCGGGCCGACCTGCTCAACGACTACGCCAAGCTGCTGCCGCTGCTGCTGTTCAACAAGCTGTTCGGCTGCCCCGCGGACATCGGTGACACCCTCACCACCTCGATGTCGGCGCTCTTCGACGGCAAGGACGCCCTGCGCGCCAACGAGGACCTCACCGCCTGCCTCATGGAGCTGATCGCCCTCAAGCGGCGCCAGCCGGGCGACGACGTCACCTCGTGGCTGATCCAGCACCCGGCCGGGCTGACCGACGAGGAGCTGAAAGACCAGCTGGTGATGCTGATGGGCGCCGGGGTGGAACCCGAGCGCAACCTCATCGGCAACGCCCTGCTGCTGATGCTGTCCGGCGCGGGCGGCCGGCAGAGCGGCATGATGATCGAGGAGGCCCTCGACCACGTGCTGTGGAACGAGACCCCGATCGCCAACTACGCGACCCACTACCCGGTCCAGGACGTCGACCTGGGCGGCCATGTCGTGGAGGCGAACACCCCGGTGGTCATCTCCTTCGCCGGCGCCAACAGCGATCCCGCGCTCGTCGAGGCCCGCCGCGCCCACAGCAAGGGCGCGCATCTGGCGTGGGGGGCGGGACCGCACGCCTGCCCCGCCAAGGACCCGGCGACCGTGATCGCGACCACCGCGCTCGAGCGGCTGCTCAACGCACTGCCCGACCTGACGCTGGCCGTGCCCCGGGAGGAACTGCAGTGGCGGCCGGGGCCGTTCCACCGGGCCCTGGTGACGCTGCCCGCGACCTTCAGCCCGTCACCCGCCACGCGCATGGCGGCGGCTCTGCAGAGCCGTGCCTCGGTGCCCGATGCGGAGCAGCCCATGGCCGTGGCGCCGTCCGTCCCGATGCGGCGGGAACCGGGACGGAGGAGGGGATTCTGGAGCAGTTTCCTCGATGTCTTCCGTGTCTGATGCACCGCATGTGACAGGAGCAACACTCTGAGGCGCATGACGGAGGAGGGGGGAAGGGTAGGTTCCGGCCGGACCCGGAAGCACCCAGCCAAAGGAGCCTCGCGTGACCGCTGTTGGCGACATAGGTGGGATCAGCACGATTCCCGGCACCTCGTCCACCGACCGCCGAGCCGTCATCTCCCTCCTCCGTCGACTGCGTTCCGACGAGGGCCAGACCGACCCCCTTCCCGTCTGGGAGGAACTGCGCTCCATGGGGGACGTGGTGCGCGCCCCCTGGGGCGGCTACTTCGTCACCGGATTCAA
Source organism: Streptomyces hirsutus (assembly GCF_001418415.1). GTDB lineage: Bacteria > Actinomycetota > Actinomycetes > Streptomycetales > Streptomycetaceae > Streptomyces > Streptomyces hirsutus. The sequence goes on from NZ_LIQT01000113.1 coordinate 3,967, forward strand.
AGCCTGCAGCCAGGTCCTGCGCGGCAGGAACTGGCTCGTCCCCGACTTCGCCTGGCAGGAGCGCCGGCCCGACCAGGAGCGCTGGGAGGCCCCGGCCACCCGCGAGATGACCAGAACCCTCATCCGGCTCAACGCCCCCGCCCACACCTGCCAGCGGCGATCCCTGGGCAATCCCTTCGACCGCTCGTCGATCGAGGACATGCGCCCGGGGGTCGCCGCTCTCGTCTCCGGTCTCCTCGACGGACTCGAGGACCGGCTGCGGGCCGACGGCGAGGCCGACTTCGTCTCCCTGGTCGCCGAGCAGTTGCCCATCCACACCGTCGGCCGGTGGATCGGCATCGACCCCGAGGACCATGCGCGGATCCTCGACTTCACCCACCGGCAGGTCTACGCACAGGAGTTGCTGCCCGCCAAGAGCGAGCTCGCGATATCCGCACAGGCCACCCTGGAGATGCGGGCCTATTTCACCGGGCTGATCCGGCACCGGCGCGCGAACCCCGGCCACGACGCCCTCACCGGATTGATCCACTACTGGGACTCCCAGTACCCGGACGACCGGGCCGCCGCGGACCGCGTCATCTACGACCTGACGATGTTCATCACCATCGCCTCCCTGGAAACCACCTCGGTCCTGCTGGCCAACATCGCCTGGCTGCTGACCCGGGACCCGTCGCGCGCCGATTGGCTGCGACAGCATCCGGAGCACATCGACGACGCGATCGAGGAAACGCTCCGCTACGACCCGCCCATTTTCGTCAACTCCCGCATCGCCGCCGACGACACCGTCCTCGCGGGGGTGCCCATGCCGAAGGACACCACCGTCCACGTCCTGTACGGTGCCGCCGCCCATGACCCCCGCCGCAATCCGAGCCCCGGTGTCTTCGACATCCGGCGCGGCGGCGGACACCTCGCCTTCGGCGGCGGCGCGCACTACTGCCTGGGAGCGGGCCTCGCCCGGCTCGAGGCACGTGAGCTCCTCGCCCAACTGCTGGAACGGTTCCCCACCTTGCGGCCCTCCGCTCCCCCTTCGTACGACACCTCCCGTGTCGTCTTCCGCCGCATCACCTCCCTGGAAGTGACCGTATGAACACCCCGCTCCTGTCCGGCGGCCTCGAGGACCCCGACGATTCCGACGAGCGGATACTGAAGACCCTGCGCACCCGCCGGCAGGGTCCTGTGCTCACCATCGAGTTGAACGTTCCCGAGCAGGGCAACGTCGTCAGCGAGGCCATGCTGGACGACCTGCTCTCCGTGCTCGACGACCAGGACCCCTCAGTACGCGTCCTGGTGCTGACCGGCACCGGCCAGGACTTCTGCCTCGGCGGGGACCGCGAGGAGTTCGCCGAGCACCTCGCCCAGGACGCCACCGGCAACGGCATCCGCGTCTCCGGCGTCAAGGGCCGGCGGGTGTGCGACGCGTTGACGTCCCACCCCGCCGTCACCATCGCACGCGTCCAGGGCAGGGCCATCGGGGCCGGCTTCGCCCTCGCCCTCGCCTGCGACCTGCGGGTGGGTGCCGACACCGCGACCTTCCGGCTGCCCGAACTCGCCCTCGGTCTGCCCACGGCGTGGGGCGGCCTGCTGCCGCGGCTGGTCAGTGAGGTCGGCGCCGCGTCCGTGCGCGAACTCATCCTCACCGGGCGCCCTCTCGCCGCCCAGGAGGCCCTCGGCCTGTCGGTCCTGCAGCGGGTCGTGCCCGAGGAATCGCTCGACGCCGCGGTCGACGAGTGGGCCAGACCGCTCCTGCGGCGCTCGGTGCCCGCGGTGCGGGTCACCAAGACGCTGCTGAACTCCCTGACCGCCTCGACCCGGCTCGCCGACGCGTCGGTCCTGGATCCCGAACTGATGGCGGCGGTCGCCAGCGAAGTGCACCATATGCGTACGAACCGCTGATCGCGCTCTCCCCGGTGTCACCGGCCCCTGGACCGCGCCGGCTTCCGGGGGCCGTCGCCGTTCCCGTCGTCCCGGGCCTCGGCCGAGGACCGTGACGGCCTCAGTCGAGCACCGCGACGGCCTCGATCTCGACCAGGTGGTCGGGGATGTCCAGGGCCTGTACGCCCACCAGCGTGGCCGGAGCCGCCGGAACGGTCCCCAGCTTCCGAGCCGCGCGGGTGACGCCCTCCATGAACTGCGCCATCTTGTCGGGGGTCCAGTCGACGACGTAGGCCGTCAGTTTCGCGGCGTCGGCGAGGGTGGCGCCCGCCGCGGCCAGGCCGGTGGCGACGTTGAGGTAGCACTGCTCGACCTGGGCGGCGAGGTCGCCCGCGCCGACCGTGACGCCGGCGGCGTCCCATGCGACCTGCCCGGCGATGAAGACCGTCCGGGAACCGGACGCGATCGCCACCTGCCGGTAGGCGTCGATCTCCGGAAGTCCCTCGGGGTTGACCAGGGTGATGGTCATACTGCCTGCCTCCTTGTGCGGTGAGCCCGCGGGCTCACCGGCGCCGGACCGGTGACGGCCCGGGCGGTCATGGTCACCTGTGGTTACTCGGAAACCGTAAGAGAGTGGCCGCTGACATGGAAGAACGCACTTTTTGGTGACTGGGGAACCTGAAGGTGACCCAGGCACGGAAACCGCGTCACGCGGGAGCGCGTCCTGGAGAGAAGGATCATGTGGGCGGGACGGCGGGGAGGAACGGGTGGACGGCGGACGGTGGGGCGCGCGCGGTGGGTCGGTCCGGACCCGGGGGCGGGTGATCGCGGCGGCCGCGGCGCTGACGGCGGGGCTGCTGGTGTTCCACCGTGCGGTGCCCAACTCCGTGGGCCGGGCGGGCAGTCTGCTGGAGTCGTTCCTGCCCTGGCTGGGACTGGTGGTCGTCGTGCTGTTCGCGGCGGCGCTGCTGCGGCGTTCGGCGACCGCGCTGCTGGCCCTGCTGCTGCCGGTGACCGCCTGGACGTATCTCTTCGGCGGGCTGTTCCTGCCCGAACCGCGGGCCGAGGCACGGGATCTGGTGGTGGTGCAGCACAACGTCAGTGACGAGAACACCGACCCGGCGGGTACCGCCCGCACCCTGGCCGACGCCGGCCCCGACCTCATCGCGCTGGAGGAGCTGGTGCCGGCGGCGCTGCCGGTCTACCGGCGGACACTCGCCCCGCGCTACCCGTACCACGAGGTCCGGGGCACCGTCGGTCTCTGGTCGAGGCATCCGCTCACCGATGCCCGGCTGCTGGACATCAAGCCCCGGGGGATCACGGAGCCGTGGAGCCGCGGGCTGCGGGCCGTGGTCGGCAGCCCGCACGGGGACATCGCGGTGTACGTCGCGCACCTGCCCTCGATCCGGGTCGGGCCGGGTGGCCTCGCCTCGGCCCACCGGGACGAGAGCGCCCGGCTGCTGGGGCGGGCCCTCTCCGCCGAGGAACTGGAGACGGTGATCCTGCTGGGCGACCTCAACGGCACCGTCGACGACCGCGGCCTGGCTCCGCTGACCTCCCGGATGAACGTGGCGGAACGCGGCTTCGCCCTCAGTTTCCCCGCCGGGCTTCCCCTGACCCGCATCGACCAGGTGATGGCCCGCTCGGCCGCCGTCCGCCACATCCGCACCCTGTCCGCCACCGGCAGCGACCATCTGCCGGTCGCCGCGCGGATCACCCTCGACCGAAGCGCCCTGCCGGAACGGCGGGCCTGACGGCGGGCCCGCCGCGCGGCGGGCGGGTGAGCGTGCACGCGGCGGCGGGGGCCGTGGGGCAGACTGAATCCATGGGCGAACTCGATGCCCCCGGGGCGCCGTCACGGCGGTTCCCTCCGGAGCCGAAGAGCGTGGCGGAGGCTCGGCGGTTCGTGCGGGCCACACTCGACGAGGCCGCACCGGAGACGCTGGACACCGCTCAGCTCCTGGTCAGCGAGCTGGTGACGAATGCGGTGCTGCACGCGCGCACCGAGATCGAGGTGACGGCCCGGGCCGGTGACGGCGGGGTCCTGGTGCGGGTGAGCGATCGGCGGCCGGAGCGCGGGCTCGTGCCCTACGGGAGTCCCGCGTACACCGGTACGGGGCAGGGGCTGGCGCTGGTCGAGCGGCTGGCGTCCCGGTACGGCGTCGACAGGGGCGACACGGTCAAGACCGTGTGGTTCGAGCTGTGGCCCGAGGGATCGCCGGCGCCGCCTCCGTCGGACGGGTGGGCGACCGCCGCCCCCCGTTTCGAACAGGGCGAGACCGTGACACTCCTCGATGTACCGGAGGCGCTCTGCCTGACCTGCACCCAGCACCGGCACACGCTGCTGAACGAGGCCGTCCTGGCCCTGGCCTCCGGGGACGTCCCCGGCGTGACGGCGGAGGACCTCGCGGTCGCCCTGGACATGAACGACGTGATCAGCGCCAGTGTGACGGCCACGCTGCGCCGACAGCACGCCGAGGCGGAGTTCAGGTCCCTGCCCCTGTGGGTGCCGTCGGGCGCCGGACCTCCGATGGAGACCTTGCGCGCGGTTCTCGACGTGGCCGAGGAGGCTGCCCGTGACGAGCGTTTTCTGACGCTACCGGCGCTTCCGCGCGGCCACGGCTTCCAGGAGTGGCTGTTCGACCAGATCGGCGACCAGCTCGCCGGGGAACGCCCCACGGCGTGGACGGTGATGCCCCGGGAACCGGGGGCCGGTGCCTCGGAGCCGGTGCTGTGGGACGCCGGGCAGGTGCAGGCCAGCAGGGTCGCGACGATCGCCGCCGACGAGTCGAACCGGATCATCGCGGTCAACGGACCGGCGGCGGACCTGCTCGGCTGGCCCGCGGACGAGCTCGTCGGGCAGCCGCTCACCGCGCTCATGCCGGAGCATCTCCGCAGGCGCCACACTGTGGCGTTCACGTCCCTGCTGCTCAGCGGGCAGCCCCGGATCCTGGGCCGGTCGCTGCCGCTCCCCGCGTTGCACCGCGACGGTGGGCTGGTCCCCGTCCGGCTGTTCGTCGAGAGCCAGGAGACCGCCGACGGCCGCACCGTGTTCGTGGCCCAGTTGTCCCCGAGGGGATCCGTGCCGTCGCCCTCGCCCCGTCCGTCCGGTCAGGTCCGGCCAGGGGCCACGCGGGAGGCGGGAGGCGCCCCCTGGCCCGCCTTCCCCGGACGGGACCGGAGAACGGGTGTGGGCCGGGCCGGCGGTACGTCCGAGCTGGAACGGCTTTCCCTGCTGGCCGATACGGGGGCCGCGCTGAGCACCCTTCCGGATCTGAACGAGGGCCTGCGGCGGGTGGGCCGGATCCTGACCCGATGGCTGGCCGACTGGTGCCTGGTGGACCTGTTCACGACGCAGGACGAGGTGGAGCGGGTCTGTGTCATGCACCGTGCGCCCCAGGGGCCGTGGCCCGAGGAGTACGAGGGCCGGCTTCCGCCGCTGTCCGAGACCGCCCGGGGGCCGCTCGCCCGCGTGCTGCGCGGGGCGGGGCCCCTGCTGTTGCGCGAGCCCTTGCCGCAGGGCCGGGCCGCGAGCCCGCTGGACGCCCACTACGGGGAGCTGTTCCGGAAACTGGGTGCGAACAGCGCGGTGGTCGCCCCGCTCCGGTCGCCCCGGGAGGTCATCGGCGCGCTCACGATCGCCCGGAAGGGGCGGGGAAGGCCGTTCACCGAGGAGGACCTGCCGCTGGTCGACGAACTGGTGCGCGCGATCGCCCTCCGGGTGGACAACGCCCGCCTCCACCAGGAGACGCGGAAGATCGCCGAACGCCTCCAGCGCTCGCTCCTGCCGGCGCTGCCCGAGATCCCGGGTCTCCAGCTGGCCGCCCGCTACGCGGCCTCCTCCGCCACGGCCGAGGTCGGCGGCGACTGGTACGACTGCTTCGTCCTGCCCGACGGGGACACGGCGCTGGTCATCGGTGACGTCGCCGGGCACGACCTCGACGCGGCCATCGCCATGAGCCAGCTGCGCAGCATGCTGCGCGGGATCGCCGTGGACCGTCAGGAGCCGCCGGGGGAGGTTCTGCGCCGCCTGGACATCGCGAACCGCACCCTGTACGAGGAGGCCACCGCGACCTGCGTCTACGGCCTGGTCAAAGAACTCGGGAACGGTCTTTGGGAGTTCGCCCACTCCGCCGCGGGCCATCTGCCGCCGCTGCTCGTCAGCCCGGACGGCCGTACCCGTTACCTGGAGGACGGGGCGGGGCTGCTGCTCGGCGTGGCCCCCGACCTGGTCCGCCCCCAGGCCTACGACGCGATCCCGGCCGACTCGACCGTGCTGCTGTACACCGACGGCCTCATCGAGCGCCGGGGCGAGTCCCTGGACCATTCCATGGACCGGCTCCGCAGGCATGCCGCCGGGCTGGCCCGCGAACCCCTCGGTGTGTTCTGCGACGAGCTGCTCATCGGCCTGGCCGCCGGCAGCGACGACGACATCGCGGTCCTCACCGTTCGTCCCGGGCCGCCCACCTGACGGCGGGCGCGGCGAGGCCGTTCAGTCCGCCAGTGCGGCCAGCACCTTGTCCGGCGTCAGCGGGAGGTCACGGAAGCGGATGCCGGTGGCGTGGTGCACGGCGTTGCCGATGGCCGCCGCGGTGCCGACGATGCCGATCTCGCCGATCCCCTTGCTCCCCATGGGGTTGAGGTGGGCGTCCTCCTCGTCGATCCAGTGCGCCTCGATGCGGGGCACGTCGGCGTGCACGGGCACGTGGTAGGCCGCCAGGTCCGACTCGGTGAAGTCGCCGAAGGCGGTGTCCATCGTGCTGCTCTCGGTCAGCGCCATGCCCAGGCCCATGGTCATGCCGCCGATGAACTGGGACCGCGCGGTGCGGGCGTTGAGGATCCGTCCCGCGGCGTAGACACTCAGCAGCCGGCGCACCCGGACCTCGCCGGTGACGCGGTCCACGGAGGTCTCCGCGAAGTGCGCGCCGAAGGCGTGGCGCGCGTAGGGGCTGTCGGCGTCGGCCTGGCCCGTGGTGTCCGCGTGGACGGTGATCCCCTCGTCGGGCAGCGGACCCGTGCGAGCGGCGAGGGCTCCCGCCAGCCGGGTGCACGCCTCGTGGACGGACCAGCCCCAGGAGGCGGTTCCGGAGGAGCCGCCGGCCAGCGGCGCGGGGGGCAGGTCGCTGTCGCCGACCTCGGTCCGCACCCGGTCGAGGGGTGTGCCGAGGGCGTCCGCCGCCACCTGGGTGAGCACCGTGCGGGCTCCCGTGCCGATGTCGGTGGCGTTGATCCGTACGACGAACGTTCCGTCCGGCAGTGCGCGTGCCTCGGCGGTGGACGGTGCCACGAGAACGGGGTAGGTGGCTGCCGCGACGCCCGTGCCGACGAGCAGGGGGCCCTCGGCATGCGAGCGGGGGCGCGGGTCGCGCCCGGTCCAGCCGAACCGCCGCGCGCCGTCCCGCAGGCACTCCGTGAGGTGCCTGCTGCTGAACGGCTTGCCGCTGTCCGGTTCGCGGTCCGGTTCGTTGACGAGGCGCAGCTGGATCGGGTCCATGCCCAGTTCGCCCGCCAGCTCGTCCATCGCGGACTCCAGGGCGTACATCCCCGGTGCCTCGCCGGGGGCGCGCATCCACGAGGGGGTGGGCACGTCGAGCCGCACCAGCCGGTGGAGCGTACGGGAGTGGGGTACGGCGTACATCACGCGGGCAGGAACCGCCGCCTGCTCCACGAACTCCTTGATGCGGGAACTGTGGGTGACGACGTCATGGGTCAGGCCGGTCAGCCGGCCGTCGGTCCCGGCGCCCAGGCGGATCCGGTGCAGGGTGGGCGCCCGGTGGCCGACGGAGGCGGGCAGGTGACGGCGGGGCAGGGCGACGGTCACGGGCCTGCCCGTCCGGCGGGCGGCCATGACGGCGAGCACGACGTCGGGACGGGGGGTGCCCTTGGAGCCGAAGCCGCCTCCGACGTGGCCCGCGGTGACGGTGATCCGGTCCTCGGGCATCCCGAAGAGTGCGGCGAGTGTGGCGCGCACCGTGGTGGTCCCCTGGCTGGAGGTGTGGACGACGAGGCGCTCCTGGTCCCCCTGCCAGTGCGCGGTGCTCGTGTGGGGTTCCATGGGGTGGTTGTGCAGGGGCGGTACCCGGTAGGCGGCGTCGACCCGGACGGGCGCGGAGGCGAAGGCGCCCTCGGGATCGCCGTGCTCCCTGCGGGCCGGGTTGCCGCCGTTGGCGGTCTCCGGCTCGTACACGTCGGGGTGGTCCGCCCTCAGGGCCACGTCGTGCTCCTCCACGGCGTACTCGACACGGACCGCCCCGGCGGCCGCACGGGCCTCCTCCGGGGAGCGCGCCACGACGAGTGCGACGCACCAGCCCCGGTGCGGCACCCGGGGATCCTGCAGCACGGCCAGCGTCGGGTCGTCGGGGTCGGCGATCCTGGGCGCGTCCTCGTGGGTGAGCACGGTCAGGACTCCGGGCAGGTCCAGGGCCGCCGCCGTGTCGACGGCCGTCACCCGGCCGCGGGCGATCGTGGCGGGCACGGGCCAGGCGTGGGCACGGCCCGGCAGCGGGTGTTCGGCGGCGTAGCGGGCGCTGCCGGTGACCTTCTGGTGTCCTTCGCGGCGCTCGGCCGGAGCGCCCAGGGTGGAACCGGTGCCGGTCATGGTGTCCTCCTCGACATGCCGGTTCAGGTCCTGGCGGGCGTGGCGAGCCGGGTCAGGACGTCCAGGGCGAGACCGCGGGCGAGGCCGACCTTGTAGCCGTTGTCCCGCAAGGGCCGGGCCGCTCGGAGTTCCAGGTCGACTGCGTGGGCGAACGCGTCCGGGGTCGCCGGCCCGCCCCGCAGCGCCTCTTCGGCGCGGGTCGCCCGCCACGGCCGGTGGGCCAGCGCGCCGAAGGCGAGGCCCACCTGTGCGACGGTGCCGTCGTCCGACAGGTGCAGGACGGCGGCGACGGACGCCAGGGCGAAGGCGTACGAGGCCCGGTCGCGGGCCTTCCGGTAGGCCGAGGGAAGCGAGGCCGTGGCGGCGGGGAGCACCACACCGGTGATGAGTTCACCGGGGCGGATCACCGTGTCCAGCTCCGGACGGTCGCCGGGCAGCCGGTGGAATTCCGCGACCGGGACGCTCCGGGCTCCCTCGGTGCCGTACAGCTCCACGCGGGCGTCCAGGGCGGCGAGCGCGACGGCCATGTCCGAAGGGTGGGTGGCGATGCAGTGGTCGGAGTGGCCGAGCACCGCGTGATCGCGGTGCGTGCCGTCGCGGGCGCCGCAGCCGCTGCCCGGGACCCGCTTGTTGCAGGGTTTGGACACGTCCTGGAAGTAGGGGCAGCGGGTCCGCTGCAGCAGGTTGCCGCCGGTGGTGGCGGCGTTGCGCAGCTGACCGGAGGCACCGGCGAGGAGCGCCTGGGACAGTGCGGGGTACCGGTCGCGGACCAGGGGGTGGGCCGCGAGGTCGCTGTTGCGGACGGTCGCGCCGACGCGCAGGGATCCGTCCGCCAGTTCCGCGACCGTGTCCAGCGGCAGGCGGTTCACCTCGACGAGGAAGCCTGGCCGCTCCACACCCAGTTTCATCAGGTCGACGAGGTTGGTGCCGCCGCCGAGACAGCGGGCGCCCGGGTGCGCGGCGAGCGCTTGGACGGCTTCCTGAACGGTCGTGGCCCGCAGGTATCCGAAGGGCTTCACAGGGCCACGTCCTGCACGGCCTCGACGATGTGCGGATAGGCGCCGCAGCGGCACAGATTGCCGCTGAGCCGCTCGCGGATCTCGGCGGCGTCCAGAGGCACCGGCCGCCCCGGCGGCGTGGCGGGGCCGGTGGCGTGAGAGGGGTGGCCGGCCGCGGCCTCGGCCAGGACACCGACGGCCGAGCAGATCTGTCCCGGCGTGCAGTACCCGCACTGGAAGGCGTCCCGGTCGAGGAACGCCCGTTGCAGAGGATGCAACTGGTCGCCCTCGGTGAGTCCTTCCACCGTCAGCACGTCGCAGCCGTCCAGCGAGACGGCCAGTTGCAGGCAGCTGTTGACCCGGCGGCCGTCGACCAGGACGGTGCAGGCGCCGCACTGGCCGTGGTCGCAGCCCTTCTTGGCCCCGGTGAGGTCCAGGTCCTCCCGCAGAAGGTCCAGCAGGACGCGCCGGTGGTCGATCAGGAGGGTGTGCGGCTTTCCGTTGACGCTCAGTGTCACTTCGGAGCGGTACGCGGCCGGTGGGGCGCTGTCCGCGCCGTCGTCACCGTGGTCGTGCGGGGAGCTGTCCATGGCGTCGGGGAACCTTCCGGGCGGCCGTGGTGCGGTAGTGGTGGTGCCGGCCGGTGATGCAGGCCGGTGGTGCTGTACCCACCGCGTATCCAGGTCGTGGCGCCTGACACGTGCCGTCTTCCCTCCGGGGAGGAGGCAGGGGGTTCCCGGAACGACCTTGCCCTGCGGTGCGGGCCTGGCGCACGCTGGTGCCATGAGCACGGGCCCCACGCTCATCGCCTCCGTGCAGCGAGCCTTCCGCCTGTTGGAGGCGGTGGGCGCGCACGAGACCGGCGCGCCGGCGAAGCAGCTGGCGCGCGAGGCGGGGCTGCCGCTGGCCACCGCCTATCACCTGTTGCGCACGCTGGTGCACGACGGATACCTGCGCAAGCTGGAGGACGGCGGGTTCGTCCTCGGCGAGCGGCTGCACACACTGCACGCCTCCGGCCGCGGTCAGGCCCTGCTCAGCCGCTACACCGACGGGGTCACCGAGGCCCGCGACGCCGACCGCGAGTTCTACCCGCTCGCCGAGGGGTTCGCCCGGCACCCGTACGACGATCCGACGCGCACCGTCGCGGCCCTGCACGAGGAGCTGCTGACGCATGTGGGCGGCAGGCTGCACGACGACGCGGCACTCCTCCTGCTGCGCAAACCCGCCGTCGCCTCCGCAGCGCCCGAGCCGAAGGCCGGCGAGGCCGGGCCCGCCGTCCCCGCGGCGGAAGCGGGCAGCGGCGGACTCGACGGCGTCGGCGAACGGAGGCACGCCGCCTGACGGCCACCCCGCACACCCCCGCACCCGCAGTACCCGCAGTACCCGCAGTACCCGCAGCACCTGTAGCACCTGTAGCACCTGTAGCACCTGTAGCACCGACCGGAGCGCCTCATCTGCGGCGCCACTCCTGGGCCAGCAGCTCGTACGACCGGACACGGTCCCGGTGGTCGTGCGTGATCGTGGTGATCAGCAGTTCGTCGGCGCCGGTGGCCTCCCGTAGCTGCTCCAGCCGGTCGGCCACGCTGCCCGGTGACCCCACGAACTGCGTGTCGACACGGTCCCGGACCAGCGCCCGGTCCTCCTCGGTCCAGTCGAGCGCCCCGGCTTCCTCGGGGGTGGGGAACGCGATGGCGCCCTCCGCCTTGCGGATGCTGCGGACCCAGGGGGCGTAGCCGGTGGCGAGCTCGCGGGCGCGGCGGTCGTTCTCGGCGACGACGACGTCCGCCGAGACGCTCACGTACGGCGCGTCGAGGATCTTCGAGGGCTGGAACGACGCCCGGTAGCCCGCCACGGCCTCCAGCACGGTGCCGGGGCTGACGTGGTAGTTCGCGGCGAAGCGCAGGCCGCGCCCGCCCGCGGCCTCGGCGCTCTCGCCGCCGCTGCTGCCCAGGATCCACACCTCGAGGTTCGCTCCCTCGCCGGGCACGACGTGCGCCTCGACGCCCTCGGGCGAGCGGTAGGTCCCGGCGAGCAGGGCGAGGATGTCGTCGATCTGGGCGGCGTACTCCTGCGACGTGGCGCCCGGCAGCATGAGCAGCTCGCGTTGAAGGGCGATCCGGGGTGAACCGATCAGCCGTTCGAAGGAGAAGCGGGGCGGGATGAGCAGCCCGTTCGGGGCGCGGCCGTCGACCACCGGGGAGTGGGCCGGCGGCGCGGACGACGGCCCGCCGGACGGACCGTCCTCACCGGCTCGGCGGCTCCCACCGGGCGGACGGCCGCCGGAGCGGCCGAGGCCGAGGTCGAGGCGGCCGGGGTGCAGCGCGTCGATCAGGCCGAACTCCTCGACCGTGGACAGCGCCGTGCGGTGGCCGAGGAGAACGGCCCCGGAGCCCAGACGGATGGTGGAGGTGGCGGCGGCCGTCAGGGCCAGGACGACCGCGGGCGAGGTGCCCGCCACCCCGGGGTTGAGGTGGTGTTCGGCGTACCAGTAGCGGGCGTAGCCGAGGCGCTCGGCCGCCCGGGCGAGATCTATGGAGTTGCGCAGGGCCTGGGGTGCCGTGGAGCCGGAGGAGACCGGCACCAGGTCGAGCACGCCGAGGGGGACGTCCACGGACATGGCGGTGCTCCTCAGTGGTCGGTGGGAACGGGGTCGGCGTCCTGTCGTGCGGTCACCGGACGCCACTGCGCCGGCGGGTCCGCCCGCACCGCGCGCGGGGTGTCCGGGCGGGTGAGTCCGAGGTGGTCGCGCAGGGTGGTTCCCTCGTACTCGGTGCGGAAGACCCCCCGTTCCTGGAGCAGCGGCACGACCCGGTCGGCGAAGCCGTCGAGGCCGCCCGGGGTGAGGTGCGGGACGAGGATGAAGCCGTCGCTCACGTCCGCCTGCACGAAGTCGTCGATCGTGGCGGCGACGGTGTCCGGGGAGCCGACGAAGGTCTGGCGGTTGCCGGTGTGGATGACGAGGTCGCGGATGGACCAGTTGTTCGCCGCCGCGAGTTCCCGCCACTGCCGGACAGTGGTCCGCGGATCGCGGTACATGCGGACCTGGGCGCGGCCCCGTGCCACGGTGTTCTCGCCGGGCAGCGGGTCGACGTCGGGCAGCGGACCGTCCGGGTCGTACGAGGAGAGGTCCCGGTTCCACACCCATTCGAGCTGCTTGACGGCGGTGGCGCCGCTGACCTGGCTGCGGCGCACCTCATGGGCCAGTTCCGCGGCCTCGGCGTCGGTGTCGCCGAGGACGAAGGTGGCGGCGGGGAGGATCAGCAGGTCTTCGTGGCCGCGGCCGTACGTGGCCAGCCGGTTCTTGACGTCCGCGTAGAAGGCCTGGCCCTCGGTGAGGGTGGCGTACCGGCTGAAGACGGCGTCGGCACCGGCGGCGGCGAACTCGCGGCCCTCCTCGGAGTCGCCCGCCTGGAAGATGACGGGGCGGCCCTGCGGCGAGCGGGGGACGTTGAAGCGCCCCTGGATGTCGAAGTGCTGTCCTCGGTGGACGAACGCTCCGGCGCGGGCGTCGCCGAGGAAGGTGCCGGTGGCCCGGTCGGCGAGGATCTCGTCGCCCTGCCAGGATTCGAGGAGTTCGATCGTCGTGGCGAGGAACTCCTTGGCGCGGGAGTACCGTTCCTCCTCGGGCAGGAAGCCGCCGCGGCGGAAGTTCTCGCCGGTGAAGGCGTCCCAGGAGGTGACGACGTTCCAGGCCGCCCGGCCGCCGGACAGGTGGTCGAGGGAGGCGAACTGGCGGGCCACCTCGTACGGTTCGTTGAAGGTGGAGCTGATGGTCCCGGTCAGGCCGAGGCGGTCGGTGACGGCGGCGAGAGCGGCGAGGACCGTGAAGGTGTCGGGGCGGCCGACGACGTCGAGGTCGTAGATCTTTCCGCCCTGCTCGCGCAGGCGCAGCCCTTCCGCGAGGAACAGGAAGTCGAACCTGGCGCGTTCGGCGGTCCGCGCGAAGTGGACGAAGGAGCTGAAGTCGATGTGGCTGCCGGCGGCCGGGTCGCTCCATACGGTGGTGTTGTTGACGCCGGGGAAATGGGCGGCGAGATGGATCTGCTTGATCGGCTTGCTCATGAGGGGGCGGTCCTCCGGCTCAGGCGGTGGCTGCGGCGGCGTAGCGGCTGACGGGGCGCTCGAGGCCCAGGAGGCCGCGCAGGGTGCTCGCCTCGTAGGTGCGGCGGAAGGCGCCCCGGCGCTGCAGTTCGGGCACGAGCCCCTGGGTGATGCGGGGCAGGTCGTGGCCGAGCACGGCGGGGCGGAGCCGGAATCCGCTCAGCCCCGTGCTGTTCAACTCCTGGAGAAGGTCGGCGAGTTCGTGGGGCGTGCCGGTGAAGACGGGGGCGTCCGGGATGTACGGGTACCCGGCGAGGGTGTCGAGGCGGTCGCGGCGGGCCCGGGCGGTCGCCGGGTCGTCGTCCAGGAAGACCACCAGGTCGCCGAAGAGGTGCAGGGGTTCGGTGGCGCGGCCGGCCTCCTGCTGTTCGCCGCGGATCTCGGTGACGATGGCGCGCGCGTGGTCGGTGTCGTGCGGGGTGACGTAGCCGATGTCGGCCCGGCGGGCGACGAGGCGGTACGGGATCGTCGCGTGGGCGAGGGCGCTGACGACCGGCTGGCCCTGGGGCGGGCGCGGGGTGACGGACGGGCCCTTGACGCTGAAGTGCCTGCCTTCGAAGCCGATGTGGTGCAGTTTGTCGCGGTCGACGAAGCGGCCGGTGGCGGCGTCCCGGATCTCGGCGTCGTCCTCCCAGCTGTCCCAGAGGCGGCGGACGACGTCCACGTAGTCGGCGGCCTCGTCGAAGAGGTCGGCCAGCATGTCCTGGGCGCCGGGGCTGTCGTAGCCGTCGATGCGGGGGACGGTGCGGCGGCCGAAGTGCGCGGCCTCGTTCGGCCGGGCCGTGACCTGCACGCGCACACCGGCGCGGCCGGAGCTGATGTGGTCGAGGGTGGCGACGGCCTTGGAGTGGTGGAACGGCTCGGTGTGCGTGACGACCACGGTCGGCACCAGCCCGATGTGCCGGGTCAGCGGTGCGATGCGGGAGGCGGTCAGGACGGCGTCCAGGCGGCCGCGGACCTGGTCAGTGCGGTCGTCCGGGTCGAAGGGGTGCGAGGACTGCGGGCCGAGACCGTCCTCGAAGGTCACGAAGTCGATCAGGCCGCGCTCGGCCTCGGCGGCCAGGTCGGCCCAGTAGGCGGCGGTGAACAGGTCCTGCGGCCGGGCCACGGGTTCACGCCATGAGGCGGGGTGCCAGCCGGTGCCGTCCAGGGCGACGGCGAGGTGCAGACGGGAAGCGGGGGTCGACGACACGAGGGGTGCCTTCCTGAAGGTCCGTACGGGATCACCGGGCCCGGTACGCAAAGGGCCGCGGCGGCTTCGGGGCGACGGGTCAGGGGCGACAGAGCGCGCCGGCGACGCGCTGGAGGTCGATGTGGGGCCGGGAGGAGAGACGGACGGTGCGCGGGGTGCGTGTCACGGGTGTCACGCGCGACCCGCCCGCCGGCTGCCGTCCGAGGCGTGCCGCGGGTCCGGACGGCGGTGCGTCCCGTATCGCTCCGGGGCTCACGGTGTCCGTCCCTCGGGCGGTGTTCCGGGACTGCGGACCTGGAGGAGGGTGGCGCGGCGGCGCACCGTGAAGCCGATCGCCTCGTAGAGACGGATGGCCGGTGTGTTGTCCGCCGCGGCGTGCAGGAACGGGCGGTCGCCGCGTTCCCGGATGCCGTCGGCGACGGCCCGGACCAGTCGGGTGCCGAGGCCCCGGCCGCGGTGGCCGGGGTCGGTGCAGACCGCGCTGATCTCCGTCCACCCGGGGACCCGGATGCGTTCACCGGCCAGGGCGACGAGTCTGCCCCGGTGACGGATGCCGAGGTAGGTGCCGAGTTCGACGGTCCGGCCGAGGAAGGGTCCCGGCCGGGTGCGGGCCACCAGGTCCAGGATCTCGGGCACGTCCGCGGGGCCGAGCCGCACCGCGTCGGGGGCGGGCTCGGTCCGCAGGGCCGTGCCGACGAGTTGTACCGCTGTGCCGCGACCCATGACCTGCCAGCCGTCGGGGACGTCGTCGGCGGGCTTGAGCCGGACGGTGGTCCCCGGCCCGACGAGGGTGTGCAGGTCGTCCCAGGCGGCCGGATCGGCCGGATCGGCGAGCGCGGCGAAGTCGTAGACGTCCGCCGGGTAGCGGGCCGCCCGGCCGGCCCGCTCGGCGAGGTGGGCGTGCGGCCCGTCCAGGGCCGCCCATACCGCGTTGTCGAGCCGGGAGGTGTTCGGGAGCTCCGGGACAGGTGCGGTGGGTGCGGGGACAGGAGGGACGAGTACGGAAGGCGCGGACACGGGTGG
>NZ_LIQT01000114.1 GCF_001418415.1 Streptomyces hirsutus
ACCTTGGTGAGCCGGACCGGCGACGCGGTGGGAGGCGCGGCCGCCCCGCCCCCGTCGGCCGCGCCTCCCACCGCGTCGCCGGTCCGGCTCACCAAGGTGACGCTCACCAAAGCCGCTCCCTCCGTCTCGTTGACCAAACAGGGCGGAACCTCGGGCGCCCTCCGGGTGAACCTCAACTGGCAGGTGCGCAAACAGTTCTCCGGCTGGGCGGGCAAGCTGGGCCGTCCGGTCGCCATGCACTCCGACCTCGACCTCGACCTGTGCGCCCTGTTCGAACTCAGCGACGGCAGCAAGGGAGTCGTCCAGGCCCTCGGGAACGCGTACGGCTCACTGCAGCGGCCCCCCTTCATCCACCTCGACGGCGACGACCGCACCGGCGCCGTGGACTCCGGCGAGAACCTCACCGTCAGCCTCGACCACCAGCAGTACTTCCGCCGCATCCTCGTCTTCGTCACCATCTACGAGGGCGCCCGCTCCTTCGCCGACCTGCACGCCACGGTCACCCTCCAGCCGCAGCACGGCGCCCCGATCGACTTCTCGCTCGACGAGTGCACCGTTCCCTCGACGGTGTGCGCCCTCGCCCTCATCACCAACACCGGCGGCGACCTCGTCGTCCAGCGCGAGGCCCGCTACCTGGTGCCCGACCGGGGTGTCAGCCCGCAGCGCACCGTCGACCGCGCCTACGGCTGGGGCATGAACTGGACCCCCGGCCGCAAGTGACCCCCGGCCGCAAGCGCTCCACGGTCACGAGGGACTCCGGCAGCACCTGACCCCCCCATCGCCACGACGCCCGACGGGCCCCCGGTTCAGCCCTCGTCGGGCACGGCGCCCGGACGCGTGTAGGTGCGGCCCTTCCAGGCCGCCCCCCGCCCCCGGTAGTGCTGCACCGCCGAGTCGACCGTCATCAGGAGGTACAGGAACGCGGTGAACGGCAGCAGGGGAGCGAGCCACGGCGGCTGCCGGTAGTG
The DNA here is from genome assembly GCF_001418415.1 of Streptomyces hirsutus. GTDB lineage: Bacteria > Actinomycetota > Actinomycetes > Streptomycetales > Streptomycetaceae > Streptomyces > Streptomyces hirsutus. The sequence continues at coordinate 969 of NZ_LIQT01000114.1, forward strand.
GCGCAGCATCGGGAGGTACGTCCCCGTCATCACCAGCCAGGCCGCCGCACCGGCGGCCACGGCCGGCGCACTCCCCGCCGCCAGTCCCGAGACCACCGCCACCGGCGGCACCAGGTACACCAGCGCAAGACCCGCGACCGTACCCGCCAGCAGCACCGGGCTGTGCCGCAGTTGCGCGTACGCGCTGCGCGACACCATGCGCCACAGGTCGTCCAGCCGCGGGTACGGGCGCACACTGTCCACCCCGTCCGCCAGCCCCAGCCAGATCCGGCCGCCGCCGGCCTTGACCGCCCGCGCGAGCGCCACGTCGTCGATGACGGCCTGCCGGATGGCGTCCGGGATCCGCGCCCTTTCGGCCGCCTCCGCGCGCAGCAGCACACAGCCCCCGGCCGCCGCGGCCGTCCGCGACCCGTCCCGCCCGATCCGGCGGAACGGATACAACTGCGCGAAGAAGTACACGAACGCCGGTACGACCAGCCGCTCCCAGAAGCTCTCCACGCGCAGCCGCGCCATCTGCGAGACGACGTCGAACCCGCCGGTGCGGGCCGCCGCGACCAGCCGGCGCAGGCTGTCGGGCGCGTGCGCGATGTCGGCGTCCGTGAGCAGCAGGTACTCGGGCGCACGCGCGCGGGCCAGGCCGATGCCGTGCCGCACCGCCCAGAGCTTGCCGGTCCAGCCGGCCGGCGGTTCGCCGGGCGAACCCACGGTCAGCGGCAGTCCGCCGTGCCGGTCCGCCAGCTCACGGGCGAGCCGCCCGGTGCCGTCCGTACTGCCGTCGTCGACGAGGAAGACCTCCGCCCGCCCGGGATAGTCCTGGGCGAGCAGCGACGGCAGGCTCACCGGCAGCACCGCCGCCTCGTCCCGCGCGGGAACGACCACGCACACCGACGGCCACGGCTCCGGCTCCCGCCGGGGCGGAAGCCGGACGTCCGTACGCCAGAAGAAGCCCTGGCCGAGCAGCAGCCACAGCCAGGCGGCGAGGGACGCGAGGGCGGTCCACACAAGGGCGCTCACGTGCGCAGTCTGCCCCGGACGAGGGGCCGGACACGGCCCATCGACTATCGTGACCGGGTGAAGATCGCGCTCATGGACTCCGGAATCGGCCTGTTGGCGGCCACCGCAGCGGTACGGCGCCTCCGCCCCGACGCCGATCTCGTCCTCTCCCTCGACCCCGACGGCATGCCCTGGGGGCCCAGGACCCCGCAGGACCTCACCGCCCGCGCCCTCGCCGTCGCCGAGGCGGCTGCCGCGCGCCGGCCCGACGCCCTGATCGTCGGCTGCAACACCGCGACCGTGCACGCGCTCGCCGCCCTGCGCGCCCGCTTCGAACCGGCCCTGCCCGTCGTCGGCACCGTCCCGGCGATCAAGCCGGCGGCGGCCGGCGGCGGGCCGCTGGCGATCTGGGCGACCCCGGCCACGACCGGCAGCCCGTACCAGCGGAACCTGATCCAGGACTTCGCCGGCGGCGTCGACGTCACCGAGGTGCCGTGCTGGGGGCTCGCGGAGGCCGTGGAGCGCGCGGACGAGAGCGCGATCGCCGCAGCCGTCGACGCCGCGGCCGACCTCACCCCGGACGATGTGACGACCGTCGTCCTGGGCTGCACCCATTACGAACTGGTCGCCGAACGCATCCGGGCCGCCGTGCAGCGCCCCGGCCTGCCGCCGCTCGTCCTGCACGGCTCCGCCGGAGCGGTCGCCGCCCAGGCCATGCGCCGCCTCGGTGAGCAGCCCGCCCCCGAGGCCCCGGCGACCGGCACCCTCACCGTGCTGCTGAGCGGACGGGAGGGTACGCTGCCCCCGCCCGCCCTCACCTACGCGGAAGGCCGGCTCCTCCAGCAGGTCACCCCCGCGGTGTGAGCCCCCGGCCACCCGCACCCCGGCCCTTCGCACCCGGTCGGCGCAGTGGAGCCGGGCACCGCGGGACCCGCGGAGCGAAACGTGAGTAACCTCGAAGGCATGAGGGACCACCCCCACGGCGCCCGTGCCCCGTACCCCGACGTCTGGACCGGTCGCGCGACCAACCGGATGCAGTGGCTGCTGGCGCTGATCGGTGCCGCCTGCATGGCGCTCGGCATCGTGCTGGCCGTGGACTCGGCCTGGTCGAGTGG
>NZ_LIQT01000115.1 GCF_001418415.1 Streptomyces hirsutus
GTGTGCGGCGGGCTGCTGCTGCTCACCTCGTTCATCGCCGCACTCACCGCGTTCATCACCCAGCTCATCACCCTGGCCGCCGTCATCTTCGGCGGATGGATCGCCGTCCAGGTGCTCGGCTCGGGCAGTCACCGGGGCGGCACGACGGTGAACATCCGCAAGGCCATCATCAAGCGCAACCACTTCCACGGCTAGGGCTCGGCACCTAGATCCCGCCTCATAGCGCTCCGCAGGGACAGATGAGCTTCGTCGTAAGCCCTTCGAAGCTGCGCGTATTCATCGCTGTCCGGTGTTGCACCTCTTGCGACAGCGTCACGCACCTCGCGGAGCCTGCGAAACGTGTTCTCCGCTGGGGTCACGACCCATGACGGCGCGGTGATCGCCAGTTCGTAGCGAAGGCTGATGCACGGCTCGAAGGCGTCCCAGGCGACCCTCCTTCGTTGCGTTGACGGCAAGTCCGTTTCGCGTGCCAGAACACCGCACGCATGCCGTGCCTTGGCCAGGACCGCGAGGTACGAACCATATAGGGCACGTCTGCTCTCCGTGTTCTGGTCGGTCCGCTGCCGCTTCCACCGCCAGTACTCAACTGCCGTTGCCGACACCGTGGCGATGCCGCCGCCAACAACAGTGCTGACCAACGTCGTCCATTCCATGGCCACTCGCCCCCCCCGAATTGCCACGTTCGTCCGAGCGTCCTCGGCAACGCAAGGGCGGCCCCCCGTCTCGCCAGATCACGGGGCCGCCCTGCCCAACCAGTCCGCAACAGACCTGTTGGAGGTCTCCCAGCATGACCCAACCCACCATCATCCGGCGAGCCTTACCCGCGGGAGCTCCCGCCGCGGGCGGGATGCGGTTCTACCTGACCACCCACAAACGGCACTGGGTCAAGCTCACCGACGTGCCGCTGTTCCTCAAATCCGAGCACTTCACCGCCGCGGCCAAGCTCTACCCCGCGCTCGGGCCGTACGCGGTCGACTCCGGCGGCTTCTCGGAGCTCCAGCGCCACGGCACCTGGACCCGCACCCCGCGCCAGTACGTCCAGGACCTGCGGCGCATCTGGGAATGCGTCGGCCCCTACGACTGGGCCGCACCCCAGGACTGGATGTGCGAGGACCTGATCATCCACGGCGGCACCGCCGGGCCGAACGTGTTCGTCGGCACCCACCTGAGCGTCGCGGAGCATCAGCGGCGCACCGTCGCCAACTTCCTGGAACTGCGCTCCCTCGCCCCGGACCTGCGCATCGCCCCCGTCCTGCAGGGCAGCACGGTCCCGGAGTACGAGCGGTGCGTGGAGCTGTACGAGCGGGCCGGCGTCAACCTGCACCAGGAACCCACCGTGGGTCTCGGCTCGGTGTGCCGCCTGCAATCCACCCGCCAGGGCGCCGCCATCGTGACCGCGATGGCCGCCCACGGGCTGAAGCTGCACGGCTTCGGATTCAAGATCCTCGGTCTGGAACGGGTCGGGCACCTGCTGGCGTCCGCGGACTCCGCCGCCTGGAGCTACCACGCCCGCAAGCGGCCCCCGCTGTCCGGCCACCCGCACAAGAACTGCGCCAACTGCCTGGAATACGCCCTGCACTGGCGCACCCACGTTTTGGCCGCCATCCCCACCCAGCGCCAAACGCTGCTCACCAACCGGAGCGCAGCATGACCCACGACACCCGTACCGCGCTGCTGCGCGCGGCGCTGGACGCCGCCGCCCGCGGCTGGCACGTCTTCCCGCTGCGCCCCGGCACCAAGCGCCCCGCCCTCCACGGGGCAAAGGCGTGTACCGGCAGCGGGCCGTGCACGGCC
>NZ_LIQT01000116.1 GCF_001418415.1 Streptomyces hirsutus
CCCGCACGGCCAGGCCCCGTACGGTGCGCCCCAGCCCCCGCCGCCGGGCGGCAGCTCCAAGAAGGCCGGCTGGATCATCGGCGCGGTGGCGGTCGTGGCGGCGATCGGTGTCGGCGTGTACTTCGTGATCGGCGGGGGCGGCGGGGGCGGCGTGGAGGACGACGGCCCGCACAAGCTCTCGGCGCCGGAGAAGGTGATGGGCGAGTACACGCGCGTCGGGGAGGCCGGCGAGGACTCGAGCTCCGGCACCACCAAGGACCTGGCCAAGGGCGGCGTGAAGAACGGCAAGTCGGTGGGCGCCCAGTACTCGACGGCCGACTTCAGCAGGTACGACCCCACGGCCCCCGACCCGGCCGACATCCCCGGCAAGGAAGAGCTGCTCAAGGCGAAGGGCGTGACGTTCCTCGGCGCCTACGGCGAGGTCGAGGACCCCGAGGCGGCCGTGGACAAGCTCTTCGCCAACATCGCGAAGGAAACCAAGGAGAACTCGTCCAACGAGCTCATGACCGAGCTGCTGGGCAAGCCCGAGGCGGTCGACCTCGACGGCGCGGTCATGAAGTGCCAGGCGGGCAAGGGCAACAACAACCTCACCAAGAAGGAAACCACCAACTGGTTCTGCATCTGGGCGGACTACAGCACGGTCGCCGTCGTCTCCCCCGGTGACAACACCAAGGACATCACGAAGGAAACCGCCGCGGACATCACCACGAAGCTCCGCGACGACGTGCGCGTCCCGGCGTAGGACGTCCCGCGTTCCGGCGCAGCGGTACGTGGAGCGTGAAAGGGCCCCGGTCACCCGACCGGGGCCCTTCGTCCGTGCGGGGGAACGGCGGTGCCGCTACGCCGTCTTCTGCTCGCCCGGTCCGCGGCCGCGGGCGTCGCGCGGGATCAGGGTCGGGTTGACGTTGGAGAGGACCACGTCCGCGGTGATGACCACGCGGGCGACGTCCTTGCGGGACGGGACCTCGTACATGACGCCCTGGAGGACTTCCTCCATGATGGCGCGCAGGCCGCGGGCGCCGGTCTGGCGGAGGATGGCCTGGTCGGCGATGGCTTCGAGGGCCTCGCGCTCGAAGTCCAGCTCCACACCGTCGAGTTCGAAGAGGCGCTGGTACTGCTTGACCAGCGCGTTGCGCGGCTCGACCAGGATCTGGAGCAGGGCCTCGCGGTCGAGGTTGTGGACCGAGGTGATGACCGGGAGCCGGCCGATGAACTCGGGGATCATGCCGAACTTGACCAGGTCCTCCGGCATGACCTGCTCGAACTGGTCCTTGGACTCGATCTCCCGCTTGGAGCGGATCGTCGCGCCGAAACCGATGCCCTTGGCACCGGCCCGGCCTTCGATGATCTTCTCCAGGCCCGCGAAGGCACCGCCCACGATGAACAGGACGTTCGTCGTGTCGATCTGGATGAACTCCTGGTGCGGGTGCTTGCGGCCGCCCTGCGGCGGGACGGACGCCGTGGTCCCCTCGAGGATCTTCAGCAGGGCCTGCTGGACGCCCTCGCCGCTCACGTCGCGCGTGATCGACGGGTTCTCGCTCTTGCGCGCGACCTTGTCGATCTCGTCGATGTAGATGATGCCGGTCTCGGCCTTCTTGACGTCGTAGTCGGCGGCCTGGATCAGCTTCAGCAGGATGTTCTCGACGTCCTCGCCGACGTACCCGGCCTCGGTGAGGGCGGTGGCGTCCGCGATCGCGAACGGGACATTCAGCATGCGGGCGAGGGTCTGGGCGAGGAGGGTCTTGCCGGAGCCGGTGGGGCCCAGCAGCAGGATGTTGGACTTCGCCAGCTCGATGGCGTCCTCGCGGCTCTGGGCGCCGCCGTTCTCCCCCGCCTGGACCCGCTTGTAGTGGTTGTACACGGCGACGGAGAGGGCCTTCTTGGCCGATTCCTGGCCGACCACGTATCCCTCGAGGAACTCGTAGATCTCGCGGGGCTTGGGAAGTTCCTCCCAGCGGACCTCACTGGTCTCGGCGAGCTCTTCCTCGATGATCTCGTTGCAGAGGTCGATGCACTCGTCGCAGATGTACACACCGGGTCCTGCGATGAGCTTCTTGACCTGCTTCTGGCTCTTGCCGCAGAACGAGCACTTGAGCAGATCGCCGCCGTCACCGATGCGTGCCACGGTGTGCTTCCCCTTCGCCTGGGAACCGCCTGGACGTCAGTCCAGCGACTCCTGGTGCTGCCTTATGTCCGACGGTACCTTGCCGGGCCCCCCGTTCGGGCCCCCCTTGGCACGGTTCGCTTCGACGCGAACCGTCATGAACCATGCCAAGGGGCGGCAGACGATACAGCCTCTCGGGCCCCACGCGTCAGCGCAGGCTGGAGTTGTCCATCTTCCGGGTGGTGATGATCTGGTCGATCAGGCCGTAGCTCAGCGCGTCCTCGGCCGTCAGGATCTTGTCGCGCTCGATGTCCTCGCGGATCTTCTCGACCGGCGTGGTGGAGTGCTTGGCCAGCATGTCCTCGAGCTGCGCACGCATGCGGAGGATCTCGTTGGCGGCGATCTCCAGGTCGGACACCTGGCCGCGGCCGGTCTCGCTGTACGGCTGGTGGATCAGCACCCGCGCGTTCGGCAGCGCCATGCGCTTGCCGGGCGTACCGGCGGCGAGCAGGACGGCGGCGGCGGAGGCCGCCTGGCCCATGCAGACCGTCTGCACGTCGGGCTTCACGTACTGCATGGTGTCGTAGATCGCGGTGAGCGCGGTGAAGGAGCCGCCGGGGCTGTTGATGTAGACCGAGATGTCCCGGTCGGGGTCCATCGACTCCAGGCACAGCAGCTGCGCCATGACGTCGTTGGCGGAGGCGTCGTCGATCTGGACGCCGAGGAAGATCACGCGCTCCTCGAAGAGCTTCGCGTACGGGTCGTACTCGCGGATGCCCTGGGAGGTGCGCTCGACGAAGCGCGGGATGACGTAGCGGGACTCGGCCGCGGGGCCGGTGTACTCGGCACGGGTGCGGTCGTACAGGCCGCTGCCGGGGAAGTCGTTCACGGTGTCTCCTGGAAAGGGGCTGAGGCGGTCGGCCGGGGCTGCTGGGGCTGCCACCGGACCCTGGAGGGGGCCCGGTGGGGGGTCCTACGGGGCCGTGTGGCTCCCGTGGGCCGCTCAGGCCGCCCCGGTGCCGCCGCCGCCCGGCATGCCCGCGGCCGTGGGGATGACGTCGTCGATGAGGCCGTACTCCTTGGCCTCGAAGGCGTCGAACCAGCGGTCGCGGTCCGAGTCGCGGGTGATCTGCTCGATCGTCTGGCCCGTGTGCTGGGAGGTGAGCTCGGCCATGCGCTTCTTGGTGTGCAGCAGCCGCTCGGCGTGGATCTTGATGTCCGAGGCCGAGCCGGCCAGGCCGGCGGAGGGCTGGTGGATCAGGATCTCCGCGTTCGGCAGCGCGAAGCGCTTGCCGGGCGTGCCCGCGCTGAGCAGGAACTGACCCATCGAGGCCGCGAGGCCCATGGCGATGGTCACCACGTCGTTCTTGATGAACTGCATGGTGTCGTAGATCGCCATGCCGGCGGTGATCGAGCCGCCGGGGCTGTTGATGTAGAGGTAGATGTCCTTGTCCGGGTCGGCGGCAAGGAGCAGCAGCTGTGCGGTGATCTTGTTGGCGATGTCGTCGTCGACCTGCTGGCCGAGGAAGATGATCCGCTCGCCGAGCAGCCGGTTGTAGACCTGGTCGCCGAGGCCACCACCGATGGAAGGCTCGCCGGCGGCTGAAGGCATCAGATTCGTCACGTATCCACCTGCTCGTCTTACGACGGCGCCGGGCCGTCTCACGTGTTCTGCCGGGGCGTGGGGCCGTCCGGCCGTGCTCGCGGACTCCCCTGCCCTCGTACTCATGGACCCTAACGCGCGGGCCCCTTCGGGGAATCCCGGAGCGGGGGGTGTTCGCTGTGAGCGCAGGGTGCTCCGCCGGGTGCGCCGGGTCCGCACGCCGTGGGCGGATCCGCCGGTGAGGGTCTGCGGGGCGTGGCCGGCCGGCCGCGCCCGGCGCGGCGGAACCGCGCACCGGCGGGGGCCCCGCGCCCCTGGGGCGTCGCCCTGCCGTACGGCAGACGGGCCCCGGAACGAATGTCCGGGGCCCGTCGTACGTCCGTCAGAGGCGACGCGAGGTTCAGCCCTCGGTCTTCTCCTCGGCCTTGTCGGCCTTGGCGTCGTCGGCCTTGGCGTCGGCGGCCTTGGCGTCGGCGTCGTCGGCCTCGGCGGGGGCCTCCTCGGCGTCCGCGGCGGGGGCCTCGGCGGTCTCGTCCTCTTCCTCGTCCTCGAGGTCGACGATCTCGCCGTTGGTGTCCTTGACCACGGCCTTCTCGACCACGGCGGCCAGGGCCTTGCCGCGGGCGACCTCGCCGACCAGGAGCGGAACCTGACCGCCCTCGACGACCGCCTGCGCGAACTGGTCGGGGGACATGCCGGAGGAGGCCGCACGCCGCATGAGGTGCTCGGTGAGCTCCTCCTGGTTGACGTTGTGCTTCTCCTGGTTGACCAGCTGGTCGAGGACGAACTGGGTCTTGATGCCCTTGACCGCGGCCTCGCGGGTCTCGGTGTCGAACTCCTCGGCGGTCTTGCCCTGGATCTCGAGGTACTTCTCGAGGTCGAGGCCCATCTGGCCGAGCTGGTGGTGCTCGAGGTTGTGCTTACGGGTGTTGATCTCGTCCTCGAGCAGCTTCTCGGGGACGGGCACCTCGACCAGCTCGAGCAGCTTGTCCAGGACGCGCTCCTGGGCCTGCGTGGCCTGGTCGTACTGCTTCATGTTCTCCAGGCGCTTGCGGCTGTCCGCGCGCAGCTCCTCGAGGGTGTCGAACTCGGAGGCGAGCTGCGCGAACTCGTCGTCCAGCTCGGGCAGTTCGCGCTTGGCGACCTGGGTGACCTTGACGGTGACCTCGGCCTCCTTGCCCGCTGCGGAGCCGCCCTTCAGCTCGGAGGCGAAGGTGGCCTCCTGGTCGGCCGACAGGCCCGTCACCGCGGCGTCGACGCCGTCCAGCAGCTCGCCGGAGCCGATGGTGTAGGAGACGCCGTTGGCGATGCCGTCCTCGAGGACCTCGCCGTCGACCTTGGCCTCGAGGTCGATCGTGACGACGTCGCCGTCCTCGGCGGCACGCTCGACCGGGGCGGTGGAGGCGAAGCGCTCGCGCAGCTCCTCGACGGCCTTGTCGACGTCCTCCTCGGTGACCTCGACGGCGTCGACCTCGACCTCGATGCCGGAGTAGTCCGGGATCTCGATGGTCGGGCGGATGTCGACCTCGGCGGTGAAGTTGAGCGTCTCGCCGTCCTTCAGCTCCGTGATGTCGACCTCGGGCTGGCCCAGCGGGTTCAGCTCGGCCTCGTTGACCGCGTCGGTGTAGAACTTCGGGAGCGCGTCGTTGACCGCCTCCTCCAGCACCGCACCGCGGCCGAAGCGCTGGTCGATGACCCGGGCCGGGACCTTGCCCTTACGGAAGCCCTTCACCGTGACCTGCTGGTTGATCTTCTTGTACGCCGCGTCGAGGCTGTCCTTGAGCTCCTCGAAGGGCACCTCGACAGTGAGCCGAACCCGAGTCGGGTTCAGGGTCTCCACGGCGCTCTTCACGGTTCGGTCTCCTTGTGGCTGACTTCTGGATTTCCACCGGGACCAGAACGGTCCGGCCGATTCGCAGCCCGGAGACTTCAGACGCTGGAGACACACGGGCGTGCAGCTTGCATAGTAACGGCAGCGACTGCAGCGCCCCAAAGCCGATCACTGGCGGTGATCAGGTGACTGGTCGGGGTGGCGGGATTTGAACCCACGGCCTTCCGCTCCCAAAGCGGACGCGCTACCAAGCTGCGCCACACCCCGTCTGGTGCGACACGTAGGGTACATGCCGCCGCCCGGCCGGGCCTCCTCATTGCACCGGACGCGGTGCGACGCCGGGGCCGAAATGGGCACGCGGTGTGCGACAGGGGCCCACCACCCGCTACGATGCCTGTCAGTACCGCGCCCCCAGGGCGTGCGGTGCGCGATGTGCGGGCGTAGCTCAATGGTAGAGCCCTAGTCTTCCAAACTAGCTACGCGGGTTCGATTCCCGTCGCCCGCTCCACACGGTTCAGGGCCGGCCGGAGGTTCATTCCTCCGCCGGCCCTGTTCGCGTTCTCAGAAGCTGACCGAGTTGATCATGTCCGCTATCGAGTCCATGAAGCGGTTGATCGACGGGGCCATGCCGGTGGAGGCGAGGAAGAAGCCGAAGAGGATCGCGACGATCGCGGGCCCGGCCTTGATGGAGCCACCTCTGATCAGTACTACAAGGATGATCGCCAACAGCAGCACCACAGACAGTGAAATGGCCACAACTGATCACACCCTTGGTCGGTCCGCTCGTCCGGTCCGGGCGACGCATCCCCGCGCACCCCGCCAGAACCATCGTGCCACCAACAGGGCCGCCCTATGCGGCTCGTGACGCATCATCCGTCTCACATCGGCCAGGTTCCGCGTGCGCGCCCGCCCGCGCGAGGCGACGGGCGGGCCACGGGCGGGCCCCGCGCGAAGCCAACGGTGTGTTCTCGCACGGTAATTCGACTCACCACTCACGGATGAAATCCGACCGGACCGGTGCCATATCCACACAACACCTCTGCGGCCATTCCCCCTTACTGCTCCACGTATCCCGACGAGCCCCCAGGCAGGCCCCGAAAAGGAATGAAGCGGACACCCTTTCAGGATCGACGGGCGGGTCATATGTACCGTTCGCCCGGGAGGAATCGGGTCACAAGCGGCGCACCGGGTGCTCTGGAGCCTTGCTCGTGCGGTGCGTTCGGCGTGTGTCGGCCGTCACGCCGGCATAACCGTCGGCATTCACGGATCGCGGGTATCCGGAATGGACAACCAGAATGACGTGGGAGTTTTACGCCTCCCCGCGGTGAAGGCTAGGGTGCCTCAGATGTTCCACGCTGCCTCGTCCCCCAGAAGCGCAGCGAGTGCGCCGGTCCCCTCCCCGAGTTCCTGGCGGGTGGCCCTGTGACGAACTCGCCTCGACCGAACGGCAACCGCGGAAGGCCGCTTCCCCCGGCCTCGTCGCCGGGGACCGGTGCGTCGACGACCGATATGCCGAGGAGCGGGGCGTCGGGCTCCGGCAAGCGGCGGGACGCGTTCTTCGACAACGCCAAGTACCTGGCGATCGTGCTGGTGGCCATCGGCCATTTCTGGGAGCCCATCAAGGGTGACAGCCGGTTCATGGAGGCCGCGTACACCGTCGTGTACGCCTTCCACATGCCGGCCTTCATCATCGTCTCCGGCTTCTTCTCGCGCAGCTTCGACATGCGCCCCGACCGGCTGCGGCGGCTGGTCACCGGCGTCGCCGTGCCGTACATCGTCTTCGAGACGGCCTACCCGCTCTTCAAGCGGGTCGTCGACAGCGACCCGCAGCAGGAGATCAGCCTTCTCGACCCCTGGTATCTGACCTGGTTCCTGTGCGCGCTGTTCGTCTGGCGGCTGACCACGCCGATCTGGAAGGCCGTGCGCCACCCGCTGCCGCTGGCGCTCGGCCTCGCCATGCTGGCGAGCGTCTCCCCGCAGATCGGCGACGACCTCGATCTGCAGCGCGTCCTGCAGTTCCTGCCGTACTTCGTGCTCGGCCTGTGCATGAGGCCCGAGCACTTCCACCTGGTGCGCCGCCGGTCGGTGCGGATCCTGTCGGTGCCCGTGTTCGTCTCCGCGCTCGCGCTCGCCTGGTGGGCGGAACCGCGGATGACCACCGGGTGGCTCTACCACCGTGACTCCGCGCAGGAGCTGGGCGCGCCGTGGTGGGCCGGCCCGGTGATGGTGCTGGTGCTGTTCGGCTGCTCCCTGCTGCTGACGGCCTGCTTCTTCGCCTGGGTGCCGGGTCGCCACATGTGGTTCACGGCACTCGGCGCGGGCACGCTGTACGGCTATCTGCTGCACGGCTTCGTGGTGAAGGCCGGGGACTACCAGGGCTGGTTCGAGCCCTCGGTGCTGCGCGAGCCGGTCGGCGTGGCCGCCGTGACCGTGTGCGCGGCGGTCCTGGTGACGTTCCTGTGCTCCAGGCCGGTGCAGCGGGTCTTCCGGTTCGCGATGGAGCCGAGGATGGAGTGGGCCTTCCAGCGCGACGCGGCCGGACCGGCCCGCGAGCGCGAGCAGGGGGAGAAGCGGGCGGAGCAGGAGGCCGGGGGGACACGGGAGTCCCGGGAAGGCCGGAAGGCTCAGGAGCAGGTCTCCGCATAGGTCCTGTCCGGTCGATCACGTCGGAGGGCCGGTTACGCCTCGCCCGGGACCGGCTGCCGGCCCGGCTCGTGAAGAGCTTGCCGGGCTCACCCCCGATCCGACCGGGGGAATCCCGGCCGGGTGCCGTCGTACCGTCGGACGCCGAAGGCGTCGGCGAAAGCGGAGAGAGGTCCGGACAGGCCGGTGAGGACGACGGCGGGCACGGCGGTCGGGTTTTCAGCGGCCGGCTTCCACGGAGCGATCGTCCACGTCCGGCCGGGCCGCCCTTGTTCTCGCCGGCCGGGTAGCCGTTGTGGTCGGTCCGGTAGGTCCGCTCCACCGCCACGGTCCTGCTGTCCGCGCCGTACCGGATGCGGCCGACGCGGGGTGGGTCCCTTCCTCGGCGGCGTCGAGACCGGACAGGCCCCGGGAAGCGGGGCCGGGTCCTTGACTGACGCGGCCCCGCTGACCCAACGGGGCGTCAGCCCGCCCAGACCTCGGCCTCGTCGGCCGGGACGGTGGTGGCCAGGCCCAGTTCCTTGCGGGCGGCGACCGACTTGTTCGGGTCGATGCCGGTGAACGCCGGGTCGTAGGCGATGTAGAACGCGTCGGCGTCGGCGGCGTTCGCGGCCTTCTTCCAGTTCCCGGCCGCCTTCGTCAGCGTCGCGCGGAGCTTGCCGACCTCGGTGCCCTCGATGCCCTCCAGGCCCTCGACGTGCGCGTCGAGGGCGGCCGCGACGGCCTTGGCCTGCGCCTTGTAGCCGGCCAGGTCGTCCTCGACGGTCTCCTTCTCGGGCTGGTTCGCCCACAGGGCCTCGTAGACCGCGTTCGAACCCTCGAGGTACGCGACCTGCTCGGGCTTGAGGGACTTCACGGTGTCCAGCGAGCCCTTGAACGTGCCCTTCTCCGCGGTGTAGGTGCAGCTCACCGCGCGGTCACCCGTCGCCCAGCTCTCCTTGGTCGGGGTGTAGTAGTAGAGGTCGACGCCCTTGGGGAGCGCCCAGGAGTCCGGGGCGTACTTCTGCGCCTCGACCGGGCAGCGGTTGTCCGCGATCGTCGCGACCTCGTCGTCGCCGGGGTACTCCTTGCCCTCGTCGATCGCGAACTCGCCGACGACCTGGCCCTCGTGAGCCTCGTCGCAGGGCACGATCTCGACGGCGTACGCCGTGCCCTCGGCCTTGCCGTTCGGGTTGTAGCAGTCGCCGAGGTCCAGCGAGAACACCGAGCGCTGGCGAGCCACCTTCTTCGCGCCGTCCTTGGCGCCGTCGACGGCGTCGGAGACGTCCGAGCATCCCACCGCGCCGATCGCGAGCAGGGCGGCAACGGCGGATATGCCGCGAAGGGAACGGTAGGGGGCACGGATTGCCATGACGTGTACATCCTCTTATGTGATCTTTATGAGAGCCGCGCGCATCGTATGCCATTCCTGTGGCCGGTGGTGCGGAGGCCCTCGCCTCATCGCGGTGTCTCTGACTCACGACGGGCCGCGAGGGTTGTATCCGGGCTGCTCACAGGTGGGTGCCGGGCGCTGCGGAGCGTGGAGGGACGCGCGCGGGGCGGGCGTACCGCGAGGTGCGGATTCGCCACGAACCGGTCACCCGTCTCGCCGGGCGGATGCCCGCGGATTCGGAGCGCGCATCCGTACGTGAGCGTCGAGGCCGCTGCCCGGGTGCACCTATGCCTTCGAGCGGGCTTGCTGAACCTGGAGCCGGTTGAGCCGGCGGCGAGGGACACAAAGGCGCTGGGGTCCGCTGGGGTCCCTACAGGGCCGCGTGCGGGCCGGGACTTGTCCGGGCGATCATGTTGCTGGTCAAGGTGCGCGCGTGTCGAAGACGAGTGTGCGCAACGAGACCGGCGGCATGCTCGGTCTTCGGGTCGAGCTCGAGCCGTGGGGCACCGATCGTTGGATGCGTCCTGGTGAGGAGTTCACCGTGGTGACCCACGCGGAGCCGGAGGAGTCGCCGTTCAACGTGGTCGTGCACAGCCGGGGCATCACGGTCCGGGTGAACTCGGGAGACGACACCGAGGTCTTCGACAGGCACGGCAGTCCGGTTCCCTGTGGCCGGCCCGGTCGATCCGTCCGGTCGGTCAGGCCGTCTGGTCAGGCCGGCTGGTCAGGCCGCCGGTCGCCCGCCACGAGGCCGAGGAGTGTGCGCATCCGCGTGTACTTCTCGCTCAGTCGTGTGCGGGTCGCCTCGTCGAGCACCGCCAGCCGCGCCGGATCGGCGTTGTGCGCCAGGTCCGCCTCCTTCACCAGCAGCGCGCCCGGGGTCGCGAGGATGCGGGCCGCGTACGCCTCGGGCGGTTCCCCGGACCGCTTGGTGACCGCGAGGACGATGTCCCTGGTACGGCGGGTCAGTGCCGCTTCCCTGAGCCACTCCTGTGACAGTTTGCCGTCCTCGACGGCGTCGTGCAGCCAGGCCGCCGCGATCTGCTCCTCGTCGCCGCCGCGCGCCCGGACGCCCTCGGCGACGGCCCGGAGGTGCTCGGCGTACGGCACGCCCGCCTTGTCTCTCTGGCCTTCGTGCACGGCACGGGCGGTGGCCTCGATCTGGGCCGTGGTCAGCAGGCTGCGTGGTGTCCCGGTCACCCCTCCAGTGTCGCCCGCGTGCGGTGCCGCGCGTGCTGGAGGGGGTCAGGAGAGTGGCGCCGGGCACGGGCACGGGCGCGGACCGCGGTCCCGTCCCCGTCCGGTCAGCGGTTCGCGGCGGCCGTGGGGCCCTCGCGGCAGATCAGCAGGAGCGCCCGGTCGTCGTTGACGTCCTTGGCGACCGCTTCGATGAGGTGCCAGGCCGCTCCGTGGAAGCCGCCGGCGACATAGCGGTCGGCCTCGCCGGTGAGGCGGTCGATGCCTTCGACGATGTCCCGCTCCGCCGTCTCCACCAGGCCGTCGGTGAACAGCATCAGCACGTCGCCGGCGCGCAGCGAGCCTTTCACCGGGTGGAACTGGGCGCCGTCGTACACCCCGAGGAGCGGGCCGTCGGCCATCTTCTCCTCCCATTTGCCGCTGCCCGCGCTGAGTTGGAGGCCCGGCGGATGCCCGGCGGAGTACAGCTCGTAGTCGCCGGAGTCCAGGTCGAGGACGAGGTGGATGGAGGTGGCGAAGCCCTCTTCCCATTCCTGGCGGAGCAGGTAGCCGTTGGCGGCCGGCAGGAAGGCGTGCGGCGGGAGGCTGCCGAGCAGGCCGCCGAAGGCGCCGGACAGCAGCAGGGCGCGCGATCCGGCGTCCATGCCCTTGCCGGACACGTCGGTCAGGACGACTTCCAGGGTGCGCCCGCCGTTGGTGCGGGCGGCGACCACGAAGTCGCCCGAGAAGGACTGGCCTCCCGCGGGGCGCAGGGACATCTCCCGGTGCCATCCGCTCGGCAGTGCCGGCAACTGGCTCTGGACGCGGATGCGTTCGCGCAGGTCGAACAGCATGGTGCCGCCGCGCCGCCAGGGCACGCCCACCCGGCTGCGGAACTGGGCGACGACCAGGCCGAAGAAGCCTCCGGCGGCCACGACGAGGACGACGCCGGGGGTGACCCGGGAGGCGCCCTCGGTGTACGGGCCGAGCCGGACGGCCTCGACTATCAGCGCGGTCGCCGCCGCCGCGTACAGGCCGAGCAGGCTCGCCGGGCGCAGCAGCAGCCCGCCGGCGACGATCGGCAGGACCAGTGCGGACGGCGCGAACCACACGGAGTTGGCGAGGGTCGCCACCGAGATGAGCGGGATCGTCAGCAGCAGTCCGGCGAGGGCTATCCAGTCGGAACCGTCTCCGCGGAAGTAGTCGACGGCAGCCCGGCGCACGCCGACGCGGGCCCGGTGCCATTGCTTCTTCACCCGGGCCGTCAGCGTGTCGGCTTCCGCGCGCCTCTCTCGTCCTGCTGCCATTAGTTCGGGACCCTATCCATCGGACCGGCCACTTGGCACGGGAGGTCCTGGTTGTCCCTCGTTGGGGGACCTGCTTCACAGTCAACTTCACCGGGCGCCGTCGCGGGGGCGTCCGACGGAAATTGTCTACCGGTGTTGGCAGGCCGGGCACCAGAAGAGGTTGCGGGCGGCGAGATCGGCGGTGCGGATCTCGCCGCCGCAGATGTGGCAGGGCCGGTGGGCCCGGCGGTAGACGTACACCTCGCCGCCGTGGTCGTCGACGCGCGGCGGGCGGCCCATCGCCTCCGGGGTGTGCTGCGGACGGACGGTGTCGATGCGGTTGTTGCGGACGCCCTCGCGCATCAGCCCGACCAGGTCGGTCCAGAGCGCGTGCCACTCGGCGGGGGTGATGTCCCGGCCCGCCCGGTAGGGGTCGATGCCGTGCCGGAAGAGGACCTCGGCGCGGTAGACGTTTCCGACGCCGGCGATGACCTTCTGGTCCATGAGGAGTGCGGCGATCGTCGTACGGCTTCGGCTGATCCTGCGGTACGCGCCGTCCGGTTCCGCGTCCGGGCGCAGGGGGTCGGGGCCGAGGCGGTCGTGTATCGCCCGTTTCTCGGCGCCGGTGATCAGGGCGCAGGTGGTGGGCCCGCGCAGATCGGCGTACGCGGCGGGGTGCGCGAGGCGCAGGCGGACGGTGTCCGTGGGCGGGGGCGCGGGGGCCGGGCCCAGGGCGACCTTGCCGAAGAGGCCGAGGTGGATGTGGACCCAGTCGGTGTGCTCGGGGTCGGGGTCGCGGAAGCCGAGGAAGAGGTGCTTGCCGTGGGCGTCGGCGGTGTGCAGGGGGGTGCGGTCCAGGAGGGCGGCGGCGTCACTGAACTTGCCCTGGGGGCTGGTCACTCGGAGGGGGCTGCCGTCGGCGAAGGCGGCGGCGTAGTCCTCGGCCAGCCGGTGGATGGTGTGTCCCTCCGGCACGGGTCCGCTCCCTCCCTCTCTTCTCTCGCTGCCCTCCGCATGCCCTTCGCATGCCCTCTGGCTGCCCTGTGGCCGCCGGAGCCGGCCGCGTCCTTCGGCCCCGCCGGGGAGCCGCGGCTCCCCGGCGGGTCGTGTACGGGCCGGTCGCCGGTTACTGCTGGGGGTGGTGGGGCGGGATCGGGGGGAGGTCGCCGGTGGTCTCGTAGGCCGCGAGCATGTCGATGCGGCGGCTGTGGCGCTCGTCGCCCGAGAACGGGGTGCCGAGGAAGATCTCGACGAACTTCGTCGCCTCGTCCGTGGTGTGCATGCGTGCACCCACCGCGATCACGTTGGCGTCGTTGTGCGTGCGGCCCAGCGCCGCGGTCTCCTCGCTCCACGCCAGGGCCGCCCGTACGCCCTTCACCTTGTTCGCGGCGATCTGCTCGCCGTTGCCGGAGCCGCCGATCACGATGCCGAGGCTGCCGGGGTCGGCGGCGGTCCGCTCGGCCGTGCGGAGGCAGAAGGGCGGGTAGTCGTCCTGGGCGTCGTAGATGTGCGGCCCGCAGTCGACGGGCTCATGACCCGCGTCCTTGAGCCACGCGGCGAGGTGGTTCTTGAGTTCGTATCCGGCATGGTCGGAACCGAGGTACACGCGCATGCTCCGAGTGTGACACGACGGATCGCGCGCGGGCGCGTCGGGGCAGGGGCACGGGAGTGCGGGGTACGGGGGTGCAGGAGCGTGGGGCAGGGATTCAGAACACCGTGAAGCTCTCCTTCACCTTCTCGTACGTGCCGAGCGCGGTGGTCCCGGTGTGCGGCTGGTACCAGGTGTTGATCTGGTACGACTTCCCGTCCACGTTGAAGCCGAGCAGGCGTGCGTGCCAGGCGACGCCCTTGAGGGTGAACGTGTACTCCCAGACCACCGCCGGGTGGTCGCGGAAGGTGGTCTCCTCGAGGCGGATCTTCCGGTAGTCCCGGCCCCGGTGGGCGTTGCGTTCCGAGGTCTGCCAGGTCTCCAGCAGGTCGCCGCGGGCCAGGGAGGACTTGGCGTCGAGTTCCTGGCCGCCGTCCGGGGAGGTGTAGTGGACCTCCGCTCCGGTCTGTACGTCCCGCCGCCAGCCCTCGGGCGGGGCCCAGGCGAAGCCGTCGGCCTCCCGGCGGCTGCCCGGCGGAAGGGTGGCCGGGCGGGAGGTGCCGCCGACGGTGGGCGGGGCGGCCGGGCTGTGGTGGTCGTCGCGGCGGCCACGGCGGCAGGAGGGCTGACCGGGCCCCTCGGAGGGGCCGCCCGGTGGGTGAGCCCACCGGGCGGCCACGGGCACACGAAAGGGGGAGGCCGGCCGGGCGCTGTACGCGCGCCCGGCCGGCCTCCCCCT
>NZ_LIQT01000117.1 GCF_001418415.1 Streptomyces hirsutus
GGTACGGGGCGGTCAGGACGCCCCGTACCGGCGCACGACCGGGCGCCCTAAGGACGCAACAGGACCTTGCCCACCTTCGGGTCGCCGGACCCCACCAGCTCGATGGCCTCCGAGAACCCGGCCAGCGGCAGCTCGTGCGTGACCAGCGGCAGCGGATCGAGCAGTCCGGCGGCGAACACCCGTACCGTGTGCGCCCAGGCGTCCGGCGGCGCCCCGAAGACGGTGTGCACCTCCACCTGCCGTACGACCAGGTCCGTCGGGTCGAGACCGTCCGCGCCCGGCGCCGGGATGCCGGTCAGGACGAGCCGCCCGCCGCGCCTCAGCAGCGCGGCGGCCGCGCGGGCCGCGTCGGCGGACCCGGCGGTCTCGATCACCACGTCGAAGTCGTCCGGGAGCGGCTGGTCCTTGGTGCGGAAGCCGGTGGCGCCGTACCGCCGGGACAGCTCCTCCCGGTCGCCGCGGGTGCCGACGACCAGCAGTTCGGCCGGGGAGTTCGCGCGCAGGAACTGCACCGCGAACATGCCGAGGGTCCCCGTGCCGACCACGGCGACCCGCTCGCCGGGCACGGCGTTCGCCTTGAGCGCGGCGGCGGCGATACAGGCCGCCGGCTCCAGCAGCGCCGCCGCGGTGAGGTCGGCGTCGTCCGGCAGGACGTGCAGCAGGCGGGCCGGGAGGGTCAGCGTGGCGGCCATCGCCCCCGGCCGGGTGAACCCGGTCTCCTCGTAGCCCGCCGAGCACAGGGTCGTCTCGCCGGCGTGGCAGCGGTCGCACACCTGGCAGTTCCGGAAACCCTCTCCCACGACCTTGCAGCCGGTGAGCGAGGCGGGCACGCCCGCGCCCACCCGCTCCACGGTTCCGGACCACTCGTGGCCCGGCGTGAGCGGGTACCGCACGTACCCCTCGGGGCGGTTGCCCTGGTACACCTCGCGGTCACTGCCGCAGATGCCGGTGGCGTGCACCCGGACCAGGGCCTCGCCGGGACCGGGGTCGCGCGGCTCGTGCGCGACCAGGCGGTGTGCGCCGGGGGCGTCGACGACGACGGCGACGGAGTTCCCGGGAGCGGCCGCGGGGCCGCCCGTTCGCCCGGTCACTTTGTGCCCTTGGGCTTGCGCTGCTCCCAGCCCTCGGCCCACAGGTCGAACCGGGCCTGCTGCTGCGGGAACTCGGCCGCCGCGTCGACGTCCAGCTCCACACCGAGACCGGGGGCGTCGGAGAGGTGGAAGCAGCCGTCCTCCGGGTTCACCTGCGGGGCGCCCTTGACGACCTTCTTGATCTCCGCGTCGGCGAAGTCGTTGAAGTGCTCCAGGATCTTGAAGTTCGGTGAGGTGAAGCCGACCTGGAGGGACGCGGCGGTGAGCACCGGGCCGCCGACGTTGTGCGGCGCGACCAGCATGTAGTGGGTCTCGGCGGTCGCGGCGAGCTTGCGCGTCTCCCAGATGCCGCCGATGTGGCCGACGTCCGGCTGCAGGATGTCGACGGCCTGGCTCTCGAACAGCTCACGGAACTCGATGCGGTCGTGGACGCGTTCACCGGTGGCGAGCGGGATGTCGACCTTGGCGGCGACCTTCTCCAGCGCCTTGAGGTTCTCCGGCGGAACCGGCTCCTCCAGCCAGGCCGGGTCGAACGGCGCCAGTTCCCGCGCGAGGCGGACGGCGGTGGCGGGGGAGAAGCGGCCGTGCATCTCCAGCATCAGCTCGGTCTCGGGGCCGATGGCGTCGCGGACCGCCTCGATCAGGGAGACGGCGTACAGGGTCTCCTTGCGGTCGAGTTCGAAGTGCCCGGTGCCGAACGGGTCGATCTTCAGGGCCCGGTAGCCGCGCTCCACCACCGCCTGCGCGGCCTTGTGGTACGCCTCCGGGGTGCGCTCCGTGGTGTACCAGCCGTTGGCGTACGCCTTGACCTTGTCGGTCACCCTGCCGCCGAGCAACTGCCATACGGGGACGCCGAGGGCCTTGCCCTTGATGTCCCAGCAGGCCATCTCGACGACGGCGATACCGGACATCACGATCTCGCCGGCCCGGCCGAAGTCGCCGTACTTCATCCGGCGGACCAGGTCCTCGACGGCGAACGGGTCCGAGCCGAGAATGTGGTTGGCCTCGGCCTCCTTCAGATAACCCAGAAGGGCGTCGGTGTGCCCCAGCATCCGGGTCTCGCCGACTCCCGTGATCCCCTCGTCGGTGTGCACCTGGACGTACGTCAGGTTGCGCCACGGCGTCCCGACCACGTGTGTGCTGATTCCGGTGATACGCACGGCGGTTGCCCCTCGCTGCGTTGTGGACCCTGTGATCGTTCGATGGTGCGGTGCGACGTGTTCGATATTTCGTCACGCGTTCGAAATGCTGGCGTGACAGTAAGGACGGGGTGGTGGGGGTGTCAATGGGTCGCGCGCATAACGGTTTCGACAGTTTCGAAACCTATGAGCAAGCGTCCCTACCAAACCTTCACACTTTGCTCTAGGAACCGGACGTGAGCGGAACTTAGCCTTCACGCGTCATGGACTACTGCCAGCCGTGCCGAAGGCACCTCAACGGCGCGCTCGCCTGCCCTGGGTGCGGCACCCCCGCCGAAAACCTCCCGGCTCGCCCGGAGGCTTCCGACGCCGCCCGGACGGCGTACGAGAACGACCCGCCGGAACCGGAACCGGAGCCGGAATCCGGGCCTCGGCCGGACCGCGGACACGAGCCGGACCCGGGAGCGGCCCCGGGGCCCGCCGAGACCGGCGAGGCCGGTGGGACCGCCGGGCCCGGGAAACGGCAGGACCGGAACACCGCGCCCCCCGCGCCCCCTTCGTCCGCGGACCCCGCGGACCCCGCGGACGGGGCCGCCCCGG
>NZ_LIQT01000118.1 GCF_001418415.1 Streptomyces hirsutus
GCGTAGCCGCGGTTCGTCCCGACGCGGCGTGGGCTCCGCCATGTCTTCTCCTTCGTCCTTGCTCGTGCGTGCGCTTCGGCCCACTGGGGGAGCGGGCCGCCTTCCATTCTCCCGCGTCCCGCAAGAGGGCCTCGGGGCCGGTGGGGCCGGGGCTGCCGGGCGACCCGGTACCGGGCGGGGTGGGCCAGGACCGCGTGGTCGGCCTCCCGGCCGTCCGGGGCGGTGTTCGTCGGCGGCCTCCGGCGGTGTCCCGGGCTCCGTCCGGCGTGCCGGGCGGAGCGTGCCGGACGTCCGCCGGGCAGGTGCCGGAACAGGGGGCTCAGGGCTGCCAGGTGATCCGGTGCCGGGCGAGATGGGCCAGGACCGCGTGATTGGCCTCCCAGCCGTCCGGGAACTTCACGAGGGTGCCCAGCTGGACCGGTTCCGTCGACGGGTACGCGTCCAGCAGGTCGCCGACGCCCGCCCGGCACACCACGATGCAGGCGTGCCGGTGCCGGGAGGCCAGCACGCACAGCCGGCCCGTCTCCAGGTGGAAGGCGGTGGCGTCGGGGCGGCCGGACAGCGGGTGCAGCACCACCGTGACGTCGAACTCCCGCCCCTGGAGCCGGTTCGCCGTGTCGACGGTGACGTCCGCCGCCCCCAGCCCGGCCAGCGCCGCCCGTACCGCCGCCGCCTGGTCGCGGTGCGCGGTGCCGACGGCGATCCGGTCGGCGGTGAGCGGCGCCGCGTCCTCGGACCGCTCCGAGACCGACGCGCCCTCCCGGTCCAGCAGCCGGCGGACCACCAGCGCCACCGCCCGCACCGCCTCCGGGTCGGTGCGGGGGGTGTGCCGGGCGGGCAGCTCCAGCAGGCCCCAGCCGGACTCGGCGGCCTCGTCGATCACCCGGTCGGGCCCCGAACCGTCCGACGGGACCCCGAGCGCGAGCCGCCGGTCGCCGTGCCCGGTGCCGCTGCGGAACGGCGTGTACGGGTAGAACGCGTCCGACACCAGGGGCGCCGCCGAGGCGGGCAGCCGCCACGACACCGGCAGGCGGTGCTGCGGCAGCTCGGGATTGTGCGCGAGCAAGGTGGTCACGGCGGACGCGGACGGGTCGTACGACAGCCCCGCCCACTGCTCGCCGCCCACGATCGAGAACGGGTCCAGCTGCCCCGGATCCCCCACGAACAGCGCCCGCTCGAACAACCCGGCCACGGCCAGCAGCGCGTCCGAACGCATCTGGTACGCCTCGTCGACGATCGCGTGCGCCCACGGTTCGACGCCCTTGACGTGCGCCCACTTGGCGGCCGTCGAGACGACCACGTCGAGCCCGGCGAGGTCGGCCGCCTTCGCCGACTTGCGGACGTTGTCCAGTCCGTCGAGCGCCTTGTCGTACGGGTCGGTGTCGCTGCTGTGCAGCCGGCCGACCGGCAGCCCGGGGTTCTTCTCGGCGAGCCGCAGCACCAGGTCGTCGACCTGGGCGTTGGTCTGTGCCACCACCATCAACGGGCGGCCCGCTTCGGCCAGTTCCAGCGCCGCTCGGACCACGAGGGTGGACTTGCCGGCGCCGGGCGGGGAGTCGACGACCACCCCGCGGGCGGTGCCGTGCAGGGTGTCGCGCAGGATCGCGTCGGTGGCACGGGTGGCGGCCGCGCCGGCGTCGAAGACGGCCTCGGCGGTTTCGGGGGTCCTTGCGGCCTCGGTGGTCACAGCACGTCCTCCTCGGTCACCGGGTCGGCGGCCTCCGGTGTGGCGGCCTCCGCGCCGGGCGGGCCGCCGTGCGTCCACGGCGTCTCCTCCGGGTCGGGCAGTTTCGCCCCGCCGCGCGGTTCGTGCTCGAACAGGGTGAAGCAGAGGCGGTCGCCCTTCTCCGGCACCGAGCCCGCCTCCGGCTCCTTGCCGCGGCCCATCTTGTCCATGATCCGCAGGACGAGCAGCCCGCCGGCGGCCGGCCCCTTCCCGGACAGCCCCTCCCCGGCCGGTCCCTCCCCGGCCGGTCCCTCTTCGGCGCAGTCTCTCCCGTGCCCGTCGGTCTGGTGCCCGTCGGTCTCGTCCTCGTCCTCGTACCCGATGAACTCGGCCGCCTGTGGTTTCCCGCCGAGCGAGCGGTACACCCGGGTTCGCGCGCCCAGGTGCGGGCGGTCGTCCGTGCGGACGGTGACCAGCGGGCGGGGGCTCGGCCGCTTGCTCTCGCTGTACGCCATGACGACGTCGGTGACCTCGCCCGCGAAGGCCTCCCCGGACAGCCGCCGCCCCGCCATCACCAGCGGGTCGTCCAAGGCCTCCTGCGCTTCGAGCCGGGCCTGCTCCCGCTCGCGCGTGGCGAGCTTGTTGGCCGCGGTCACCGCGTCGTCGCGGCGCGGCTGCGGCGGCTCTCCGGCCAGCACCCGGTCCCGGTGGCCGGTGAACGACCAGCGGTCGCGTGTCCACCGCTCCTCGACCCGCGCGCCCTCGGGCAGTGCGCGCAGCAGGTCCAGGCCCCGCCACACCGCGTCCCAGGTGGGCCGCGTACGGCTCTCCACCAGCTTGCGGATCTCCTGCTCGGCCGCTGTCAGCGCGCCGAGCCGCTCGTCGGCCTCCAGGCCGTCCTGGGCGGCGGCGAGCGCCGTACGGGCGCGGTCGTACCGTTCGATCGCCGGGGCGAGCAGTCTGTTGTCGAACGCCGGGTCGGTCGCCGGGCCCGCGGGCGGGCACCGCAACTGCCCGTCGGCGTCCCGCGCCAGCTCCGCCTCCCGCGCGGCCTCGGCGCCCGAGCGGCCCGGGGGCGGGTCGATCCACGCGAGCAGCGCCCCCAGGTGCTGGTCCTCCAGGGAGGACTGCCCGGTCGCCCAGTGCCGGCTCAGCAGATCGGTCATGGCGGGCAGCAGCGACGACCCGGGCACCCGGGCCCGCTCCCCGAAGTGCGTCAGCCACCGCCCGAGCAACGGCACCCGGGGCGGCGCCGGGAAGGGCGCCTCCGGGTCCTGCTCCGCCGTGCGCCGGAACCGTGTGGAACGGCCGAGGAGCCGTACGAGGTCGACACCGGCCCGGCTCGGCACGATCAGCTGCGGCGCGTCCGCGCACAGTTCGACCTCGACCTTGACCCGCTTGCCGGTCTCCGGGTCGGTCTCGCTGCGCTCCGCGGCCTCCACGGCCTCGGCGCAGCCGTCGATGTAGGGCAGGACCACGTCGGCCAGTTCGGCCAGGAATGCGAACCTGAGGTCGCGGTCGCGCGGCTGCGGTACGGCCAGCAGCCGGGGCGCGTCCCGGTCGGTGCCCACCAGCGCGCCCAGCGGGGCGCCCGCCTCTCCGGCGGTGGTCAGCGGCACGAACACCAGGGGCCGCTCGGACAGATGCCGGTGCCGGACGGTGGCGGCGGGCCGGGCGCGGCCGGTGCTGACGGCCTCGAGACGGGCGAGGGTGGTGATCAGAGACAAGGGGCCACCTCCGCGGGGGCGGTTCCCGGCACGCCGGCGAGGGCCTGCGCGCCGGTGGGCGCTTCCGCTCCGGCGAGTGCCTCCGCGCGCAGCGCCGCCGCCCTGCGCAGGGCGGCGACCGTCGGATCACCGGGGTCGCCGAGCTCTCCGCGGGCCGCCGCCAGTACGTCCTCGACCGTCGTCAGGCCGCCCAGTTCGGCACGGACCGGGCGGCCCAGGGTGGTCACCGCGTCCTGTGCGCGGGAACGGTCCCGGCAGTGGAAGGCCAGTTCGCACGCGGACAGGCACTCCGGCGCGTAGCTCGCCGGGACGGACTCCACGGACGCCGTCAGCTGCTCGCGGGGCAGTTCGGGGGCGAAGCAGATGCCTTCGGGGAGCGCGTCCGCGATGTGCTCGATGCGGGTGAGCCGGGCCAGCTGACGGGCGGTCACCGCACGCTGCTTGCGCACGTCCACGGCGGACGCGGTCGGCAGGTTGGAGAAGTCCTTGGGGCACACCAGCAGGATCCGGTGCCGCACGCGGGGGGCCTCACCGGGGGCGTCCGGGGCGGTGGCGAGGCGGGCGGCGACCTCCTCCAGCGCGAGGACGTACACCGCCGCCTGCCGGGCCGCCGCGCCGACCTTCGCCGGATCTGCGGAGCCGTCCAGCAGGGGGAAGGACTTGATCTCCACGACCGTCCACCTGCCGTCCGGGTGCACCACCACCGCGTCCGGCTCCAGGAAGGCCGGGGAGCCGGCGACGTCCAGCGCGAGCAGCGGATGGTCGAGCAGCGTCCACTCCCCCGGCGCCAGGACGGCCTCGCCCAGCGCCAGTTCCGTACGCGCCGCACGCCCCGCGTGGCCCGCCGCGGACAGGTCGGGCACGCGGGCGGCGGCGGGCGGTTCGGCCGAGCGGTCCAGCTTCTCGTGGACCAGCCGCAGCAGTTCCGTACCGCCGTCGGCCTTGACCTTGGCCTCGAACGCGTTGCCCCGGACGAACGCGAACTGGGACTGGCCGAAGACCGACGGGGAGCCCAACGCGCCCGCGAGCGTGGCCTTGTCCACTCCCGCGCCGTCGAGGATCGCGCGCCGCTCGCAGCCCGGGTTGGCGGCCAGGGCGGCCAGGGCGCGCGCGT
This sequence comes from Streptomyces hirsutus, assembly GCF_001418415.1. GTDB lineage: Bacteria > Actinomycetota > Actinomycetes > Streptomycetales > Streptomycetaceae > Streptomyces > Streptomyces hirsutus. The sequence continues at coordinate 4,508 of NZ_LIQT01000118.1, forward strand.
CCAGCGCCTTGGCCCGTACGTCCGGACCGCGCAGCTCAGCGAGCCGGTGCCGCAGCTGTCTCGGCGTCTTCCCCCCGGGCCGGAGGGGAGTCGCCCGGTCCGGTTCCGGAGGCGAGCCGTGGCTCGAGCTGTTGCTGCCGCTGCCCTGGAAATTGCTCACCCGCGGAAGTCTGGCACCCGTCACTGACAATCGGGGAACCCGAGGCGGAAGAGGCCACCGGGACCGGTGCGAAGCGCGGCGGCACGAGGGCCTTCACCCGGTCCGTGTTCCGCAGCACGACCGGCGTGAGCAGCAGTCCGGCGCCCATCACGGCGACCCCCGCGACCGCGTCGAGGAAGTAGTGGTTGGCGGTGCCCATCACCACGACGACCGTCACCAGCGGATAGATCACACCGGCGATCCTCGCCAGGCGCGTACCGCCGTGCCGCCATAGGATCACGCCGCACCACAGGGCCCAGCCCACGTGCAGACTCGGCATCGCCGCGTACTGGTTGGTCAGACCGCCCAGTCCCCTGGGGGCGCTGGCCTCGCCGGCCCACCAGCCGTACGAGCTGTACTGGGCCATGGTGTCGACGAAGCCGTGGCTCGCGTCGAGCAGCCGGGGCGGGCAGGTGGGCAGCAGCGTGAAGCCGATCAGCCCGATGAACGTCGACGTCATCAGCCAGGTGCGGGCGGCGCGGAAGTGCACCGCGCGGGAGCGGAACAGCCAGACCAGGAGCGCGGGCGTCACCAGGTAGTGCAGCGACGCGTACCAGAAGTCGGCCGGTATCCCCAGCCACGGCTCGCGCGTGAAGAGACGGTTCAGCGGGTGCTCGGCGTTGAGGTAGAGCGCCTGCTCGATGCGCAGGATCGCCAGACCGTGGTTCACGGCGTCGGTGACATCGCCCCGGACGAGCAGCCGCCCCGCCGAGTAGCAGGCGTACACGAGGAGGATCAGCGGCAGCTCGGTCCACCAGCGCAGCCGGGTCGCCGGGGCCCCTTCGGTACCCGGTGTCTCGGTGTGCGGCATCCGATCGCCCTCCCCCTCGTTCCTGTACGGCGCCTCCATGGCGGTCGGCCACTCTACGGCGTGGACGCGCCTCCGCGGAGGCGCCTCGGCCCTGATAGACGCTGGGATCGTCCCCCGGGTTGCCCGTATCCAGGGTGCGCGATGATGGAGGGGTTCCGCCTGTGATTTCTCCGGAAGGTCTCCCATGGCACCGCGCATGCTGCTGGCCCGGCACGGACAGACCGCGTGGTCGCTGTCCGGCAAGCACACCGGCAGGACCGACGTACCGCTCCTGGACGAGGGCCGGCAGGGCGCCAAGCTGCTCGGCGAGCGCCTGCACCGGCCGCCGTACGACGGGCTGCCGGGCGTCGAGGTGCGCACCAGCCCGCTCTCCCGCGCGCGGGAGACCTGCGAACTCGCCGGGTTCGGCGAGCGCGCGCAGCCCTGGGACACCCTCATGGAGTGGCACTACGGCGCCTACGAGGGCCTGACCCCCGCGGAGATACAGGCGGACCGCCCCGGCTGGCTGATCTGGCGGGACGGTGTCCCCGAGGGGGAGACCCTCGCCGAGGTGACGGCCCGCGCGGACGAGGTGGTGGCCTGGGCGCGCTCCGCCGACCGTGACGTCCTGGTCTTCGCCCACGGGCACGTCCTGCGCTCCATCGGCGCCCGCTGGCTGGGGCTGCCGCTCGACTTCGCGGCCCGTATCCGCCTCAACCCGACCTCCCTGTCGGTCCTGGGCTGGGCGTACGGGGAACCGGCCGTCGAGAGCTGGAACGACCTGGGGCACCTGGCGGGCTGAACGCCCCGGAGCCGCCGTCCCCGCCGGCCACCCGCGCGGGGGCCGGTCACAGCGCGCGGGGGAGCGAGGCGTGGCGGTCCAGGAAGGCCGAGACGCCGGCGGCGCGGCGGTGCGGGAGCAGGACGCGGGCCGTGCCCGCCAGTATCGTCCGGACCCGGGACGACTGGACCTCCGGCAGCAGGTCCAGTACCCGCATCCCCGCCGCGGCCGCCTCGTCGGGGTGTCCGCCGCGCGCCAGGTCGTCCGCCAGCTCCGCCGTGTACAAAGCGATGTTGCGGGTGAAGTGCGGGTCCTGGAGCTCCGCCGCCCGCCGCGCGTGCCGGGCCGCCCGCGGCCAGTCGCCCAGGGTGGACCAGCACTGGGCTTCCAGGCCCTCCAGTTCGGCTTCCCCGTAGAAGGTCATCCACTCGGGGTCGGCCGACGCGGTGCCGCGGTCGAAGTAGGCCTGCGCGCGGGCCAGCGCCCGCTCGCAGCCCGGCCGGTCGGCGAGCCCCGCCCAGCCGCCCGCCTCGCGCAGCGCCAGCAGCGACATCAGCCGGGGCGAGCCGAGCGGGTGCGCGGCCCGCTGCGCGGCCTGCGCCGCCCGCACCGCCTCCCGCGGCCGGCCCGCGTCGCGGGCGAGGAACGCCGTGTTGCAGAAGGCGTGCGCCTCGAGCCCCGGGTCCCCCGTCACCCGCGCGGTCGCCAGCGCCTCCGCGTAGTGCGAGCGGGCGTCGTCGAAGCGGCCCGAGTCGTGCGCCAGCCAGCCCACGGAGATGGCCAGTTCACCGGCGCCCGCGTACAGCCGGTCCGCCGTCCGCTGCCGGGTCGCGCCGGCGTCGAGCAGGGCGTAGGCGGCGCGCAGCGGTGCGGAGGCCCGCCGGTAGAGGCCGTCGGCCCCGTGCCGGTCGTCGAGCAGCCGGATGCGGCGGACCGCTTCTTCCAGGGCTCCGGCGTCGCTCGCACCGGGACGGCGCACGGCGCGCTGTGCCGCCGAGGCGTCCGGGGCGAGCGCGAGCGGGCCCAGTGAGACGGCGGCCACCGTGGCGCCCCCGCCGGTCATGAATGCGCGACGCAGCACGTCGCTCTCCTCGTAGTCGTGGTGCGTGTCGTACGGGTTCTGCGGGTCGGACGGCTCGGGGGCTCCGCCGCTCTCACGCGTGACGAGCGCCGGGACCCCGACGGGCGCCGGGGGAGTGCCCCCGTCGTCCCGCGTCCGGCGCCCGCGGACCGACGAGCGGGGCGCGAAGCCCAGGTCGGTCAGCGTGCGGCCGGGGAACATGTGCAGGAACACCCGTTCATAGGCGTAGTTGGGGCAGCGGATCTCGCCCGCTTCCACCCGGTGCACGTACCGCGCGTCACAGCTGACCCGCTCGCCGATCTCGCGGGCGGCCCGGCGGACCGACGCGGCGAACTCGGCCGGCGAGCGCGGTCCGCGCAGTTGCCGGAAGACGAGATTCGGCCGCGGGGGCCGGTCGGGCTGTGACGAGGGCACCGTTGACGACGCCATGGCCGGGTCCTCTCTGCGAACCGTCGAACCATGCCGGACCTCAGGGCGGTTCCTTGCGGTTCGTCATGGTGCGTCCATGTGCCGCGTGGCGCCGCTCTGGTGCCGGCGGGCAAGAACGTACCTGCTGTGACGGAGTCACCACGCAAAGTTTGGCAACAAACCGGATATCTCATCCGTGATCCGCCATGAACTGCCATTCTGTGCTATTGGGTTCCGCCGTAGCCGTGGACGGCCCGCCGCGTTGAACCCGGTGGACCGGGAGACGGAGAACCCGGTGGACCGGGAGCGCGCTCGGCTCCCGGTCCACCGTGCCCGGTACCTGGCCCCGCCCGTCCGGACGGGCGGGGCCNNCGGGGCCGCAGGAGCGCGTGTGGTGGAGGCCGAAGATGCGAAGGCCGGAAGGTGGAGGCCGGGATGACGAACAGCCGAAGCAGTGAACCCCGAACGCCGCGGGGCGGGCCGCCGGACTGCTGCGAGGTGGTGACGGTTCCGACCCGCCAGGGGCTGGAGGCGGTCGACATCCTCCGGCGCGGTGGGACGGGCGACGCGGTGGGCCCCGTCCTGCACGACGACGGCGGGTGCACGCTCGGGTTCCTGGTGCCGCCGGGGACGGCCGCGGGGTGGGACGTGCCGGGCAGCACCTGCAGGGAGACCTACGGCCGTGGACTGCCCCTGGCCCCCGCCTTCGAGGCGTCCGCGCCCGGGCCGCCGGTGGAGGGCCCGGACTGGCTGCTGCCGCCCGAGGGCACCGACCTCGCCACCGACCCCGCGGCCCTGCGGGAGGCGCTGGGCGAGGCGCAGCGCCTGCTCGACGTGACGGACGGCTGCCGGTGAGGGCTGCCGCGGGAGGCCGGTGAGCGGGAGCCGGTGAGGAGGGCCGGCGAGGGGGGGCGGTGAGAGGG